>WQSN01000010.1 GCA_009787835.1 Treponema sp.
TGGGGGTGAGGATACTTAAAAAAATATTTTAAAGTGTAAAAATTCGTTTGGTTATATTTAATAATGTGAATAAATTAACGATTAACACAGGCAGGCTGCGTTTTAACATTTATTGAATATTTTATGGATTAGGTTTGAAACTTTGGAATAAAGAATAAAACCTACTTGCGAATAAACAGATGCTTGCAGCAAACAGATAAATAATATACAGTGCATAAGGAGACAACACCTACGGACAATGTGAATGACAAAAGCCAAAGTAAGCTTAACTGGCACCCTGCCTTTTTACAGGCAATGCAGCAGGAACTATTTGACTGGAAAGACCTGCTCGAATTCAAGTACGAGTATCAGCTTACATCAGAACCTCTGCGTATCGACCTGCTTATCATCAAAAAACCCAAAGATATTTTCATCGAAAAAAACATAGCACGCATATTCAGAACCGACAACATATTTGAGTATAAAAGCCCTGAGGACTATGTATCTGTCAAAGACTTTCTGAAAGTCTACGCATACGCAAACCTCTATGCCGCTATTACACCCGAAATTGATCTGTCCAGCATTACCCTCACATTTGTAGAGAGCAGGTATCCTCGTAAACTGATTGAGTATTTAAAGACCGTTCGCGGGTATGGAATAACAGAAGTATCACCCGGTATATATCAGGCAGAAGGCGATTACATACCAATACAGATAATAGAATCGAAGAAGCTGTCAGCCAGTGAGAATATATGGCTGAATTCATTGACAAACAACTTGGAAATAGGCAATGCCGGTGTTATAATGAAAGAGAAGCGGGAGAAGATAAGAGAACTAAGCGCATATCTGGAAGTGATACTACAGGCGAATTCAAAAGTATTTTTGGAGGTATATAAAATGTCAAACGCAATGACCTTTGAGGAAGTATTTACCGAAGCCGGAATAATTCCCGAATGGATAGAGAGGGGTAGAAAAGAAGGGATTAAGCTAGGTATGGAGAAAGGTATGGAGAAGGGTAGAGAACAAGGTAGAGAACAAACAGTACGGAATCTATATTCAATGGGAATGTCCGCAGAGAAGATTGCCCAGGCTACAGAACTGCCTTTAGAGAAAGTACGCGCTCTCGCCAATTAAAAAAATAACTTCGAATAATATTTTGTTTTTTTACGTTTTTTGTGATATTATGTTTTATATGGAGGAAAAATATGTTTCATAAAATTCGTATTTTATTAATTATCGCAAGTTTTTTTTGTGTTATTACGGGAGGTATCTTTGCTCAGCAAGTACGTGAACTGCGCACAGGAACAACAGTTAACGGAAACCTTCGCGAGGGAGAAGAGGTTTGGTATAGTGTCCGCCCGACTGGAAACGGTGTTCTCATTGTAGAAACATTGGGGGAAAAGGACACCTATCTGGAAGCTTATGACTCTTCCTATAACATGATTATCGAAAACGATGATGGCGGCGAGAATTATAATGCACGTATTTCCATAATGGCAGATACCAGCCGGACTTATCTTTTTAAATTACGTTATTTATATAATGGTGAGAGCGGACCTTATAGTATCCGTGCGAATATGAGTTCTGTTTCGGAACTGCGATTGGATTCCTGGGTTTCCAGAAATCTCAACGGCGGGGAAGAGCAGTGGTTCAGTTTACGTCCTTCAGGAGCCGGTCTTTTAATCGTGGAAACATCCGGCGATCTTGATACTTTTCTTGAAGTTTATGGCTCTTCAAATAATTTACTTGCATCAGATGATGACAGCGGTGAAAATTACAATGCGCGGCTTACATTATTATCTGAAGCCGGGCGGACTTATTTCATTAAAGTACGCAGTACAGGCGGATCCGGAACAGGACCTTATCGTGTCCGCGCGTTAATGGGCGCTATTTCAGAACTGCGGATGGATGCCTGGGTTTCCAGGAATCTGGGTTATGGAGATGAACATTGGTTCAGTATACGCCCATCGGGAACCGGACCTTTGTTAGTGGAAACATCGGGAGAACTTCACACCCGTCTGACAGCTTACGGCTCATCTATGGAATATTTATTAGAAAATGACGGCAGTACAAATTCCAATAAAGCCAAACTGGAATTTTTGGGAGAGGCCGGTAAAACTTATTATGTTAAAATGAACAGTCCCGGAAGTTACGGAGGCGGTTATAATATACGCGCCATCGCAGGTTCTGTATCAGAACTGCGAATGGGATCCTGGGTATCCGGTAATCTTCAGGGAGCGGAAGTCCGCTGGTTCAGTGTCCGTCCTTCATCAGCCGGTGTATTGATTGTAGAAACATCAGGAAACGCTGATACATATCTGCAAATTTATGATTCTTCCGGCGCTTATATAAGCGAAAATGATGATGGCGGAACAGATTATAACGCGCGCCTGGAGATTTTCAGTGAAGTAAACAAATCCTACATTGTTAAATTATCACAATTGGGGAACGAACCAATCTCATATCGTATACTGGCAAGTTTTGAATCTATTCCGGCTGACGCGGGGAACACTACGCGCGCCCGTGCTGTTCAGATAAGACCTACGGACGCAGTTCAGGTTTTCTTCCGTTCATCTGAGGAATCCCGCTGGTTCCGCTACGATGCATCCGCCAGAACCATGTTAACAATATATACCAGCGGAAATATGGATACTGTACTGGTTCTATACGATGGTCAGGGGCGTCCAATCGCGGAAAACGATGATTATAACGGCAACAATAACGCTTATATTTCTGAAACCTTAAATTCAGGAACTGTATATATTGAAGTCAGAACATTCGGTGGTCAGATGGGGCGTACTACTCTCAACATTGAAGCGTGGCAGCGGCAGTAAACTAACCGCTGATCGTTAGTTGATTTTGCCCGCGCTCCAGCGCGACAAGGCCGGTGCGGGTAAGCTCAAGGATTCCGTAGGGACGCAGCAATAACAGAAAACCGTTTAATTTTTCCAGATTGCCGGTTGCTTCCACCGTGATTGTGGACTGGGAAACGTCTACAACACGGGCGCGGAAAATACCGGCTATTTCAAGAACAGCGGGACGGTTTTTTTCATCTACGCCGATTTTTATCAGCATTATCTCCCGCCGTAAACAGGACGCGTCCAGTTCTTTAATGGCGATTACATCAATAAGTTTGCTTAATTGTTTTATTATTTGTTCCAGCACCCGTTCATCTCCGCTAACCGCGATTGTCATGCGCGAAATTAAAGGGTCTTCAGTTTCGCCTACTGTCAGGCTGTCAATATTATATCCCCTGCGGCTGAAAAGACCGGATACCCTGCTGAGCGTTCCGGCTCTGTTTTCAACCAAAACCGATACAATATGCTGATTCACTTTTTGGATGAAGACGCTGTAGCCGCGCCGGAAATTTTTTCGTTTATGCTGCTAATCGAGGAACGGGCTCTTCTTGAATTGTCCAGCGCATCCTGATAGCTGCCCTGGTTATGGTCTGATTCCGCTCTGTCAACGGTATTGCTTGCGTTTGTGAATTCACGCCCCAGATCGTCATAATTCAGATCCAGCAGTGAATAACGCGCGCCGTTAATATTTCTTTCGGTTTCGTCAAGTGAATCCCTTAAACCGCGCAGCATGGCTGTAGATTCATCTTTTGCCCTTACCGCCGCAGCTTTTCCGTCGATTATTGCCTTTTCAGCCGCAGATACCGCTTCCGCGGCATGGGTTTTGGCAGCGTCATATTGTTTTGAATCCGCCGATTCCTGCATTCGTTTAAGCGCATCCCTTGCCCGCGCAAGTGTAGTGCCGGCGTATAAAACAGCGTCTTCATCATTTTCAGCTTTAAAAACAGCTTCGCGCGCGCTGTCCATTTCCGCTATTGGCGGCTTTGCGCATCCCGTAATAACCGCTAAAAATATACAAAAAGCAAAAATATATTTAATCTTCATAAGCACTCCTGTATTAATTCTAATACATTGATATAAATTTTTCCATAATGTGAAAAAAATGAATAAAAAATTAATATTTTTGGTTAAAATATTAATTAATTTTAGCTAAATACCCCTTGATTAATATCACTCCACGTTTTACTTTCAATATATATGGTTATTATCAGGCTGTTAAGACCCGGGCTTTTGCTGTACGAGGTTATCAGGGTTTTAATTTTGGCTATTTACTCATTAATTGAGCCTGTTGATTATACCGGTTTCCCAAGATTTGTATTCATCGTATCAGGAGCTGTTTTCCCGATTATGGCATTGTTTATATGGATTGATATTGATCGTTATAAAGCTTACATTCCGCTGTTTATCGCGGGAAAATGCGTCAATCTTCTTCCTCTGTTGATTTTATGTTTTTCCATGAACCTTAAATTGGCAGAGGGAATAAGCCAGCCGGGAGCCGAACTGAATATTCTGCTCCTTGGCGATCTGTTTGCCATGGCCGGAATTTTACTTATTAAAAAATATAAAGATAAGCTGACAAAAACACAGGTTTTGGAGGATAAGTAATGCGTGTTATTCCGGTAGCCAGCGGAAAGGGAGGAGTAGGTAAATCCCTGGTCGCGGCAAATTTGGGGATTGCGTTCGCGCAGGCGGGACAGAGAGTAGTATTGGCCGATCTTGATCTTGGAGCGTCGAATTTGCATTTGGTCTTGGGACACCAGGCGCCTCAAATGGGTATTGGGACATTTTTAAATAATATTAAATCCAATCTTGGCAGCGTAATTGTCAACACTGATATCAGAGGTTTAAGATTCATCCCCGGCGACAATGAGATACCAGGAACCGCCAATCTGTCCTTCTTCCAGCGTAAAGCGCTTGTTAAACAGCTTCTCTCGTTAAAAGATGATACCGATGTTCTTATCCTGGATCTTGGTGCGGGAACGCATCAGTCCATTTTGGATTTTTTCCTGCTTTCCAACCAGGGCGTGGTTGTTTCGGCTCCGGCAGTGACAGCGGTTCTTAACGCTTATGTGTTCCTGAAAAACGCGGTATTCCGCCTTATGTTCAATTCCTGCAGCAAAGGCTCGAACGCCCGTGCGTATCTGGAAAAAATCCGCAAAGACGGCGCGGGCCACCAGAAATTATACATTCCCAAAATACTGCCGTATATACAAAAAATTGACATCGCGTCCTATAATAAATTTGTATCGCGGCTTGATTCTTTGCATCCTCGGCTGATTATGAATTTAATTGATGATCCCAAAAACGCGGATGTCGCCATGAAGATACGGCGCTCATGCGAGGAATACCTGGATCTTAAAATAGAGCATCTTGGCATTATTTACCGCGATGTAATTCAGGATACCGCGCTCGCGTCAAGATTACCCATAACTCTATATAAACCGCAGTCGATTTTATCGCAGGCCATTTACAGGATTGCCGAAAAAATCCTGCAAAGCCCTGAAGACAATTATTCTCCGGATGACAAGCAGATTGAGGAAAGTTTTCAGGAAGCGGGTCAGGAAGCGGAAAATGACTTTGATACTAAAATGGAATATATCGAGGATCTGCTTCATTCGGGCGCCATGAGCCAGGGTGATTTAATAGAAACCATCAAATCCCAGCAGATTGAAATTTCCAAGATTAAAAAAGAAAACAATTTTTACAAGTTAAAATTAACCCGCGCCATGCAGCAGGGTTATAAGGTTTAAATATTATGCCGCTTGCAGTTCATTTTCCTGAATGGCTTAAACCAGAAGTAATTCCCGGTCTGCCTGTCCGCTGGTACGGGATTATGTATGTAGTCGCGTTTGGCATCGCGTATCTATTGTACCGCAGGCAAATCAGGGAAAGGCGCTTTCCAATGTCAGATAACGATCTTTCCGGTTTATTCACCTGGGGTATACTGGGATTGATTATAGGGGCGCGGATATTCTCAACTCTAATTTATGACACAAGCGGCATTTACCTCAGACAGCCCTGGCTCATTTTCTGGCCTTTCCGTAACGGGCAGTTTACCGGTCTTCAGGGGATGAGTTACCATGGCGGCGCTTTTTTCGGAGCGTTATCCGTATTTATTTTCGCAAAGGTCAGACGTTTCAGTTTCCGGGAACTCAGTGATATGTTTGTCGCCGGTATCCCTTTGGGTTATACCTTCGGGCGGCTTGGTAATTTTATTAATGCCGAGCTTGTTGGCAGGGTCACAGCCAGTCCCATCGGGATGATTTTTCCTCACGCGGCAAAGCTTCCCGCCAGTGAGAGCTGGGTGCAGGAAATCGCCGCGAAAACCGGAGTTGTCATTTCCGGGGCGTATGTTAATCTGCCGCGCCATCCGTCTCAACTCTACGAAATGCTTTTTGAAGGCATTATTCTCTGGGCTATTATCTGGTTTTTCCGCAGCCGCAAACCTTTTAAAGGGTTTTTGGTAGGACTTTATTTTATTGGTTACGGTTTTTTCCGGTTTTTTATCGAATACTTCCGCGAACCGGACGCGGAACTGGGTTATCCCATTGAATTTGTAAAAAGCACGCTTCCCGCCGCATACAGCCATCCTCCCTTCAGTTTTACTACGGGGCAAATTCTCTGCTTTATTATGATAATGTCCGGTATAGTCTGGCTAATCATCGCGTCGCGTCTGCCCAACAGGGAAGTTACCTATGTTTACAGTGAAGCGAAAGAAGTTTTTATTAATAAAGGCGAATCTTCCGCGGAACGCAATAAACGCCGTAAATTGCGGAAAAAACTGCGTTAGGATATTTTACGTATAGATAATTAATGTACTTGATAAAAAACTGCCGTTTCAGTAATATGAAAGCATATAACAATTGGAGGATCAAATTATGGATTTATCAATGACATTTAAAGCTATGTTTCAGCAAGGTGAAATTATCAATATAATCACCATGGGCGTAATTTTCATTTTGATATTATTTATTCTGTCAAAGCTTGACAGATTCGACAAGGTTTCCGACAATAATACCCGCACAAACAACCAGCCGGCTCTTGCCGCAGTCCGTACCGGAGATACCCCTGAGATTACAGCAGCCATCAGCGCCGCTGTAAATGAATACAGAAAAAATAAATAATCTTAATTAAAGGAAGGAAAGAATGCCAAAAGTAAAATTAACCGATCTGGTGCTCCGGGACGCGCATCAATCACTGTTTGCTACCCGCATGGTTACTGCGGATATGCTGCCGATTTGCGATAAGCTCGACAAAGCGGGCTTTTTTGCTCTGGAAGCGTGGGGTGGGGCTACATTTGACTCCTGCATCCGGTTCCTGAACGAAGATCCCTGGGAGAGGCTGAAAAAACTAAAAGCTGCCCTGCCAAATACAAAAATAATGATGCTGCTGCGGGGACAAAATTTATTAGGTTACCGGCACTATGCCGATGACGTTGTAGCAAAATTTGTTGAATACGCGGCTAAAAACGGAATAGATGTTTTCCGTATTTTTGACGCTGTAAATGATCCCCGTAATTTCAAAGCCGCGACCGAAGCCGCAAAGAAAACCGGCAAGCATATTCAGGCGACAATTTCATACGCGGTAACTCCCTTTCACACAATAGAAAAATACGCTGAATTCGCCAAACAGCTTGTTGATATCGGCGCGGATTCAATCTGTATTAAAGATATGGCTGGTCTTCTTAAACCGTATGAAGGTTATGATCTTGTAAAAGCTATAAAGAAAGTGACAAGCCTTCCTGTCGAAATCCACACCCATGCCACAACCGGAATGTCCGTAGCTACTTTAACCAAGTGCGCCGAAGCGGGAGCGGAGATTCTTGATACTACAATTTCTTCAATGTCCATGGGTACAAGCCACAGTCCGACAGAAACAATGGTAGAAATTTTCAGAGGCACAGAATATGACACAGGACTGGACATTAATCTGCTGCTCGAAATCGCGGCCTATTTCCGCGAAGTGCGCAAGAATTACAAAAAATTTGAATCCAGTTTCCTCGGTGCGGATACCCGTATCCTGGTCAGCCAGGTTCCCGGCGGAATGTTAAGCAATATGGAAAGCCAGCTTAAAGAACAGGGCGCTGCAAACAAGATTGATGATGTATTAAAAGAAATCCCAATTGTTCAGAAAGACTCAGGCTATCCGCCGCTAGTTACGCCGACAAGCCAGATTGTAGGAACACAGGCGGTATGGAATGTACTGTTCGGACGTTATAACAAACTTTCAGGCGAATTCCAGGATCTGGTCGCCGGTAAATACGGCGCCTGCCCCGCTCCAAAAAATCCCGATCTGGTAAAGAAGGCGTTAGAAGCCCTTAAGATGGAAAAGGAAATCACCTACCGGCCGGCGGATGATATTCCGGCTGAATACAGCAAGTTGGAAGAAGAAACCAAAAAATTACTCGGAACAGGCACTGTTACAACAGAAGATGTTCTTACCTACGCAATGTTCCCAAAAGTTGCCCCGGATTTCTTTAAAAAACGTTCCGAAGGGCCTGTTGTCTTTAAACCTGAAGCTGAAGCAGCCGCTCCTGCAGCGAAAGCCGCGGGCCAGGCGGAGAAGTACAATGTCAATGTAAACGGAACCAACTACTCGGTAGTTGTGTCCCCGGCAGGAACTGTAGCAGCTACAGCGGTTACAGCTCCTGCGGCAAATGCAGCCCCGGCAGCCGCTGCTCCTGCGGCCGCGGTTCCTTCTGGCGGCGCGTCAGTTCTGGCTCCCCTTGCAGGCACTGTACTTCGCTATGTTGCGTCAGAAGGTGCGGATGTTAAAACAGGCGATACAGTAATAATTCTTGAATCCATGAAAATGGAACTGGAAATAAAATCTAACGCTACTGGCAAGATACATTTTATTGTTCCCACAGGAACCCAGGTTGTAGCTCAGCAGCCAATTGCGCAGATAGGATAGTTCCGGTAAAAACCACAGAAAAACACGGAGTTAGTCAAATTATTTAACTCTGTGCGGCTCTGTGGTTTTTTTATTTGAGTGAATTTATGCGTTTTCTTTCAGTTCTTTTAACTCGCGCATTGTTCTGAGTTTCCAGATTGCTTTTTCCTGAATTTGGCGGACGCGCTCGCGCGTTATTCCAAGGTACTTTCCTGTCTCTTCAAGGGTAAGCGGATTCTCGCCTGTTAAGCCGTAACGGAGCTGAATGATTTTCATTTCCCTTTCGGATAACTGTGAAATAATATCGCCCATGGTTTCCTGCAGGGTCATGGAAAAAACCATTTCAAACGGTTCTGCCATATTATCGTCTTTTATAAGGTCCGCAAGGCGCGTTAAATTCCCGTCGTCAACAATCGTATCAAGGCTTGTGGTTTCCTGGGAAAGTTTTACAATCTCCTTAACCTTGGAAACCGGGACGCCCAAATATTCGGACAACTCTTCATCCTTGGGGTCGCGCCCTAAATCCTGCGTTAGCTGTTTAGCGACATAATAGCATTTCTTGATTGTGTTGAGCATGTGAATTGGTATGCGTATAACGCGTCCCTTGTCGGCGATACTCTTGATTATCGCCTGCCTTATCCACCATGTGCCGTATGTAGAAAACCGGCAGCCCCTTGTGTAATCGAAACGTTCAACCGCTTCAATCAGACCGATGTTTCCTTCGTCGATCAAATCCAGAAGAGAAAGCCCGCGGTGCTGATAATTTTTCGCAATGGATACAACAAGACGCAGGTTTGAATTAATCATTTTATTTTTATAGAAAAGGACTGCCCGTTCCAGAGCGGCTTTTTCATTGCAGTAATCA
Organism: Treponema sp.; assembly: GCA_009787835.1. Taxonomy (GTDB): domain Bacteria; phylum Spirochaetota; class Spirochaetia; order Treponematales; family Breznakiellaceae; genus WQXQ01. The sequence goes on from WQSN01000010.1 coordinate 9,595, forward strand.
TCATTGTTTTTTTTCTTTTTTTCCGCTTCCAGTTCCTTTAACTTGCTTCTTAAACTGATTATTTTTTCGCCGATGTTTTGTTCTTCCTGGATCGTTAACAGCGGAAATCTGGAAATCTGCCTGAAATATAACGCCAAAGGATCGGATTCTTTATGCAATTTTACTTTCTTTTGATTTTTATCCTGTTGTTTTTTCGATCTTCTTCCGACTTTTTCAACATCCATTTCCATAATATACCTCTTAAGTTTCTGCGTTCCCGCCGGCCCTTGGAGCCTTGACCGGATCAATGGGGGTGTCGCTGTGAAACACCATGAAAAATAATTGGGGTCTGTCTGATACTGTATTAACGCCCAATTTCCCCAGTTCTGTTCCCGCAGCGATACTGTCTCCGACTTTCACCGACAGAGACTCACAGCCTCCGTACATATAAAAATAACCTCCGGCCGCCTCTACAATTACCACCCTGCCGTATTTGCGCCATGGACCGGCGGAAATTACCTTTCCCTGAGTCAGACTTTTGACAGCTTCATTATGTTCGCCTTCTACAATGACGCCCATTTGCCCTGTCATGTAATTAATTTCTCTTGCGTTTACAGGCCAGCGGAGTGAGAGGATACCGGCTGCTGAGCCGGCGGTTGCTGAAGCAGGCGCTGAAGCTGCCGTGCCTGATGCTGATGAACCGCTTGCGCTTTGAACGATGTTCTGGCCCGGCACTTTAATTATATCACCGGCTTTAATTACATGGTTAGCGGAAAAATTATTTATTTCCAGCAAAACCTGAAGCGTGATCCTGTTATTACGCGCAATACCGAAAAGAGTGTCGCCCTTTATCACCCGGTAGTCAGCCAAAACATGAACGCTGTTCCGCGAAGATGCGCTTACAGCAGAACTTGTGGCGCTTGTTTGACCGGCGGGTGGAGCGGATGAAACAGGAATGTCCGTTAAAGCGGAAGAAGGAATTGTTAAACGTCCGCCGGCCTGAAGTTTTGAAGGATCAGTAATACCGTTAGCTCTCATTAATTCATCTGCGCTAACACTGTAAAAACGGGAAATGGAATATATGGTTTCTCCCCTTCCCACAACATGAATCATGTTTTCCGCGGTAAGCACCCCGGAGGAAAGGACGCCTGCCAAAGAAAAAAATATAACAAATTTTTGTAAGGAGTTCACGGCTCTTCATTATCGGCATAATCCTGCGGTTTCAGCACATTATTTTAACTGTAATTATGTTATATTATTGATAGCTATATTAATTAAAAGCCTTTAACAGGAGGAAATATATGGGTGAGTATGATAGACCAAGCTGGGATGAGTATTTTATGGAGGTTTGTGAAGCAATCTCCAAACGGGCAACCTGCGACAGGGGACGCTCCGGTTGTGTAATTGCCAAGAACAAGCAGATTTTGGTGACCGGTTATGTAGGAGCTCCCGCAGGTCTTCCTCATTGCGATGAAGCAGGGCATCAATTTAAAAAAATGCTGCATGAAAACGGCAAGGAAACAACCCATTGCGTCAGAACTGTTCACGCAGAGCAAAACGCCATTTGCCAGGCGGCAAAGATGGGAATCCCAATAGACGGAGCTACCCTTTATTGCAGGATGACCCCATGCAGAACCTGCGCGATGCTGATTATTAACTGCGGTATAAAACGCGTTGTGTGCCAGCGGCGTTATCACGACGGCGAAGACTCACAGGCAATGTTTAAAGTTGCCGGAATCACGATTGAATATGTGTTAGATGAAATACAGCAGTACAGCAATCAGTAATGCGCTAACTGGATTCCAGTATTATGCGGTATTTTAAATAAATTTCTTCAAGGGTATGCAGAGGCCCCGGAGCGGAAACTCTCTTTCGAAGGGTGCAGGCATCTTTTCTTTCTATAAAAAAATCGTATATTGCGCGGGGGTCATGATCATTTACGACTGAATAAACAGGTTTGGAATCAAGGTAAGAGCGGACTTCATCATGACTTACCGCGAAAATGCCGTAGCGGTTTAACCTGCCGCGAACCTGAAGTATTTCTTCGTAAGATAAGCCAAAAAGAAATTCTTCCAGCGCCCATCTTGTTTTATCATTTGTGGATTCTTCTTTCAGAAAATCTTCCCATTCTGTTTCCTTGCCCATATCAATTGATATTCTGAGTAACTCAGTATTGCCGTCCATTGTTCCGAAACTCGGCGGCGCGGAATCTCTGGCGCTCCAGAGAGAGGAAAGGGCCATAAGGTGATGGATGCTGCGGGGATCAGTACCGCTGTCCCAAAGCGCAATCAGATCCTCCGCGAGCTTTTCCTTTGTGTTGCTTGAAAAACCCGGATCGTCAAGGCATGAAAAATATACATTTTCCGCCATTAGGGTAAAAACAACAGAAAAAGTTATATTGTTAACCTGATTATACAGTCCGGTATTTTTTTTGGTTAGTTCTGAAAGCAGCGAAAAAGCGTGATATTTCGCGACCAAAAAACTGCGTAAAGCCACTACCTTGGATGGAGTTCGTAACAGATGAGAAGCCGGCGAAAAAGCAAGAAGCGTTTTGGAAAGCTCATTTTGATCTACCAGAATACCTCTTAAAAAGCCTGTTTTCTTTATTGACGGATAATTAAAAACCGCGATTCCCAGATTCCGCAATAAATGCAATCTTTCTTTAATCAAGGTGTAATCCTGAGGATTGTTATCTTTAAGCCAATTTACCGCTTTATCAATTATCAGTTCCTCGTCTTCTGAAAAAACCAATACTTGATTTATTATTGATACTCCCATTATATTATTATACTATAAAAATTTTTAAATATCAATTAAATTTATGACTTCATTAATTTGTCTTGTGTTTTTTTATCGCAGTGTTCCGTATATTGTCTTGTTTTAAAATAAAAAATTCTGCTCAACGACCTGTCATTTACAATCAATGATCGCATTGTAATATTGGTGGAACATCAGTCAACAGTAACCGATATGACTTTGCACACTCGCCTTGTATCATCAATTGAATTCATAAACAATTTGTGGTAACATGAATAAAATAAATAATTAAATTGTATGGAGGTATACCATGTCCAATAGAGGATTAATCGAAAATACATTAAAAAAGGGAGAAGGTATTTTCCGCTTAAACCCGAATTTTATTCCGAGACCGTTCGGCGTTGAGGGCAGAAGGCTGCGGCTTCATCCGGATGATTATTTCGCGTATGGGCTGGCGCGAGGTTCAATAAAAGAGCGATGGATGGCTTCTACCAATATTGCGCAGAACGGGCCGCTCGCGGGACCTACGGAGGGACTTAGCTTTGTAGCGGTTGATTACAGTAGCGATGAAAAGTTCAGTCTTAAGGAAGCAATAGAAATTTTGGGCGCGGATATAATTGGCAAAGAACTGTTTGAAAAATATAAGGGTTTCCCGGTATTTTCAAAATTTTACGATTTGAAAACTCCGCTTTTCCATCATCTTCATTTGGACATGGAGGCAGCCGCTAGAGTCGGCAAACTTGGCAAACCGGAATGCTACTATTTCCCCCATCAGTTCGCCAGCCACACAGGCGAGATGAACGCCACCTATTTTGGTTATGATCCGGATACAAAGCCGGAAGAGGTAAAGCAGCGTCTGCGTGACTACAACAAGGGCGATACGCGTATTACAGAATTGTCCCGCGCATGGCGCATCGAACTGGGTTCAGGCTGGTACTCTCCCGCAGGCGTTATTCACGCGCCGGGTTCTGTTATGACTTATGAACTTAACTGGAACGGCGATGTTAATTCGGTGCATGAAAATGTAGTATCAGGCGTTACATACCCGCGTGAATTTATGAACGGCGAATGTCCCGCGGATAAAAAAGACGATATTGATTATATTTTTGGCTTATTGGATTGGGAGAAAAACACAGATCCGCATTACAAAAAACGTTTTGGCCGCCCGCCGGTTACGATTGTTAAAAACTCCGACCATGAAGAAAAATGGATTTCATACTCCAACGAAGGATACTTCAGCGCGAAGGAGCTATCAGTGTTTCCGGGAAAGAGCGTTACGCTGAAAGAGCCTGCTGCGTACAGCGTGATTTTTATTCAGGGACACGGCAAGTTCGGAGCTTTCCAGTGCGAAGCGCCGGGTATGCTGCGATTCGGTCAGCAGAGCGCCGATGAATTCTTTGTTTCAGAAGATGCTGCGAAGAAGGGAATTGTTATCACAAACTCAAGCCCTGTGGAACCGCTTGTTTTAATTAAGGGATTTGGTCCTAATCATTCTGATACTCCGCAGAACGCGTAACTGAAGTTATCAGTTCCCAGTATAACTTCAGAGTATCACTGTCAATATTATATCCGCGTTCAGAAAGAAGCCTGATAATGGCTATATAGACAGGGTGTTCTGCCATTTCAATTTGATAATAGGGCAGTTTATTTTTATTACGCTTTGTATTTTTTGAATCTTTATTTTGCGCTTCATATTCTTCTTTTTTAATTCTGTTCGCTTCCAGCTCCTGATAAATTTTCTGCCATATTTCAGCGAGCTGCCGCTCTTTTTCCTCTAGCTGGTCAAGATACTTTTTTTCGCATTTTTCCATCAGGAGTCTGTTTTCTTCAAGGCGGTCGAAAAATTTTCTTTCTACTTTTTCCTGAAAGAGCCTGTTTTCTTCCGCCCGCTGAAAGAATTTTTTCTCGCTTTCTTCCATCTGCCTGTTTATGGCTTGCTGTTTTTCATAAAGCGCGGACCATATTTTATCGATTAATTCATCGCCTGACTGTCCCATTCTATTTGCTTGCTTTTGTTTTTTCCCGGAAAAATTCCCAGGCTTCCTTGTCGGTGTATTTATTATGTACAATTTTTCCGACAGCGTCCGCCATGGCGGCAGGATGGTAACTTTGAAAAATATTTCTTCCCATGTCAAGGCCGCGCGCGCCGCCCTGTATGGATTTATACGCCATTGTCAGCGCTTCTTTTTCCGCGAGCTTCTTCCCGCCTGCCACTACAATCGGAACAGGACACGCCGCGGCGATTTCCTCAAAATCGTCACAGTAGTATGTTTTTACAATATGCGCTCCAAGTTCCGCGACAATGCGGGTCGCAAGTTTGAAGTACTGGCTTGTGCGCTCCATGTTTTTTCCTACGGCGATCACGCCAAGCGCGGGTATGCTGTAACGCGTGCCCTCATTTATAACCCTGGAAAGATTATCAATGCTGGAAAGCTGACCGTCTGCGCCGATAAAGGTTTGAACAGCCATGCAGTCAGCGTTCATGCGGATTGCATCTTCAATGTCTACCGAAACAAGCTCATGGCTGAGATCTTCGTTTACCATTGAAGAACCTGCTGACACCCGCAATGCGATGCCTTTTCTGAAATTTGGTTTAACGCAAGTCCTGAGCGCGCCCCTTGTCGCCATCAGCACATCAACATGATCTATTAACTGCGGGATAAGTATATCAAGCCTTTCAAGACCTGATACCGAACCCATGAAATATCCGTGATCAAACGCGAACATTACCGTATTTCCGCTTTTGGGATTGAAAATATTGGTAAGATGTTTTTTCATCCCCCAGTCAAGATTTGCCGCGCCTTTTACATGGAAATTTCCGGTTGTTTTAAAAGGAACATCAGTGTGATAATTTTTTTCAATCTTGATTCCTTCCTTGTCTGCCATGTGATCCTCCTTTAATTTTTACTTACTTATTTTATAATGAAAAGGTATAATATACAACATGGAATACGGAGGAATTATGCAAAACCCTCAAACAGATAATTATCTGATGGCGATTGACGCCGGCACTGGCAGTGTCCGCGCTGTTATTTTTGATACTCAGGGAAACCAGATGGGCTGCGTTCAGAAGGAATGGAAACATCCGGAAGATCCGCGTTTTCCGGGCAGCATGGATTTCGATTGCGATAAAAACTGGGATCTTGCCTGCTCATGTATCAAAGGAGTGTTGGCTCAAACCGGAATTGGCGCTGAAAGCATCGCGTCTGTGTCAAGCACATGCATGAGGGAAGGAATAGTTCTCTACGATTCTGATGGCAAAGAACTTTGGGCATGCGCAAATGTGGATGCCCGCGCGAAAGATGAAGTGATCCAGCTTAAACAACTGGATCCAAATCTGGAAAGGGAAATATATCTTAAATCCGGCCAGGCTTTCGCTCTTGGCGCGCTGCCGCGCCTTTTATGGATAAAAAACAAACTTCCGGATATTTACAGAAAAACAGCGCGGATGGGAATGATTAATGACTGGATCATTTACAGGCTTTCAGGCACTCTCGCCGTAGAGCCAAGCAATGGCTCAACCACAGGGCTTTTTAATTTGAAAAGCAGAAACTGGGATATTGATATCGCGCGCCGCTGCGGGTTACGTGATGATATTTATCCTGAGGTAAAAGAATGCGGAACAGTTGCAGCTAATGTATCAAAAACCGGCGCGGTTCAAAGCGGCCTTAAGGAGGGTACGCCTCTTGTTATAGGAGGCGGCGACTGTCAGCTTGGCGCAGTCGGCGTAGGCGCGGTTAATGAAAACCAGGCTGTCGTTTTTGGCGGCAGCTTCTGGCAGTACGAGTTCAATACTCCTTCCGCTGTTTGCTCGCCGAAATGCGATGTGCGCGTTAACTGCCACGCTGTTGAGAATTTATGGCAGTACGAAGCGATTGCATTTAACCCCGGACTTATAATGCGGTGGTTCAGGGACGCGTTCTGCGCCGAAGAAAAACGCATTGCATCAGAATCAGGCGCTGACGCTTATGCTGTCCTTGATAAGGCGGCAGCTCTTGTGCCTGCGGGCAGTTACGGCATTATCTGCACATTTTCCGACGTGATGAATTTTGTCAACTGGAAACATGCGTCTCCTTCATTTATCAACTTTGAGCTTGATCCTGAAAAATACAACAAGGCAGCCTTTTACCGGGCGATTATGGAGAACTCATGTCTTGTGACATTGGGTCATCTCAGGCTTGTGCAGGAGGCGGCAGGAAAATATCCGCAAAAAATAATTTTCGCCGGAGGAGCCGCAAAAAGCGCGTTATGGCCTCAAATTCTCGCTGATGTGCTTGGAATTCCTGTTGATGTCCCTGTTGTAAAAGAAGCTACCGCCCTGGGAGCGGCCATACTGGCGGGAAAGGGAATAGGTTTGTACGCAAGCGTAAAGGACGCAGCCGTAAAATTGGTGAAAATTGAAAAAACATTTTCACCTGACACGGAAAACCGCAAAGTGTACGATAAAGCCTATGAAAACTGGAAAGCCGCGTATCAGCCGCTTTTAAAGTTATGTGACAATGGCATTACAGCTAACATGTGGCGCGCGCCGGGGTTGTAGAATATTTAAGGAGGATTATATGTTTATTATTAATGAAAAAGACAAAGAGTACCGTTTTGGCGATTCCGGCCCCAAGTATCTGATGCAGGGACCGCGCGCTTCTTTCGCTCTGGTGCAATTCAAACCGGGGCAGGATTTCCAGACCCATTACCATAGTGTAATGGAAGAAAATTTTTTCGTGCTTGAGGGGACTGTTACCATTGTTGTTGATGGAAAACCTAATGATCTGTCTCCGGGGCAATTCATCCATATTGAGCCCGGCGAAGTTCATTATGTGATTAACAGGTCATCATCGACGGTTCGAATGACTTCCTGCCTCGCGCCATTCAGGGACGGAGACAAGACAGAAGCCCCCAATCCCGGATTATAGCGCTGTAGGTACATCCGTATAAAAATGAGCTGCTGCATTCCGTTTTCCGTGACATGCAACAGCTCACTCAATTAACATGCGGATTATTTTCTGCCTGCGTAAAATGCGCGCAACTGCGAATTTATTTCATCTAACACCCTTTGCATTCCGTTCGCGTAGAGCCTGTCAATAAACACCGGCACATTTGTTCTGGGGTTTACATTACCGGTTGAAACGGAATTAACATATTCATCCCTTACATTTCTGAGCGCCGCCATCTCGTTCTGTACATTTGCGGGATCGAAAGTGAAACCAAGAAAATTGGTCCCGATACCTGCGTCATTATACGCTTTAAATTCTTCAAAGTAAGCAGGGCCTTCGACATCCTGCGGCGGCAGAATAAAGATATTTCCCATTCCATTGCGCCATGTCGCGAAGAAAGCCCGTGAATCTGTATTTATTGTGATGGTTCCATTGGAATTTTTTCTGTAATGTGTGCCTTCAACGCCATAGCACATAATGGTGGCAAGTTCCCTGTCAGTGTACCAGGCATTAATGAACTGCATTGCCGCTTCCTGGTTTTTTGAATAGATCGATATTCCGAACCCGGAACCCTGAACAGGCATTGTAGATACAATTGGTTTTGAGATGGGCATAAATCTCGCATCTATACCGCGGTCTTTGGATGCGACAGCCTCAAAACCATGAGCGTATACTCTTACATTAAAAAGATAGTTGCCTGCTTCTATCGCGCCTCCGGGACCGGCATCGTCACGTAACGCTACGCGGGGGTCTATATAACCTTTCTGGAAAAATTCATGAAGCTTGTCCAGTACGCGCATGATCCCGGGATCTTCGTAAATCAATGCGACAGGAACATCACGCGGAAGGGAGGGATTGTTAGGGTTAAAAGGAAAAGTAATTAATGTCAGGCCGGTCATATCTCCGTCATTGCTTGTCATCATGCGGATAAAATTATCCTTTTCGGGCATCAGAGGGTAGAAACTGGTTCCGTATTTTTTTTTCGCCGCAGCGAGAATTTCTTCAAATACTGGATCAAAAATAATTTTTCCGTCCCAGATAAAACTGTTTATGTCATAGCCAAGTTCGGAAAGACGGGTATTATTGATATCCCATGTATACAACTGCGCGTAATCCTTATAACCTGGCACGGCGTAAATGCCCGGACCGCTTCCCGCGTTAACCTTAAAACCATCCCACAAAAACTGAGGTATGGCGGCCTTTACTTCCTTGCCGTATTTTTCAAGCAGATTGTTATTGGGATCATCCAGACGCAGTAAATTTCCCTTTAACGCGTTAGGCACATAGTTGTTTGCCCATGAGCATGTGAACACAATATCAATGCTTGTATCGGCAGTATCCAATGCGTTCTGCATCCGCTCCCCGGCGCCCCAATCGCCCCAAACCGGATTGATAATGATGTTCAAACCCAATTGCTTAAGACGCGCGTTAGCCGCCTCTATTACATCCGCGTCCTGTGAAACGCTTGCGCCCAAAAAGTAAATGGATACTTTTGTGGGACCTTCGGCAGTTCGAGTGCATGCCGAAAACACCGCGAGCGATAATATGGTACAGAATATTATCGCCGGAATACTTTTTAAAGTATTTCTCTGTTTCATTTCATTCCTCCAAAATGTTTTTATATAATCCTTATACGCTTAAAGAATCTTTTTACTCCTTAATCGCGCCCAGGGTAAGGCCTGATATTATATACCGCTGAAAGAACGGATACGCGAAAGCGATAGGCACGACAATAAATGCGCATAACGCCATGCGCAGCCCTTCTGTCGGCAGATCGCTGAAAGTGAAAGTTCCGGCGCTTAACATGGCGCTGTTACGTGTAATAAATTCAATATTGCGCTGCATTTCCATCAACAAGTATTGAAGCGGATATAAAGATCTGTCTCTGATAAATAACAGGGCGTGATACCAGTCATTCCAGTACGCTACGGCGTTCAGCAGGGCGATTGTAGCGATACCCGGTTTCGCTACCGGGACAACGATTGTAAACAGGGTGCGGAACTCGCCGCTTCCGTCTATCCTTGCAGCTTCGATAATTGATTCCGGGACTGACGTTTTGTAGTATGTCCTCATTATTATTAGATTGAAGGGATTTACAAGCATCGGGACAATCAGCGCGGCGTAATTATCGGTAAGGCCCAATAAGTTACGTGAAACTACAACGAATGGAGCGAGACCGCCTGAGAAAATCATGGTAAAGAAAGCGAAAAACGCGAAAAAACCACGGTATTTGTAATCTCTTCTGAACAGGCCGTAGGAGTACATTATGCATATAAGCACGGCAAGTGATGTGCCTGCGGATGTAACTATAAAACTGTTAAAATAACTGCGCCACAGCGCTGCGCCCAGATTAAACGCCGCTTCATAGGACATTGTTGACCAGCTTTTCGGGAAAAATGAGTAACCGATAGATACCAGACTCTCCTGGCTTGAAAAAGAAATTATTATGACGAAAATAAAGGGGATAACGCAGCTTAATGCGAATAACGCGATAATAACATGAATAATAATTTCCGCTGGTAAACTGATCGCGTTTAGATGTTTGTTTGTCTTTCTGCCGCTGCCCGCAAAAACAGCGGCCAGTATTACCACCGAAAAAACCGCAATTAATAAAATTCTGACTAACTCATTCCACTGATCCATTGCATTTACCTCATAATAAAGCGCTGTCGCGATCAACTTTGCGGACAATTGTGTTTGTCAATAAAATTAAAATAAATCCGACAGTATTCTGTAAAAGCCCGACCGCAGTGCTCATTCCTATATTGCCCATGCCCTGAAGCGCCCGGTAAGCGTATGTGTCTATAACCATTGTCGCTGGGTAAAGAGGCCCTGCATCTCTTGGTACATTAAAGAAAAGCCCGAAGTCAGCGTTGAAAATGCGCCCGACATTCATGATAAAAAGAATAACAATCATGTTTTTTATGCAGGGAATTGTTACATGCCATATTTGCTGCCATTTGCCCGCCCCGTCGATGCTTGCGGCTTCGTATTGCTGATGATCAATGCCGGTGATCGCGGCCAGATAAAGGATGCATGAATATCCTGTAATTTTCCAAAGATGTGTAATAGTCAGTATTAAAGGCCAGCCTGAAGGGTTATTGTACCAGTCCCTGACATGGGATAACATTCCGTAGCCCGGCGCGAGAAAAGCGTACACAAAATAACTGACTACTATCCAGCTTAAAAAATACGGGAAAAACATAATGGTTTGATAAATTTTAGCGGAGAACTTCCCTGTTAACTCAGACAGCATAACCGCGAATGCCAGTGAAATTACCATCGTAAGTATTATCCAGACGCTGTTATACGCAATTGTGTTCCGGATCATCCGCATGGCGTCTGTGGACGCGAATATGAATTTAAAATTGGCAAGCCCTACCCATTTGCTGTGTATGATGTTGTTAATTAAAGATGGATTGGGCGCGTAGGGGCGGTAATCCTTGAAGGCGATAATAATGCCTGCCATTGGCAGATAACGCAGAAGCAAAAGCCATACCGCTCCCGGCAGCATCATGACTGTCAGCGCGAACGTGATTCTGTGTCGTGTAACAAAACGCCGCCATTTTTCTGTTCTGTTATGAAGATAACCTTGCAGCAATTTATTGTTCCTCTTGTCTTCATTCTATTGCAACATCCTGAAAAGTAAACAAATTTAACCGCTTGCGGGATTTTTTTTGAATTATTATACCAAAAAATGCGGAAAAAAGAAAAAAGTTATGTGAAACCCAGGAAGGAACGGGAATATTGGAATATTTTTTAATTGAAAGGATTATCCTTTAATGTCAACTAACGAGGCGGTTTTTGAATCGCTGAAATGCCGGCGTTTGCCGCCTGCCGCGTAGGGATTATTCCGCAGGGTTTTTATTTCCTGGCGCAGTTCCAGCATGCGTTTGGAAAGAAGCTCTTTGTTCTTTGTTGAGCGTATAACGGCTTCGGTTTTTAATTTTTCAAGTGAAGCTTTAAGCCCCGATACTTCTTCTGAATTGTCGGATTTTAATATTTTCCCCTGCGGATTTTTCCCGGGTTCATAGCCTGAAACTACCGTATTATACATTTCTTCAAGAGGATCGATAACTTTTTGAATGGAAAAAATATCGGCGACAATTTTTTCTTCGATTTCAACATAGGTTAAAAGATCTTCAGCGCTGCCTGATTCTATTACATTCTGCTGTTTTTCCAGTAAATTAAGGTAAGAATGAAACCTGTCCCTTTGCTGTGTGAGCAGCGTTTTAAACCGCCGTAAAACCGCAACCCTTTGAGCCAGTTCCGCCGGATCAATGTTAACCGCCGCGCTGATTTCTTCTACCATCATTGCCATATTCCCCTCCTGCTGCGCTGTAAGTACTGACCTGGATTATTTAGCCAGCTATGTTAAGGCCTACCGTTTCGCGGCTTACGGAATCAGATGTATATTTGCCGGATATTTCCTTCCAGGAATTCCGCAGCTCTGAAATCATGTTCCTTACTGTTATTATTCTGCGTATGTCCTGGGAGATATTCGCTTCCATTAGTTCCCTGTTAAACCATGTATAGAGCGCGAAAAGATTTTTCGCTATGTCTCCGCCCTGTTCAAAATCCAGAGATACCATGAGTTCTGTAATTATTTCCTCGGCTTTCATTAATGACTTGCCAATCTGTTCAATTCTGCCGGGATCTTTCTTTTCTGAATTATTTAATTCCAGCAGTTCCAGCGCAAGATTAAGCTGCTTCGCGGCTCCGTCATAGAGCATAATTATTAGCTGCCCCTGACTTGCAGTCGTTATTCTAGTCTCTTTATACGTAGATGACGCGTTTTTGTATGCCAAAATATTCCCCTAAAACAAGTATCGGCATTTAAGAATTTAACTTTAGTTAATTTTTTCTATACTGTGAATTTTTAACCGGTGTTAAATTTTAGATTTTATGGCAATTATCTGCTGAGTTGTGTTTTTTAATCTTCTTGTCATGTGTTCAATAATTTCAATGTCAAGGTCTGTATCATGCCTGATAATTGTATCAAACAATGAAGGAGGCAGTGAGAATACAACCACATCGGTTCTCGCGATTACAGTTGCGGATCTGTCTTCTGATAAAAGATAACCCATTTCGCCGAAAAAAGATCCGGTGGATAAAATACCTGCGGAATTAATAGTAACACCGGACTCACCGTTTTCGGACATGTTATCTGCGGATTTAATATCGGACTTTGTTTCAAAGAGTATTTCAACTTCTCCTTCCACAAGATAATAAATGTCGTCTCCTGTATCACCCTGGGTAATAATAATGTCATTCTTTTTAAATTTGCGCAGATATTTTTTCAGGGAGCCGTCCACAGGGAAACACAGTTTATATAAAAGGTTCATGCGCCGCAGTTGTTTGTCAGTTCCTGATGTTGGGCTGTCTGCGCCTTTTTTTACCTGTCTTAACTTTGAAAAAAGCAGAGCGTCAAATGAATCAATTACATAGGCGAACTGGGCTCCCAGAAAGAAGAATGTAAAGAAGAAATAAACATTTACCAGAAGTAAAATAATATTTTCCAGTGCGCCGTAAAGAAAACTAATCCTGGATGTATTAACCAAAAAATCAAGGAACTCAGCGGTAAAAAAACTTGTTATAATAAATAACAGCGCTCCCATAAAAGCCGGGAATTTCCGCACAGATACAGCCGGCACATAATAATAAATAATAAACGCTGCAAGCCCCATAAGGATAAAATTAATAATATCCCTTCCGTTCTGTGATGCGGCAATGGACAGAAGCGGCGATTGCGGCATAAAGTCCAGCAATAAAAGGAAATTTCTCGCTGTCCTGGAACTGACAATTACAATTAGTATAAAAATTAATACTCCTGTTTCCAGGATAACCGTAACAAGGGTATTAATGACCGGGTTTCTGTATTTTGCCGATGAAAAAACAGCCAAAAGCCCGCGTTTCATGGAAAGCGCCAAAATTCTTGCGGCCCATAAAATTCCAAGCACCGATAATATCCCGGAAATTCCGGGCATGGATGTCATCGAGAATAAATCACTTGTCAGCCACTGTTCGTCAAATATATTTTCCATTAACGGAATATTGGAGACAAGGGAAATAATCGCCTGCGGCGAAGGTTTGAAAACATAAAAAATAAAAATCACGGTTAAAAGCAGCATTGGAGCCATTGAAAATAAAAATCCGTAAGCGCAGGCGGCGGCGTGGTTTGCCAAGCCATTTTCACCGTACAGTTGAAAAGTGATGATGAGTTTCTGTAAGAAAGATTTAAATATATCTTTTAATTTTGCAGCTATCATAAATCCGTCCACGGAGTATTTGATATTATAATTATATATACTCCGTGGCTGTTATTTTACCATTCAGCCGACGGGCCGCGCACTACGCGGAATCCTACAACCCAGTTGGCTGAGTCGGGAGTGTTGCTGTTGCGCACAACGCTTCGCACATTTCCGACGGCATTGCTCCAGCCTCCGCCGCGGCGTACTCTTTCAGTCCCTGAAGGAGGACCTATCGGATTGCTGCCGGCTGCAGATGTATAAAAATAACTGTCCTTGTAAGAAGCAAACCAATCCCAGCACCATTCGGATACATTTCCGCTCATGTCATAGATACCCAAGCCGTTAGGCTGTTTACTTCCCGCTGGTTGAGTTGCCTGATTGCCCGACATCTCCGCCTGAACAGTAAGATTGTACCATGCCACTGTATCAGCGTTATTGCTTCCCGAGTATGTAAAATTTCCGGGCGAACCGTTTCCGCCTCTTGCGGCGTATTCCCATTCAGCCTCGGTTGGCAGGCGATAACCGGTTCTGGCGGTCAATGTCTGCGTTACAGTTGCATTGGTTATTGATTGTATACCGGGACTTCCTGTTCCTGATATTGGCGCGGTTGTTATACCGCTCATCGAATACACCTGGCTAAGTCCGGCGCTGGTACTAAGCTTCATGCAATAATCAATCGCGTCATACCATGATACCCTCTCCACAGGGCGGTTAGTATTCCTTGAAAACTGGCTTGGGTTAGTTCCCATCACAGCCGCATAACCTCTGATCGTATTGTTCGGCGAATTTACTTCCGTTACCTCATACTTGCTTATGTAGAAACCGTCTACCCTAACGCGGCGCGTCGGATAAGCGTGGTACGCCGCAGGATTGCCTGAAACAGAGGAATCGCCCATTGTAAAACTTCCCCGAGGAACCCAGACCATGTCCGGCACAGGCGGAACCCATCTCGCGTAAAGATTTAAAACACGGAGACTGCCTTCATTTACTGTGTACATGTCATCAATGGTCTGACCGAACCTGTTATAGGAATGAAGATTGCCGCTGTTTCGCCATGATGCATTATTTATATTACTCAAATCGGTACTTTGAACAGGAAAAGCGCAATCCCAGCGTAAAAAAGACCAGTGATCTGCAGGATCATTCGGACCGCCCAGAGCGGGCATATAAGGTTCAATTATCCTGTCACCGGCGCGGTAATACTGTTCAAGATATGGTTGTCCAGCAGGCGTATCCCATTGGGGAATTTTTCCTGCGGAAGTTCCCGTACCCGTACCCAGGTAGTACCTTACAACATATCCCGCGTCTAACCATCTGGCATACAGAGAAATACTGGATGTTATTGCCGTGTTGAAATCCCAGAGTGAGCCTGAAAAGCTGCTATTTGAATACCAGCCGTCCAGAGTCTTGTTGACCGGACTTGTTAATTCCGGAGTTTGAACATGCTCACCGTGCCGGACAGGTTGACTTGCGACTTCGGATCCGTCTATAAAAAATTTTACAGTGTAGGGGTTTATGGTCCATCCGGCGTACAGATACAGGGCATCCATGCCTATGATCTCGTCAGGGGTTGTTACTATATAACTCGTAAAATTAATGCTGTTTCCCGGCGTGCAGGCCGGATCAAAAAACCAGCCCCTGAAGGTATAACCGGTTCTGACCGGGCTGCCTGGATCCAAAATCTTATTACCCGCGGGTATTGTAAAATTGGTGCGCGACATATCATTGCCGCCGTTTACCTTGAAAACTACAGTGCGCGTTTGAGGCAAATATTTTGCGTACAAATTCATGCTTGATGTAACTATACCGTTGGTGAAGTCCCACGTGTTCTCAAAAGTATCTTCCGTGTACCAGCCGCTAAAAGATTCGCCTGTTCCAATCGACGGCGGGTTGGGCGGCTGGGTAACTTTACCTCCGTGAAGAACCGATTGTTTCTCGGGCGCGGCTGCGGTAGAAGGAGCTATAACAAAGGTAACAAAGTAGATGTTTGGAATCCATCTTGCGTACAGGGTAAGCGGACCATCTTGGGGAATATCAGAGTCGGTTATCTTCTTTACATTGAAATTCCATGTCAGACCTGAAAAACCGGGATCGACATACCAGCCGCCGAACGAATAGCCTGTTTTAATCAGCGGACCTGGATCCTGTATCAATCCATAACTTAACGATACGGAAAATTCATGATTAAGCGTTGTGGATCCGTCCGGCCGTGTTCCGCCATTTGCGTTGAAAAGTACTTTCCGCGTGTTAATTTCCCATTTTGCGTACAATGTTACATCAGAGGGAGGCGGAAAATTGAAGTCCCATTGCGATGTATATTCTGTGTTTGTGTACCAGCCGGCAAAACCGCGATCGTCAGGCAATACCGGCGGCTGAACAGGCTGAACAATCCTGGAACCTGCGGCTATATACTGCTCGTTGATTGCGACAGCATTGGCTGGCAAAGCATCAAAACCGGGGTATGGATCGAAGTTGACTATATAAACCGGAGCAGCCGGATTCGGCGGATCAATCGCAGGAGGCGGGGTATATGGCACCCATCTTATTGAAAGTAAAATAAATCCGTCATTGTCAACATCATCCGCCTTTGTTATGGATCGCGATTCTATATCCCATTCATTTCCGTTTTCGTCAAACCAGCCGGCGAAACCGTCCGTACCCCTCACTACCGGCCGCAGCCTTCCGACTGTACTGCCCCATACTATCTTTATGGCTTTCGGCTGAGGAGTCCCGCCGTCAGTATCAAAGATAACAACGCCGAAATTATCTCCGCTTCCGTCCGGAGCCGCTATTTCCGGAACAAATACAATGTTTTCTTCAGTCCACCATGGCTCTATCCAGCTGTTATGGCAGGCTGTAAAACATGCGCCGGTTAATATAATTAAAGCAAAAATGAACCTGGTATAATAATTTTTCATATTTTAACTCCTGTCAGCCTTTATTGATTTTCACTCTGGAAAACAACCAACTCAACCCTTCGGTTCACATTCCAGTGGTCGCGCTCTCTGGTTATTGTCCTTGTGCCGCCGAAAGCGACAATGGATATCTGTTCATTTCTTACGCCCTTTGCCCTGAGCATCCTGGCGATTTCGTGCGCGCGGTTCGCGCTGAGGGCCGCGAGAACCTGAATTTCTTCAGCGGCTCCCGTTACAGGGTTCGCGTGTCCTTCCAGCCTTACCTGACAATCCTGATTTTCAATTAAAAAACGCGCAATCTGATCAAGAACCAGATCGTTAAGCGCCATGGCATCGCGATCAATTTCCTCATTGTACCTGGATATATCAGGACCGAATAATATATATTCAATCTGGGTGACCATCATTTTTCTGACAACTTCCTTGGTAATGGTCTGATATACTGTCTGAACAATAGTCTGATACACAGTCTCGACAACCGGAACATATTCGGTAACAGTCTCAATTACCGGCTGGAAAACAGTCTCGGTAATCGTCTCAATGACAGGCTGGTATACTGTCTCTGTAACAATATCCGTTCTGACCCTGTCTACATATTCAGTTCTGTATATGATTTCAGGCTCTTTGGCAGGTTTATTTGAGAAAGGGTATTTGCGGCCGAATGTCAGGGCAAATCCGTATTTAAACGGATACCCGCCGCGGGCGGAGGCTTCAATATGCCATGTGGGAGAAAGCGGAATTGAAATGCCGAGCGTTACATCTCCCAGTACTGATGCGCGGGTATTTGTTCTGTCATACGAACCATCCCAACTGTCCTCCTTTCCCTTAACAGCTCCCAGAACTCCGGCTCCGCCCTGAATAAAAATATCTGTAGTTGTTTTGGCGGGATCGGTATTATTTACCGGAAAACGCAGAAAATTCCAGCGTAAATACCCTTGAGCCTCTAAAGTGATTATTCCGTCTGAACTGTAGCTTGCTCCGAATTTGCTCCCGATTGTTATGGCGGGTGTCAGGCGCAGCTTGGGATCAATTACAATTCCACCGGCAAAACCGTCTACCATGATTTCGCCCGCTATGCCTCCAAAATCCATTGCAAAATACGGCGGTTCCGCCGCCTGAGCATATAACTCATGCAGGAAAGCAATAAATACCAATAGCATAATTATATGTTTTTTTGTTTGAAACATAATTACATTCCTTTCAAAATTAAATATTATATTAAATTATAATACACATTTTCAAATAGTCAATGACATACACATTGTGAGTTAAAATGATTTTGTATAATTTTAAATAAATTAAGTCATTATAACCAATAAATTCCGTTCTTCATTGAGAAAAGGGACTTTATAAGGGAAAATTTCACAATTATACAAAAAATTTTCTGTTTTTTTTCCTTTATTATTGGTTAGCTGTAAAATTTCCTGTTTAATTTTTTCACGGCGTCCTTTATACGCGGCGATAATGCCAGTGGAAGAACAAATATTGATGAATGTTTTTAATAACTTTGGTTCAAGCGGTTTAAATGCGCGAAATGTTACAAGAGAAAATTGTCCTGCTGCGGTTTTTTTCAGTTCATCTTCTTCCACAATGATATTTGAAAGGCCCAATAAAGCTTTTGTATTCCAAAGAAAACCGGCTCTTCGGCTCATGCGTTCAATCAGGGTGAAATGACAGTCATGCAGGGTAATGGCCAGAGGAATACCAGGCAGCCCAGCGCCGGAACCGGCATCGGCAATTTTTAAACCGGAGGTATTCTGCGTTTTTTCGTTATTATTAACTGACGCCAGTAACCTATGGATAATACCCAGCGGTGCGAGTGAATCCAGAATGTGTTTGATTACAAGCTCTTCGCTGTCCTTTACCCCTGTAAGACCATAAGCCAGGTTATAAAGTTCAATTTCCCTGATGTAACGATCAAGGAGCGATAAAATCTCTTCCATGCGCGGAACAAAAATGCGTTCAATATCACTGTCTGTATTACACAGAGTCTGTATACCGTCCGAAAGTATGGTCTGCCATGTTTTCATCTAGATAAATTGCGACAGCTTTTTATCCTCGTAGTATCCGCTTGTGCGCGCGATTATAAAAGTACCAAAAGCGCAGATCATTATATCAATAAATGTTCCAATGGCTATTAAATAAAAAGCCAGCGGTTTAAGGATTAGGTATCCTGCGCTGTATTCGCCGCCGCCGTAACCCATGCAAAGAACAGCTAACGCGATGTACGCGCCTTCACCGGGATGACGCGCGAGCAGGAAAGAAATCGCAAGGGCGCGCAAGCCGATGGAAAACAAATCATTGGCAGTTATGCTTAAATACGAATAGGATTTGATAATTACAATAAAAGCCGCCGCCGCTACCATCGCGCTGCCGCATCTGCAAAAGGTCGAATAGAGGGCTAAAGACAGTGCGCCGGATCGCCGCCTGACGCCGTGATTTTCCGCACAGTGGCGCTGCAGCACCGGAATGGAAAAATTTATATCGCCTGAAAAAAAGGCGGTAATCGCAGGCCCCAATGAACCGTAAAGAATGCGCCACGGGTTTACCTTCGGCCTTATAAAATAAAGCATTATTGGCAATATAATAAAGCAAAGCACAATACTGAATACGCCAAGCATGATGATAAGATCCTTATAAATGTTTAATTTCATTATCTCATTGAACCGGACAGCCCAGTACGCCGAAAGCACTATTAATATAAAACCCAGTATTTCAGAAAAGAATGATCCAATGTGGTAAAAAACGCGTGACAGTGAATCAATTAACCCTATTACAGGCTTGGTAAAATTTCTGTCGTAACTCAAACCCAGCCCAAGGAAGAACGCGAATATACATATTGGGAAAAGATAAATGCCTGTGCTTACCAGTACGCTTAACATATTGGACGGGAACAGATCCATTATATTCGCTGCGGTTTCCAGACTTAATATTTCTACCTGTTCAACCCTTTCAATCGGAATTCTGGAAGGCGAGAAAAACAATGTTACCAGTATCCCGGAAGCGATTACAAAAACAGAAGCGGCGGTTATTAACAGAATGTTTTTTAATACCATAAGCCAGAATTTTTCTTCCTGGCGGAGTTCGTAAACGGCGAGTGTCAGGGAAAACACCAATACCGGAACCACTACATAACGCCCCACGCCGAGCGCCAGTTTTTCCAGCCACAGAAAAGAGGAAGCGATACCCGCATTTTCCGCCGGCAGCAGGAAACCGATTGTTACGCCCAGAGCCGCGCCGATGAGCAATTTAAGCCAAACTTTCATAAAACCTCTTGCAGACTAATGTATTTGAATATAACAGGACACCAGTCATTATAATCTTATTATTTCTGAAGTTGTCAGAATTTCCGCTCCTGTTTCGGTCATCAGGATGTCGTTTTCTATCCGGCATCCGCCATGTATTGGATCATAAAGACCCGGTTCAATTGTGAATATCATTCCAGGTTCCAGCGTCCATTTATTTTCGCCGCGGTTTCTGATATTCGGGTATTCATGTTCCTGAAGACCGATGCCGTGGCCAAGGCCGTGGGGCATCTGTTTTTTGGATTTCGCGAACAGGGCGTCTACCGCCGCGGCGACGTCTTTGGCGGGCGTTCCGTTATGCGCCATTGATAACGCGAGCTTATAGGCTTTTTCCACAAGGTTGACAAGCTTTTCCTGTTTGGGATTTAAATCGCGGGCGAATGTCATGGTAACATCGGTGCAGTATGCGCCGTATTTTACTCCGAAATCCAGAATGGATAATCCCTGTCCGCCGAACGGGGCGCATGTCCACGCGGGAAACGCGTGAATTGCGTAACTGCGCTCTGGCCCCGCGGCCAGGGTTTCAAAACTTGTTCCATCGCAGCCGCGCTTGCGCGATTCCACTTCGATAAACAGCGCCGCGTCCGCCTCTGTCTTTATTTTTCCTGAACGCACATTCTTTTCCAGCAGATCAATTATTTCATTTGTGATCGAAGCGGCTTTCCTGATAATGGCGATCTCTTCTTCATCTTTGACTGCCCGCAGTTTATTTATTTCTGCGGCGATGCCTTTTTCCCGGCACAGAATGTCATAATTTGTAAGTTCTCCTACATAATCAAGAAAAACAGGATATGGCGTTACAGGAGGTATCTCAATCTTTGAACCATAGGGGATATCAAATTTCTGGGTTACCGCAGTTATTGCGTTTAACGGTTTACGGTCAAAGTCGCTGTAGGAAGCGAGCAGCACAGGAGCGCCCGCTGCGCAGAGTTTTGCGAGGTTTATGTCCCATGCTACAAGCACTGCCTGACCGTTTACGGCGTTATCGCCTGCCTGGCGGTTCAGGGATATGAAGAGCAGAGCGTCCTGGGGGTGTCCCGTAAGCCAGCGGATATTCTGGTCCCTTCTGGTTTCGGTATCTTCCAGCATTACAAGTGATATGCCTTCATCGGCCATCCAGTTCCATATTTTTCCCAGCCGCATCGCCAAAGTGGCGGAATATTTTTCCATGAGATTTTCCTTTTCTGTTATATGTTAAAAGGCGAGTTAACGTTTCTCCTTTACTTTTTCCTTTTCTTTGGTAATCTTTGTTTCAAGTTTATCCATCATTATATCAATAGCCTTGGTAATTTCGAAATCCTCTTCCGCGACATGGATTGTAACTCCCCAGCGGAAATTTACATTTGCTTCGGCGATAAAGTTTTTGTCTTTTTTAATTGTAATAAGCAGATCAACAATCATATTTTCTGCATTGCGAATCCTGTCAATTTTCTTGTTCAGATACTCCCTGGCATCATCGTGCATTGTAAAATGTACCGCTTTAATTTCTGTATTCATTCCGAACCTCCATAAAATTTGGTCCCGCATACTGCGGGCATCTGGCGCACGGGCTGACACTCCATAAACGTAATACCCGGATGGCGTATGCTTTATGGGTGTAATACTCTTCGGGTGTAGGAAGAGCCCATATCAAGTTCTTTTCTATATTTTGCCACAGTTCTGCGTGCCAGCGCAATTCCTTTTTGATGCAGTAGGGCGGAAATGTCATTATCGGAGAGAAGGCGGTTTTCCGCGGTGATTATTTCCTTTATTATCTCTTTTACGCTTTCCTTTGAATATTTTGAACCGCTTGATCCTGTCCCGCTGATGGAATTCGTGAAAAAATACCTGATTTCATAAATTCCCCATTCGGTTTGCATATACTTACCGTTCGCGGTGCGGGAAATCGTTGTTTCATGAACATCCAGCTCTTTGGCTATGTCTCCCAGAGTCAGAGGAGCCAGGTATTTTGGGCCGTTTATGAAAAATGAACGCTGAAATTCAAGAATTGCGTTAGCGACTCTTATAAGCGTCTTGTTGCGCTGGCTTAAATGGCTGATAAAGAGCCGTGCCTCTTTGGTCTTTTCCCGCGCAAAATCACGGGCGGCATCGTCATTTGCCGCGCTGCTGATTTCCCTGAAAAATTGATTTATTCCCAGCACCGGGAACGCTTCATCATTGAGGATGATGGTAAAATCATTATTGTCCCTTATTACGCGGATATCCGGGACAACATAGCGTACATCCGCAGGAGCGAATGACCTGCCGGGAAAAGGCGAAAGTGTTTTTATGTATTCGCAGATGAGCTTTATTTCATCTTCATCAATTTTAAGTTTTTTGGCGAGTACGGCGTATTTTTCGCGTTCCAGAAGCTCAAGATCATCCAGTACTTTATCAATGACAGTTTGCGGACAGTTCTGCGGCGTTTCCTGCGAAAGACCGATTTGCACTTTTAAAGATTCCCTGTAATCTGTTGTGCAGGTTCCGACTGGTTCAAGTCCCCTGACAAGTTCCATCGCCAGGGTCAGTCCGAAAGACCATTCCTGAACAGTTAATATTGACTTAACAGCCGCGTACAGTGTTTCCGGCCTTTCCTTGTGGAAACCGTCATCATTTAGATTTTGAATGAGCGTTTCTGCTATTACTCTGAGTTCAGCGTCAACAGGTTCAAGCTGCAATTGCCACAGAAGATGCTGCTGTAATGTTTCAGGCCGGGTAAGCGCTCCTTCGATAAACCGCTGATGTTCATCGGAAGCCTGCTGCGATCTCCGCCCGGGATCTGAAGAGGTTTCAAAATATTCATATATTTCTTCTTTTTCAGCGGATAGACCGGAATCCCGGTCATTTGATTCATCCAGACGGACTATGCTTTGATCTTCCAGTACTTCAAGAGCGGGGTTGCGATCCAGTTCCTGTTCAATTCGTTCGCGCAGATCCGCAACCGGCAGCTCCATCAGTTTAATTGACTGATAAAGCTGCGGATTCATCCTTAAACGCTGTTCCTGAACAAGGGACTGACGTTGAATTTGCATTTGAATATTATACATTGATTGTCCGCAATTATGCTATAATATTTTATTATGCAGCCAACTACTAAATATAACAGGCTAACATTCGGCCTGGGTACTATCGGCCGGGATATGGTTTATTCCATCGTCAGCATGTATCTTATTTTCTATCTTACAGACATTATCAATCTGCCGACAGGCACTTTGTGGTGGGTAGCGGGTATCATACTTGCCGCCCGCATCTTCGACGCGCTGACAGATCCTGTAATGGGTTTTATTGTTGATAACACCCACACGCGCTGGGGAAAATTCAAGCCGTGGATAACAGTAGGCGCGGTTACATCGCCTGTTTTTACCGTTCTTCTCTTTACAGATTTTAACCTGCACGGCGGCGCGTATATTGTCATGTTCGCCGTTTTTTATTTTATGTGGGGCATAAGTTACACAACCCACGATATTTCCTACTGGTCAATGCTTCCTGTTTTAAGCGTCGATCAGAAAGAGCGTGAAAAAATAGGATCCCTCGCCCGCATCTGCGCCAATATAGGTCTGTTCTTTGTAGTAGCCGGCATTGTTCCGCTGACTGCGGTTTTGGGGCAGAGATTCGGCTCGCTGCAGAAAGGTTATTTTGTTTTCGCGGTTTTTATCTCTGTTTTTATGGCGCTGGGATTGTGCATAACGCTTTTCGGAGTGAAGGAAACAGGAGTCATAGCCGCCAAAAAGCAAAGCACTCCGTTACGTGAACTTATAAAAATTATCTATAATAACGATCAGTTGTTTTTTACCGCTATTGCCATGTCGCTTTTCATGATTGGTTATGTGACAACCACGAGCTTTGGGCTTTATTTTTTCAAATACGTTTACGGCGATGAAGGGATGTATCCTGTCTTTGCCATGATTCTGGGCGTATCGCAGATATCGGCCCTGGCGGTTTTTCCGCTGTTCAGCAAACGTTTTGATCGCAAAACCCTTTTTACTGCCGCCATTATTCTTGTTGTAACAGGTTATCTGATTTTCTTTTTCGCTCCTGCCACTACCATGCTGTTTATAGGCGCCGCCGGCATTTTGATTTTTATAGGCCAGTCATTTGTTCAGCTTCTGATGCTGATGTTCCTGGCCGATTCTGTGGATTACGGCCACTGGAAACTTGGCAAGCGGAACGACAGCATCACCTTCTCGCTGCAGCCGCTTATCAACAAAATGGGCGGCGCGGTTTCAAGCGGCGTTGTTTCCGCTGTAGTAATTATTTCCGGAATTAAGGACGCCCAAAGCGCCGCCGATGTAACGGAAAGCGGCCTCCTGTTAATGAAAGCCGCCATGCTGCTGTTCCCGCTATTATGCATAGTGTGCAGTTATATTATCTACCGGGCAAAATACAGGATAGACAGTAAATTTTACGCGCAGATACTGAGTGATCTGCGCGCCCGCGGCGAACTGAAGGAAGAATAAAATAATGATATACTGCAAAAAAGGAATCGTTAATGATTGATACTCATATACTTCTTATAATCGCTTTAATCCTTCTTACGACAAAGGGATTATCCATCGCAATGAGGCGTATACATATGCCGCAGGTAATTGGAGCGCTTATCGCAGGGGTATTATTGGGTCCTGCGGTTTTTAATTTAGTTGAACCGAACGATACCCTTTCCGTTATAGCGGAGTTTGGAGTAATATTTCTGCTTTTCTCGGCCGGAATGGAAACAGACTACAGACAGCTTAAACACGCGTTAAAACCATCTCTTTTAATTTCAGTTATAGGCATTGCCGCTGCATTGGGCGGAGGATTTTTGGTAGCGTTTCTTTTGGGTAAACCAACATTTGAAAGTGTATTTATAGGCGTTGTTATTGCGTCCATGTCCACAAGCATTACAGTAGAGGCTCTGTCGGAAATGGGTAAACTTAAAACAAAAACAGGCACAGTGCTTTTGGGAGCTGGGGTTTTTGATGATGTTTTCGTTATTATTATACTGGCCATTACAATGGGCATGGGCTCAAGCAATTTTTCAGTTATAACGCTGGTAATAATAATAATAAAAATTATCGTGTTTTTCGCGTTTGCCATCGGGACGGGTATTCTTGTTAATAAATTATTTAATTGGGCATACGGCATATTTGGCGAAAAAAGAAGGTTTACGATTTTTGCGTTTGCCTATTGTTTTCTGATGGCGTACTTAGCTGAATTTTTTGGGCTTGCCGACATCATAGGGGCTTATATCGCGGGCATTTCCTTTTGCAACACCCGCTGCGTTGATTATCTTGAAACAAAAACGCACAGTATTTCCTATATGTTTTTTACGCCTGTATTTCTCGCGAATATCGGCATACAAACATCATTCGAAGGCATGACAGGCAATTTGATTTTATTTACGCTTTTACTTGTTTTTGTTGCGATATTCTCAAAAATACTCGGCTGCGGCCTGGGCGCGAGGCTCAGCAAATTCACAAACAGGGAAAGTTTACAGGTCGGCGTTGGCATGGTCGCCCGCGGCGAGGTCTCATTTATTGTAGCTTCAAAAGGCATAGCGGTAGGTTATATAAGCTCTTTGATATTCCCAAGCATTATCTTTGTCGTATTGATCACAGTTCTTGTTACGCCATTACTGTTAAAAGCGGCGTATCCAAAGGACCTCTATGCGGATCGTTGAGAATGATCTATCTATATTACCATAACTAATGCTCTTTTTATTTAAAGGTTCGCGCTGCGGGCAGGCTCATCATTATTTGTGGATATTATGATCTATTGACTAATTTTTCTGTTTACTGTATAAATTATCAGGAACAAAGGCGTTCGTCAGATGGTATAAAAGCGGCAGACCGGTTTTTTAAGGCTGGTAAAAAGCTTTTACCGTGTGATGAACGCCTTTTTCGGAGGGATTATGAGTATATCAGCTAAAAATTTTCATTTTAAAGAGCTAAATGAACGAATCAAAGCCGCCGGCGCTTATGTTCACATAGAAGATTGTTTTGGACAAAGATACATCGGAAGCGCCCTAAAGGAAAAAACGCTAACCATAAACGGAACGCCCGGTAACGCTCTTGGCTGTTATCTTGACGGCGCAGTGATAGAAGTGCATGGCAACGCGCAGGACGCAACAGGCGACACCATGAATGACGGAAAAATAATTATCCACGGAAACGCGGGCGATGCACTGGGTTACGCCATGCGCGGAGGATGTATATATGTCCTCGGCAATGCCGGGTACAGAGCAGGTATTCACATGAAGGAATATTGTTCTGCGGAACTGAACGTGGAGAAAAAGCCTGTAATTGTGATTGGCGGAAAGGCCGGTAGCTTCCTGGGCGAATATCTTGCGGGAGGGCTTATCATTGTGCTTGGCATCGGAGCTGAAGGCGGGCAGCCTGTCGGCAATTTTACGGGAACGGGAATGCACGGCGGAAAAATTTTTATTAGGACCAAAAACGAACTTACAGCCCTTCCCGCGCAGGTCGCGTCTGATATTGCGCGTAACGATGATTTGTGTGAAATAGAGCCGTATATAAAGGAATTTGCAGCTAACTTCGGCATGGACGCTTCATCTATTTTAATGGATCAGTTTCTTGTATTAAAACCCAACGCCAAAAATCCCTACAAACAGTTGTATACCGCAAATTAGGAAAAAAACATGTGCGGAATTATAGGTTATACCGGGAAAGAAGACGCGGTCCCGATTATTGTAGAAGGCCTGAAAAAACTTGAATACCGCGGATACGATTCCTCAGGCATCGCCGTTTACGGAAAAAACGGTTTCGATGTCGTAAAGCAAAAGGGAAGGCTTTCGGTTCTTGAAGACCGGCTGAAAGACCGGATGCGGGAAAATAAACCGCTTTGCGGGAATCTGGGAATCGGGCACACGCGCTGGGCGACTCACGGGGAACCGTCTGACATTAATTCCCACCCTCATGTGGGGAGCAAAAATAAAATCGCTGTTGTGCATAACGGTATTATCGAAAATTATAAACAGTTGAAGGAACGCCTTGAAAACTACGGCGTGCCTTTCGCTTCGCAGACCGACAGCGAGGTAATCGCGCAGCTTGCAGAACACTACTACTGCGGAGATATAATAGACGCTGTTATAAAAGTATCCAACGCGGTGGAAGGCTCCTACGCGCTCGGCGTTATGTGCATTGATGAGCGCGATACGCTTATCGCGGTAAAAAAGGACAATCCCCTGATCATCGGGATATGCGATCACGGAAACTTTATCGCTTCCGATGTACCCGCAGTCCTTAAACACACAAACAGGGTCTACTATCTGAACGACAAGGAGATCGCGGTTCTCCGCGAAGGAAGCGTTCAGTTCTTCAATATGGACAGGGAACCGCTGCAAAAAAACATTGAAACAATAAAGTGGAGCATGGACAGCGCAGAAAAGGGCGGTTACCCTCATTTTATGCTGAAGGAAATAATGGAGCAGCCCAGAGTGTTACGTGATACAATTCAGTCTGTAATAATGGAAGGCGAAAATAAAAATGTACTGGATAACATCAGCGTCTCATGTTTTAATAAAATTATTATAACGGCCTGCGGCTCGGCATATAACGCGGGAGTTACCGCTAAATATGTTTTTGAAAAGCTGTGCAGAATTTCCGTCGAGGTGGAGCTTGCGAGCGAGTTCCGTTACAGAGACGCGATTATTGACAATAAAACCCTTGTTATTCTTGTAAGCCAATCAGGTGAGACAGCCGATACAATCGCCGCGATGAGGGAAGCGAAATCAAAGGGAGCTTCGACGCTCTCTATCGTCAATGTAATCGGAAGCACTATAGCCAAGGAAGCGGATTATTGCCTGTTCACGGCGGCAGGACCTGAAATCGCGGTAGCGACGACAAAGGCGTTTTCCGCCCAGCTTGTTTTATTGTATATACTCGCAATCCGCTTTGCGCTCAGGCTGAAAATATTGTCGCATAACGAAGAGCGTGAGCTGCTTGCGCAAATCGCAACTCTTCCCGATAAGGTGTCCGCACTGCTTGATAAGACAGGTTCAATTCAAATGTACGCTTCCACCTGCGTAGGTTACAAGAGTATTTTTTTTATTGGCAGAAACATTGATTACGCCATCGCGCTTGAAGGCTCGCTTAAATTAAAGGAAATATCATACATCCACTCTGAAGCTTATGCGGGCGGAGAATTAAAACACGGCACAATTTCGCTTGTTGAAGAAAACACGCTGGTTGTCGCGCTTTCAAATTGTTCGTACCTTTACGGAAAAATTATGAGTAACGCCGAGCAGGTTATTAGCCGCGGAGCGAAAGTGCTTCTTATAGGAAGCTGTTCCGATGCCGCGTCCGCCCATGACAGTGAAAAACTGTATCATATAAGCCTGCCCCATGTGCATGAAATGTTTTCACCGTCATTGTCAGTTATAGTTTTACAGCTTTTCAGCTATTATGTAGCTGCCAACAAGGGTTTGGATATTGATAAACCGCGCAACCTGGCCAAAAGCGTTACAGTTGAATGAAGGTTTATAGTATTAATCAGGAGTTTTTATGAAAGATGTTTTACAGTTTGTCAGGGAAAACGATGTTAAATTTGTCCGTCTTGGTTTTTGCGATATATTCGGTTTTCAAAAAAATATTTCCATCATGGCGAATGAGCTTGAGTCAGCGTTTGAAAACGGCCTCTCTTTTGACGCGCATGTAATCCGCGGCTTTCGCGATATTACAAAATCGGATTTATTTTTGTTTCCCGATCCTTCAACCATGGCTGTGCTTCCGTGGCGTCCGGGTCCCGGCAGAGTAATACGTTTTTTCTGCGATATTAAAACTCCTGACGGAAGCGCGTTTGAACATGATACCAGGCTTATTTTAAAGCGCGTAACAGAGCGCGCGGGGAAAATGGGCTATGACTGCAAGATAGGAGCTGAGTGCGAATTTTACCTGTTTAAAACGGAAGAGAGCGGCGAGCCTTCAGATATTACATTGGATAAAGGAACCTATATGGATATTTATCCAATCGACAAGGGCGAAGATATACGCCGTGAAATCTGCCTTACCCTTGAAGAAATGGGAATTCAGCCCGAAAGCTCCCATCATGAGCAGGGTCCGGGGCAGAATGAAATTGATTTTAAATTTGATGACGCTGTCGCAAGCGCCGACAACCTTCAGGCTTTCAAGACAGTGGTAAAATCAATTGCTTCACGTAACGGTTTATTCGCTTCTTTTATGCCAAAACCCATTATTGACGCGCCGGGAAGCGGATTGCATATAAATCTTTCCCTTTACCAGAACGGTAAAAATATTTTTAATAATGTCGGCGAAGGCTCTTCAAAAGCCGCAGAAAGTTTTATCTCAGGCGTTCTGGACAAGACGCCAGAGATTACCATGTTCCTGAATCCGCTGTCAAATTCCTATGAACGTCTTGGCAAGTTTGAAGCGCCGATGTATGTGTCATGGTCGCATCAGAACAGATCGCAGTTGGTGCGTATTCCGGCGGCATCAGGTGAAAAGGTCAGAATGGAACTGCGCTCTCCCGATCCTTCGCTCAATCCGTATCTCGCGTTCGCGCTGATAATTTCCGCCGGTCTTGACGGAATTGAAAAAAACATAAATCTGTGCCGCGCGGTTGATGAGGATTTATATACGGCGGATATAAACATCACAAAGGATCTTGTTCAGCTTCCCGGTTCTTTGGAAAAAGCAATCGCGCTCGCCGAAAATAGCGACTTCATAAAAAATATTTTAGGCGGCCGGCTTTTATCAAAATATTCGGAAATGAAAAAAACGGAAGCGAAAGATTTTGCGTTAATCTCCCGCGCGAGCCAGGATGTTAAGGTCAAATTTTATAAAGAAAGATATTTCAATATTACCTAGTAGTATATAAGGCGGTTATTAATGGAAAGCGCCCACACGGGTAAATTGCATCACAGTAATGCCGGGCTGCACAGCAACGCGGCTCAGCGAAGTTACACCGCTCTTTTGGTTACAGGTTCAGAAAAGTACGTTCCGCTTTTTTCTGAAATTCTAACCGCATCTTCCATTAATCAAATTTCAGTTATCGCCACTGCGGATCAGGCGCGGAGGATGCTGCTGGAAAAAGACTTTGATTTTATAATCATTGACGCTCCTCTCGCGGATGAATCTGGCGAAGGTCTTGCCCGCCATGTGTCAGTCAGGGGTTTATCGCAGGCGATCCTCGCAGTTAACAGCGAACATTTTAACGCGGTTTCCTCCGTTTGCCATGAAGACGGCGTTCTGACAATTTCCAAACCTGTCGACAGACAGCTTTTCTGGTCAGCCCTTTCGCTCGCCCGATCCGTTAGCAGCAAATTAAAACGCATGCAGGATGAAAACGCAAAATTGAAGCAGAAAATTGAAGACATACGCATAATCGACAGGGCGAAGTACACGCTGATTACATATCTTAACCTGACTGAGCAGGAAGCGCACAGATTTATGGAAAAACAGGCTATGGATTTACGCTCCACAAAAAGATCAATAGCAGAGGAGATTTTAAAAACCTATGCGAATTGAAAATAAGCTAAACGAACAGTGCGCTGTCTTTGGCGTCAGCCTGACAACCGAAGAGGCAGCAGGCATTACATATAACGGACTGCTTTCCCTGCAGCATCGCGGGCAGGAAGGAGCCGGCATCGCTGTTGCGAATAACCGCAGCATTGTGTGTTATAAGGACGAAGGTCTTGTCAGCGAAGTGTTTCCAGGAGAGAAGCTTGCATGTCTGCCCAGGGGAAAAGCCGCGGTCGGTCATACGCGTTATTCAACAACGGGACACAGTTCAAAAGTGAACGCCGGACCGTTTGTTACAGAATACCTGACAGGCAGAATCGCAACTGCGCATAACGGCAACATCACAAACGCGAAAAAGATTCGCGGCTATCTTGCGAATCTTGGCCTGAATTTTAACGCGACAAGCGACAGCGAGGTTGTCTCTTCATTAATTGCGTATTACATAACAAAAGAACAGAGTTCCTTTAAGGGAGCCGCGCGCGCCGTGGCTTTGCTGCGCGGAGCTTTTTCTCTTGTCATTGTAACCAGCAAGAATAAACTGATAGCAGTCCGCGACCCGAACGGTTTCCGCCCGCTTTGCATCGGAAAAAGCACAATGGGCTGCGCTGTCGCTTCAGAAAGCTGCGCGCTTGAAACCTGCGGTTTTGAGTTTGTGCGCGATGTTAAACCCGGCGAAGTCATAATGATTGAAAACGGAGAAGTAACCAGGCAGATGACAATTAACAGCGGACAGCCGGCGGATAACAGGGAAGAATTTTCAGATAACAGCAAAAAAGAGGAAGGCGGCGGGCTTTGTATTTTTGAATATGTTTATTTCGCCCGTCCGGATTCTGTAATTGACGGGTTAAGCGTGTATGAAGCGCGTTACAATATGGGACGCGGACTCGCGCTCGAATTTCCTGTTATAGCCGACGTTGTCTGCGGCATGCCGGACTCGGGGCTTGATGCTGCATACGGCTACAGCGCCGAAAGCGGCATTCCGCTCATTTGCGGCTTTGTTAAAAACAGATACATCGGCCGCAGTTTTATCTATCCTACGCAGAGCAAACGCGACAGCGCGGTAAAGTTAAAACTCAATCCGTTAGCTGCAAACATACGCGGAAAGCGCGTTGTGCTTGTTGATGATTCGATTGTGCGCGGGACAACATTCGGGAAAATAATTCAAAGCGTGAGAAACGCAGGCGCGGTTGAAGTGCATGTGCGCATAGCAAGTCCGCCGGTCCGCTACAGCTGCCATTACGGGACGGATATAGACAGCGAGGAGAATCTAATCGCCAATAAAATGAGCCTTGATGAAATCCAAAGCAAAATAGGCGCGGACAGCCTGGGATATATCAGCATAGACGCTCTTAAAAGATCGTGCAGCAAGTGCGCGCTGTCTTTTTGCACCGCCTGTTACACCGGAAACGATGGTGAGCGTTATGAGAAGAAAAATGTTTTTGAGCGGGGGGAAGATGTCCAACAGAATGAATCCTGATACTGCTTATTTAGCGCTGGAAAACGGCATGATTTTTAAAGGCAAATCATTCGGCGCGCGCGCTGATGTGACGGGAGAAATAGTCTTTACCACCGGCATGACAGGTTATCTTGAAACGCTGACAGATCCAAGTTACTGCGGACAGATTGTTATGCAGACTTTTCCATTAATCGGAAACTACGGAGTAATCCCGCAGGATTTTGAAAGCGCGAATATCGGCGTGAAAGCTTATATTGTAAAGTATCCATGCTATACGCCTTCAAATTTCAGAAGCGAATACAGTCTTGACGCCTTATTGAAGGAACACGGCATCGTTGGGTTATGTGACATTGATACGCGCGCTCTTGTAAAAATTATCCGTAAAAACGGAGTTATGAACGGAAAGATAACATCCTGCGAACCAACCGGCGAGGATTTTGAAGATATAAAAAAATATGTTGTAGTCTGTCCCATTAACGCGGTCTCTTCGCGTAATGTAATAAAATGCAAACCGGAAAAAATACAGGATGCGAAGCGCATAGCGCTCATGGATTTTGGGGCTAAAAGCGGAATTGCAGACGCACTGGCGGCGAGAAACTGTGGTGTTTATTTATTTCCTCATGATACGCAGGCGCGGGATATTTTAAAAATAAAACCGGACGGCATCATGCTGAGCAACGGGCCGGGCGATCCCGCTGATCACGGCAACAGGGTTATCATGGAAACTCTGGAGGAGCTTGTAAAAACCGGCATCCCGATTTTTGGAATTTGTATGGGTCATCAGCTTCTTGCGCTCGCAAACGGATACAAAACCAGGAAATTAAAGTTCGGCCACAGGGGAGCGAATCAGCCTGTTAAGGACACGGGGACAGGCCGGGTTTACATAACAAGCCAAAATCACGGCTATGAAGTAGTTGCAGATAACGCAGGCGGCAGTATGTATTCATTTATCAATGTCAACGACGGAAGCTGCGAAGGCATTGATTACGGCGTTTCATTCTCCGTGCAGTTTCATCCCGAAGCGAGATGCGGTCCGCTTGATACAGGTTTTCTGTTTGACAGATTTATGGAAAGGATAAACAATCATGCCGCTGAATAAGGATATAAAAAAAGTTTTGGTAATCGGTTCAGGCCCCATTGTAATAGGACAAGCGGCGGAATTTGATTATGCCGGGACACAGGCGTGCCGTGTGCTGCGCGAAGATAAAATTGAAATAGTTCTTGTTAACTCAAACCCCGCCACAATAATGACAGATAACAATATCGCGGACAGGATTTATATTGAGCCCCTGACACTCACTGTCATAAAACGCATTATTGAAAAAGAGCGCCCCGACAGCATTTTATCGGGTCTTGGCGGCCAGACAGGGCTTACGCTGTGCATGCAGCTTGCCCGAGACGGTTTCCTGGATAAATACGGAGTGCGGCTTCTGGGTTCTTCGCCTCAGACAATAGACAAAGCCGAAGACAGAAAAATATTCAAGGAGACAATGGAAAGTATAGGGCAGCCATGCGTCCCGTCGGTGATCGCGACAGACACGCAAACCGCCGTGAAATTCGCGGACGAGATCGGCTATCCTGTTATTGTCCGCCCCGCTTTTACGCTGGGAGGCACAGGCGGCGGCAGCGCTGCGGACGGGGAGAAACTGCGTGAAATTGCGGCTAACGGCCTTGCGCTTTCCCCGATTAATCAGATACTGGTTGAAAAATCAATCGCTGGCTGGAAAGAGATTGAATTTGAAGTAATGCGCGACAGGGCGGGAAATGTAATTACAGTCTGTTCCATGGAGAACTTTGATCCTGTGGGCATTCACACAGGCGACAGCATTGTAATCGCGCCGTGCGTAACACTGGCGGACAGGGAATACCAAATGCTGCGCACCGCCGCTCTTGATATTATTAAAGCGTTAGGCGTCGAGGGAGGCTGCAATGTACAGCTGGCTCTGGAGCCGAACAGTTTTGAGTATGCAGTCATCGAAGTTAATCCGCGTGTTTCCCGATCTTCCGCGCTGGCGAGCAAGGCTACAGGCTATCCAATCGCGAAAGCAGCGACAAAAATTGCAATCGGTTATACGTTAGATGAAATTAAAAACGCGGTGACAGGCACAACATGCGCCGCCTTTGAACCGGCTCTCGACTATGTCGCCGTGAAATTTCCGAAATGGCCTTTCGACAAATTTGTTTACGCCAGCAAGGAACTTGGAACGCAGATGAAAGCCACAGGCGAAGTAATGGCTATCGCCGACACTTTCGAAGAAGCCCTGCTTAAAGCGGTGCGCGGAGCGGAAATTGGTTTGACAGGTTTAGACATGCCGCGCCTTGCATCGAAAACAGATACAGAAATTCGTGGACTTCTTGACACAGTTACCGATGAACGCTTGTTTGTTCTATATGAGGCAATAAAACGCGGTGTCAGCATTGAAGAATTGTATGCTATAACAAAAGTTGACAGATGGTTTTTAAACTGCTTAAATAATATTTATATAGGGAGCCGAAATAATTGTTCGAATAACGCACCCCATTCCCTAATCTACAAAATGGTAGACACATGCGCCGCTGAATTTGAAGCGATGACGCCGTATTTTTATTCAATTCAAAACGGAACAGAAAACGAAGCGCTTCCGTTTATTAAAAAAAGTGTTAAACGCAGAATCGTTGTTCTGGGTTCAGGCCCGATACGGATAGGGCAGGGAATTGAATTTGATTATGCGTGCGTACACTGCGTCTGGACGCTTAAAAGCATGGGGTATGAGGTAATTGTAATAAACAATAATCCTGAAACAGTATCCACAGATTTTGATACGGCGGACAGACTGTACTTTGAGCCGTTATTCATTGATGATGTGATGAGCATAATCGAAATTGAAAAACCGGAAGGCGTTATTGTTGCGTTTGGCGGAGGAACCGCGATAAAGCTGACAAAAAAACTGCATGAGCTCGGAGTGACAATAATCGGCACTTCCGCCGAAAGCATTGATATCTGTGAAGACAGGGAACGTTTTGACGCGTTACTCGAAAGACTTGAAATAAAACGCCCGAAGGGTTTCGGCGTGATGACAGAATCAGAAGCGCTGGACGCCGCGGACAGGCTTGGATACCCTGTGCTCATGCGTCCTTCCTATGTGCTTGGCGGACAGAACATGATCATCGCGTTCTCAGGAGAAGACATCAGGGAATACATGGAAATTATTTTACGGCAGAAACAGGATAACCCTGTGTTAATCGACAAATATTTAAGCGGACTTGAAATTGAAGTAGACGCGATATGCGACGGAACAGATATTTTAATTCCCGGCATAATGGAACATATAGAGCGCACTGGTGTTCATTCAGGCGACAGCATTGCCGTGTACCCCGCACTTGATATTGACGATGAGTTAGCTGAAAATATATTCAGCATAACAAAAAAAATATGCATGGCTCTGGAAGTAAGGGGGCTTGTAAATATTCAATATGTGCTTTTTAAGAGTGAAATTTATGTTATAGAAGTAAACCCGCGCGCGTCGCGCACAGTTCCGTATATCAGCAAGGTAACGGGAGTTCCGATGTGCGAGCTTGCGACAAAAGTCAGCGTTGGTGAAAAACTGTCATCCCTCGGGTTTTCAGGCGGAATCGCGAAAATTCCCCCGTATGTCGCAGTAAAGGTTCCTGTTTTTTCTTTTGAAAAACTCGCCGGTCTTGATACTCATCTGGGACCGGAAATGAAATCCACAGGCGAGGTTTTGGGACTTGGAAAAAATCTTGAAGAAGCGCTTTACAAAGGGCTTGTCGCAGCTGGTTACAGGATGAAGAAATCAGGAGGCGTGCTTCTGACAATCCGGGACGGCGACAAGGGAGAAGTTATTGATATAGCGCAGAAATTTACCAGACTGGGATTTTCCCTTCACGGTACGCGCGGAACGGCGCGCTTCCTTGAAAAAAAAGGTTTTAATGTAGAGCCTGTAGACAAAATTTATGATAACCCTGATGTTAATACCGAAACGCTTTTGGCAAGCGGAAAAATAAGCTACATCATCTGCACATCAGAAAAAGGAAGGGACCCCGCGCTTGACGATGTGAAGCTTCGCAGAAAAGCAGTAGCGCTCGGCGTTCCCTGCCTTACCTCGATAGATACAGCTAACGCTCTCGCGGATTCGCTTTTATCGGATTACAGTGAAATAAACACAGAGTTAGTTGACATTAACAATTTAAGAAGCAGCCGGATAAAACTGCCATTCACAAAAATGCACGGTACAGGAAATGATTATATTTATATCAACTGCATGGATATGGAAATCAATTCGCCGGAATCGCTTTCTGCGCTGTTGTCCGACAGGCATACGGGCATCGGAGGAGAAGGAGTTGTGCTGATACTGCGTTCACAAATAGCCGACGCGAAAATGCGAATCTTCAATCTTGACGGCAGCGAAGGCGCAATGGCCGGAAACTCTATCCGCTGTGTGGCGAAATATTTATTTGATAACGATATTGTGACAAAACGCAATATGCGGATTGAAACCCGAAGCGGAATAAGGGAACTTGCACTTTTTACCAGGAACGGAAAAGTATCGTCTGTAAGGGTAAACATGAGACAGGCTGAACTGAGACCTGAAAAAATTCCTGTTAATCTCACGGGCGGGAACGTGATCGCAAGACCAGTAAAAATCGGCGGCAGGGAGTACGCAATCACCTGCGTTTCAATGGGAAACCCCCACGCAGTAGTTTTCTGCGATGTAGACATAATTGATATTGGCGAAATCGGGCCGTTATTTGAAAATGATCCGCTGTTTCCTGACAGGGTGAACATTGAGTTTGTGGAAATAATGGATATAAACCATTTAAAAATACGCGTCTGGGAAAGAGGTTCAGGCGAGACGCAGGCCTGCGGCACGGGAGCCTGCGCCGCTGTAGTAGCCGCTGTTTTAAACGGATATTGCGAAAAGGGAAAGGATATAAAAGCTCAACTGCCTGGAGGCGAGCTTGTTGTCAATTATAATGATGATACTGTTTACATGACAGGTGATTGCGTAACTGTTTTTAACGGAGTTGTGGAGATATAATGCAGGCGCCGGCGGCTTCGCTGCAAGCGCATGTTATATCTGTCTTGAAAATCCTAAAGCGCTGTATTAAAATGATTAATCGGGAGTAATCTGGTGGGCGATGGCATGATCGAAATAATTAAATCAAATAATGAATTATGCACAGGCTGTAACCGTTGTGTTCGCGAATGTCCCATGGAGACTGCCAATGTCACTTATCAGGATGAAGACGGAAAAATAAAAGTAAAAGTTGATCATGCCAGGTGCATCGCTTGCGGCCGCTGCATTACGGCGTGCAAACATGACGCCAGATATTTTATTGATGATACCGAACGGTTCTTCGATGATCTGTCCAAAGGAATCTCCATATCGGTTATTGCCGCTCCTTCCATAAGGACAAACATTCCTGAATATAAAAATATTTTCACATATTTAAAAAACGCAGGCGTAAACCTTATATATGATACATCGCTTGGTGCTGATATCTGCGTGTGGGCCCATATAAAATATATTGAAAAGCAGCAGGCAGAAAACGGTCACACTCCAATCATTTCACAGCCGTGTCCCGCGATTGTCTCTTACTGCGAAATGTACCGCCATGATTTAATCCCCAGACTGTCTCCTGTACACAGCCCCATGGCATGTATCTCCATTTATATGAAAAAGTATAAGGGCATTAACGGCAATATCGCGGCGCTCTCTCCATGTATCGCCAAGAAGAGGGAATTTGAAAATACAAAACTCGCGGATTACAGCATTACTTTTACAAACCTTATGGAATATCTTAAAAAAAACAATATTGCCATTCCTGATAAGGAAACGCAGTTTGATCACGATGAATGCGGATTGGGTTCACTGTTCCCGATGCCCGGCGGGCTAAGGGAAAACATTGAGTATTTTACCGGAAAAAAACTTTATATCGCGAAGGGCGATGGTCCTGAGATATATGAAAAGCTGGATAAATACGCTGAAACCGCGCCTGAATTCCTTCCTGATCTGTACGATGTTCTTAACTGCACCGAAGGCTGTAATTTAGGATCGGCGTATTCGCATAACAGAAATATTTTTGAAATTGACAAGTCAATGAACGATAAAAGAAAAAGAACAACAGAAGCGAACAAGATGAAACATTATCAGTCAATTTATAATTCATACGAAGAGACGCTGGACTTCAGGCTTTTTTTAAGGGAATACCGGCCTGTTTTAACGGAATACCCGAAAATAAATGAAGAGGATATTAACCGCGCTTTTGAGCTGCTGGGCAAAACAACATACGAAATGCAGAACATCGACTGCGGCGCCTGCGGCAGTAAAACATGCCGCCGCATGGCGAGAAAAATCGCGTTAGGTGTAAATATTCCCGTCAATTGCATGGTTAAATCATTGGAAGATGTCAGAACCGAACAGGAAAATTATCAGAATACCCACATGCAGCTAACAGAGCTGGAAAAATCGCACGAAGCGGATGAGCTGATACGCATCATGCTTGATGTTAATCCCCATATAAACATTCTGTTTGACAGTAATTTTCATTTGCTTGACTGTAATCCGGCGTCGGTTCGCTTTATGGGAGCGAGTTCAAAAGAAGATATGCTCGACGGGTTCATTGACAATATAACAAGGAGCATTCCGGAATTTCAGCCTGACGGAAGAAAATCCGCGTCAATAAAAGATAAACTTTTAATCGCCGCGAGAGAAGGATCTGTCCGTTTTGAAACAAGCGTCAACATCGGCGGCAGCCTCAGGAACCTTGATGTGGAATTCAAAAAAGTCCCTTACAGAAACAGTTTTTTTATTGTCGGTTTTGTTTATGACATGACGGCAATGTACGCCCGTGAAAAGGAACTGGTGCACGCGCAGGAAAAAAACGAGCTTCAGCTGACAAAATTAAACGCTGTTGTAAACGCGACAAAAATAGGCTTATGGGACGTGACAATTTTTAATAATGATCCCGTGAACCTTCAGAATGTTTTCACATGGTCTGACGAGTTCAGGTACATACTTGGGTATGCGAACGAGATGGAATTTCCGAATACATTTGACAGTTGGAACGACAGGCTGCATCCTGATGAGAGAGAAGACGCTCATAAAGCCATTACTGAGCATCTGCTGGATAAAACCGGTAAAACGCCCTATGATGTGGAATTCCGCATGCTGTGTAAAAACGGCGAATACAAATATGTGCGCGCATGCGGTGAAGCTGTCCGCGATAAAAACGGAAACGCAATCCGTGTAGCGGGCGCGGTAATGGATATTTCGGAGTCAAAGAAAATTTTATTGGATACGGAAAAACAGCGGATGGAGGCCGAAGAAGCAAGCAAGGCAAAAACAGTTTTTCTGTCCAACATGAGCCATGAAATCCGCACTCCGCTGAACGCCATAATCGGAATGACGACAATTGGAAAAATGTCGTCTGATATTGGCAGAAAAGACGACGCTTTCCATAAAATTGAAGGAGCGTCCAGGCATCTGTTAGGTGTAATCAACGACATACTTGATATGTCAAAAATTGAAGCGAACAAGCTGGAACTGTCATCCATCAGTTTTGATTTTGAAGAGATGCTGCAAAAAGCCGCCGATATTGTAAATCCCAGAATTGAAGAGAAGCGGCAGAAGTTTATCATCAATACCGGAAAAGGTATACCGCAGGTGCTTATAGGCGACGATCAAAGACTTACGCAGGTAATTACAAACCTGTTGTCCAATGCCGTAAAGTTCACGCCGGATGAAGGCTCAATCTGTCTTGATTCCCGCCTTATGTCAGAGAAAAACAGCGTGTGCCGTCTGGAAATAAGCGTCTCCGATTCAGGGATCGGAATTACAGAAAAACAGAAAAAATATTTATTTGATTCTTTTGAACAGGCAGACGCGCGCACCTCGCGCAATTTCGGCGGCACAGGACTTGGTCTTTCCATTTCCAAACGCATTGTTGAGCTTATGGACGGAGATATCAAAGTTGAATCGGAACCGGGAAAAGGCTCAAAATTCACCGTTTCAGTCCTGTTAAAACGCGGAACCAGTATAGAAAATAAATCCATTAATAAAAATTTTATCAATGAAAACGGATGCACTGTAGATTTTTCCGGAAAGACCGTGCTGTTAGCTGAAGATATAGAAATTAACCGCGAAATTATTACTGTCCTTCTTGAACCTACGCACCTGACTGTCGAAAATGCGGAGAACGGTGAAGCGGCTGTTCGCATGTATTCAGAATCGCCTGAAAAGTATAGTTTAATTTTTATGGATATACAGATGCCCAAAATGGATGGATACGAAGCGACCCGCGCCATACGTGCAATTGAAGCGGTAAAGCAAAAAGCACTGGCGGAAATAAACATTGACAGTGATGCCGCCGGTTCAGCTGATAACTCACGCGGGCAAATACCGATAATCGCAATGACCGCGAATGTATTCCGCGAAGATGTTGAAAAATGTTTCAAGGTCGGCATGAACGGTCACCTCAGAAAACCAATTGATTTTTTCGAGATGATCGATGTTTTAATTAAATTTATTTAATGTACATGGCTAATCTGCCGTGTCATAATTATTGACAGCTCTG
This sequence comes from Treponema sp., assembly GCA_009787835.1. GTDB lineage: Bacteria > Spirochaetota > Spirochaetia > Treponematales > Breznakiellaceae > WQXQ01. The sequence continues at coordinate 50,220 of WQSN01000010.1, forward strand.
TTTAATTCCTGCGCCGCTTGCGGCCCTTGATTAATTTCCTGTCAAATATTATATTGTTAATATTGGGGGTGCACCGGTTTCGACTGGTACGTCTTCGGGGTATAGACTGCAGATGGAGCGCCCATCTCCTGATTGGGCAAAACAATTAACTGCCAACAAAACTGTCAGTTACGACTACGCCTTAGCTGCGTAATCGCGTGGACCTGTTCCGCCGCTCTGAGGAACAGCTTCCGCGTCGCAATCAGAGCTGGTTATGCCGCCGCTTCCGGAGGCAGCATAACAAGATTTCCCGGAATACGGAAAAGCCGCGCGCCGTTTAGCCAAGTTTTTCCCGACATGCAAGCAAGCTTGCTCAATAAACGGCTAAATCTGTAGATGTCTATGTTTCGCGTATTGGGACGCGGGTTCGACTCCCGCCACCTCCAGAAAAATAAATCAAAATTCAGGGAGAGACTTCTTCCTGATCTATTGATATTATTTTCTCCAGCCTGAGACCTTCTGTAATCCAGTTCAGCAGCGCGGTAACACGGCTGTTGATGTTTAGGTTTAGATTTATTAAATTTAAAAAAAAGACCGGAAATTGAAGTCCGGACACGCTGTAGATAAGTATTCCTTCTTCGACAGGTTCAAGGTAAATAATTACGGAAACCATTTCCGCCCGCATAACTCTGAAAAATAAAAAATTTATATCCGCAAAGTTGGTAAAATTATAGGTAATACCGTAAGTACTTAATGAAATATCTCCCCGCAGGAAAATATTTCCGATGTTTCTGTCTGTTATGCGAAGATACATTGTTTCTGAAAACGGAAGGGTATCTGAAGGCAATGGATCGGAAACGGCCATTCTTCTTTGAGCATTGTCAATTCGGGTTGTGTCTCCGAATACTGGAGTGGAATTCTCCTGAAATGTTTGTAATTTTAATTTTTCAATTCTTCCAAGTGCATTGTATATGTCCAGTATATCAATCTCTTTTTCGTTATATGGTATTATAGCAAGAGCTTCTATAATATGAGTAGGGTTTTTTTTCATAACACTGCCAAGCAGATCTATCATGGAATTTGAATCAGGAAACAACACTGGTGATCTACCCCTCTCAAAAGAATGCCTCAGCCCTAATCTGCTCATAACCCTGCTTCTTTCGCTTTGCGTAATATACGGAAAAATCCCGTCCAGGGATCGAATCTTATAAGTAGGAGCTTCTTTTATTATTTCCGGAGCGTAATAAATAAAAGGATCATAATCCTCCATGCTCCAGGTTTCTTCGCTGCGGTAAGGCGCAGTACCGGAATTATCAGGAGATTCGCCGCCGTGCGGCGGTATTTCTGCATGGAATAATGCTTCGGCGGATACAGCATCTTCCCCATTTGCAGCAGGTTCCTGGGACAAAAGGGTTTGCGCGGCAAGAGAGAAAATTAATACCATAAAAACATGTGAGACAGGATTTATTATAACAGTAATTCCGGCTTTTCTCAAACGATCCTCCTTTTTTAGTATAGCTCAAATCGTTCCCATTGAACAGGAAAAATAAATCATTTATTCAAGTATTTCATATTTACGTTTAGTTATTATTTTGATATATTTAATGTCAGGCTCTACATGAAAACAGGAGGCATATATGGACATCGAAAAATTAAAAAATAATATTGAAACTGTCGGAAGTGTAAAAAAATTAATGATGCTTGGTGAAAAGGCATTTAAGAAAAACGATGAAGCTGTATGTGTTGTTACATATCTTATTGAGCGTGCATACTTATTGGGGAAACATAATAAAACAAAAAATACTGAAGACTAGTGTCCTGTAATATTCGGTTTCCAAAATAATAAAATGCGTTAATTCCTTATTACATAAGGAATTAACTTAACATACTATTCCGTCATATGAATATTACATGACACTAGAAGACAGCACTAAATCACAAAAAATGGGATTATTGGCTCCAGTAATTTCATGTCATGATTAATAATTGCGCTATTTGTACAGGCGTTAGGTGTAATGGTATGATGGGCGTTTTGGGTTACGTGTCTCTTTGCCTCTTGAATATTAGGTAATGATTTATTAGAAGCTGCGATTAAGCGCGGGGTAAAGGTTGCGGGGGACGTGGGTAATTTATATAAAAATATTATAAAATATTTTTATATATTGCTTTTTATATACACCACAAATAGAGTCTGCTTATAAAGTTAGGAATTTTATAAGCAGACTAAATTTAAAAAATAAGAAAATACGTTTTTAATATTTGGACATTACCTATATAATTAACGTCTATCGTTTATAGAAAAAGTCAAAGTCATATCGCTTGTGATTCGAACATTATCTCTCTGGAAGATTATTCCATTTGTAGTTTGAAGACGTATATCAAAAGCATTGCCTGAAAGTCTGAGATTACCAAGCCAAAGACTCAACATTTCATTATTGGTGAGAACTTGAGTAGTAACGCCTGTTAGTGCAGCTCCTTCAGCTAGATGCAGCTCATTATCACTAATAATAATGTTTCCGCCAATCCAAGCAACACTGCCAGGGGTACGAAATTGAATAATGTTAACATTATTTCCTGCCCCTGTATTATTTACTATTGTAAGTGTTGGTGCTCCTACGGTTAAATTAACAGTAGTATCTTGATTTCTCATATTTACTTGTTCAGTAAGTTCCATTAGGCCGCATGAATAAGTAATATTAAAATCTCCAGCCAGTAAAGGTGGTAGAAATTGAGTTTTTGCTCCATTGTCTATGTCTGTTAATATGGGAGAATTAATTGTAATCCGACGTCCTGTTTGATTTATTACCGTAACTGTCGGCGGTCTCCTCATTAAAATTACTGTAGTATCTTCGTTATTCATAGTAACTTGCTCGGTAAATTCAAATTGCTCAATAATGTAATTTACATTAATTATTCCATTTATTTCCGTTGGTTGAAATTGAATACTTGTATCTCTATTTATATTAGAAGATAATGGAGCAGTTACAACAACCGGATGTCCTGTTTGATTTACAATTATCAGTGTTGGGTGTCTATCCACAGATATTCTAACAGTATATTTCGTGAGCGTATCACAAGATACAAGACTAATTAACATAACTATGTAAAAAAAAGAAATTATTTTTTTCATTTTTATTACCCTCCAAGTACACTTAAAAGAATCAATACAGGAATCACTATAATTCCTAATAATATTGAAGTACCAGTACCCATATAACGTTCCTTACTTGTTTCTACAAAAGCATTGTCGTCAAAAGGTACATTATTTTTACTATATACAATTCCATTATTGTCTACGATTCTTAAATCAACTCTTGCTGAAAATTTTGATATGTCAATATCTTGTAAACTCCCTGCTATATTCGCACCCCAATTAGATGTTCCTGCGTTTCTGATATATGCTTCTCTAACATTGGAAACATTACTGATCGCTACACTATATTGGGTTGTTGAACATCCCCAAAATAGCATTCCGGATACGAGTACCATTGATAATACTCTAGTCATAAAAAACTTATTTTCCCTCATATTTTCTCCTTTCGTATATTTTTTGGGTTTAATTCCTATGTAAAAAAATATTTTTTTGATAACACCCAAACCTAGAGTATTGAAAAATATTAATAATGTCAATACTTACAGAATGTTGTTATAGAAAATCTAAAACTTTAATTTAAATTTCAAGTTTATTAGTTTCTATGACAAATATTAGGGATGTTTTAGCAATGAATTTAAAACAATTTCGGCAGGCTCGTGGCTGGAGTCAGGCTTTCTTAGCAGAAAAAACTGAAACATCAACCAATTATATTGGAATGTTAGAAAATTCGGTTAAATTTCCCTCATCTGAGATGGTACAAAGGCTTGCTTATGCTTTGGATATTGATCCGACCGACCTTTTTTTAAAGGAAATTAACCCTATTTTAACAATGAAAAAGTATCAAAAGGCGGCTTTAGAGGATATTCAGGTGCTTTTAGATCATTTAATTGACGAAAAAATAAAACAACTTGAAGAAAAATCTCCCAAAAATGATAAAGATTAAGAGTCTGTTGTACTTTAGCCATATTTACTCATTTTACCACACTAATAGTGTGATTTTATCAAATTATTAAATGAAAACTATGATATCCGTATGATTTTTCTTCAAGGTCTGACAGGCTTGTGAACGATTTGACCGAACTGCCGGATGAAACTTATATCCCAATTAAGGAAGTGATTAAGGCATTCGCGAATAATGAACGGAAAAAACATGCATAATATTTTGAAATTTTCAGTTTTTTAAGCGGATACAGGTATTTTATTCAGTTAACGCTCCGGTGATAGTCAACAAATTCTCATAGTAACTACCTTATGGATTAACATATTTGGCACAAAGCCGAACAAGTTTACCATTCCCTTGGATTGCCATCAGGCGATGTTATTTTAAAAGTTTCTCCGGAAGGTTCTATTACAAATAATCCATTATTTAACGCAAGCTTTCTTGTTTCATCCGGTATTACAACTCCTGCGACAGCGCCCAAAAATGATCGTTTATCTCCGTGTAAATCGGCGTATTTTCGCATTTTTTCAAGGCGTGCAATATGAGCGTTGACATGATCGGAAATAAGTTTCGTTTTTACTTCTACAAGCATGGCTTTGCTGTAGTTTTCTAAAAAATAATCAATTTCAAAGAAAATATTGTTTTGGTGATCAGAGACTTCGGTATTTTTGCTGGTTTTTTGAAAATTATATTCAAGCTCACTGAATTTCTCTCTTAAATTAGGCGCGACCATATATTCGGCAATTTCGCCTAAACGATTTGAGTATTCGCCGAATCTTTTATTTATATCCTTTATCTGGCGATCAGTCTCTTTTATATGGTGATCAGTCTCTTCAATCTGACGTGCTGTTTCTTCCTGTCTTTTAGCGGTTTCTTCCTGTCTTTTAGCGGTTTCTTTTAGTTGTTCCCTGTTTTCCATTAAGGCAGCCCAGACTTGCTCAAAGTCAAGCCCCTTAGGATATGTAGGCTGTATTTGTGCATCTCCCATAAAAACTCCTTATCTATATTATATACTTTTTTTCATTATTTGAAAATGAGAAACATGGCTAAGATAACATATTAAAACATTCGCTAATAAAAATCGGAAAAAACATTACTCATATTTTAATCAATGTGTTAAATCGTTCAATTTTTATGCTTATTCCTGCTATTTTTCAACAATCATGAACTTTTCCCTCCCTTGAACCTCCCCTTCAACCTTGATAACATACAATTATGCAGACACTTGGCATTAATATTGGCTCAACCAGTTTGAAAATGGTCCTTTTGGATGATGGAAAGGCGGTATGGACGGCTTCGACGCCGCATGAAGGGGATTTTAGCGCGGCTGTGCGTAAACTTTTTACCGAAGGGAAAATTCGCGATGGCATTCCCGCTTTGGTTACAGGCAACGAAGGCCGTTTTATGTTTGATGTGTCCGGTACCCTTGAACCTCTCTGTGTAGAAGCGGCTCTGAGGAACCTGGGTATTAAGGCGGACGCTGTTGTCAGTATGGGCGGCGAGGATTTAATCGTCTATTCACTGGATTCAAACGGCAAGATAATTAACAGTTTTTCAGGTAACAAGTGCGCCAGCGGTACGGGCGAGTTTCTCAAGCAGCAGCTTGCGCGGATGGATATGACGCTTAACGATATCGACAAGGTGCCTGACACCGCGAAGGTTTACTCGCTTTCTACGCGCTGTTCGGTGTTTATGAAGAGCGATTGCACCCACAGGCTCAACAAGCGTGAAGCAACCAAGGATGATATTGTACTGTCGCTTTCCGATGTGATGGCTGTAAAGGTTATTGATTTTTTAAAACGGGCGAAGGTAACATCCGGCAGGGTAGCGCTCACAGGAGGCATTACGCTGAACAGGCACATTATCCGCTTTATCCGCAAAAAGGCTCCTGCCATTGAATTTATTATTCCAGAAACCGCTCCCGTGTTCGAGGCTTTAGGCGCGGCGGTGATGGCTCTTGATTCCGGAAGCAGCCTTCCGCCTTTTGAAAAATTGCTCAGGGTTAATGATGTCCGCTTCGGCACATTAGGCGCGTTACGTGACTGGAAAGATAAAATAAAATTTTTTGAAAAACCGGACGGAAAGGTCAGCGCCAAACGAAGTTATATTCTTGGCGTTGACGGAGGCTCCACTACAACAAAAGCGTGTCTTGTTGATATTGAAACCGATGAAATCGCGGCGAGCCATTACGGGCGCACTCACGGCGATCCTGTGAAGGCCCTGAAAGAATGTTTAACGATCATTCAGGAAAAAATAATCGCCGATACGGGCGATAAAAAAATTGATATTCGCCTTGTCGCGACTACCGGCTCCAGCCGCGAGATATTGGGCGTGTTTCTGGAAACTCCGGGCGTATACAATGAAATAATAGCGCACTCTGTCGGGACAACATATTTTGATAAAGAAGTGGAAACCATTTTTGAAATCGGCGGGCAGGACGCAAAATATGTTCTGTTAAAAAACGGAGTGCCGATTGATTATGCTATGAACGAAGCCTGCTCCGCGGGAACTGGTTCATTCCTGGAAGAATCCGCCTCAGGTGATCTTTCAATCCACAGCGCGAAGGACATAGGTCCGATAGCGTTAGACGCTAACGCGCCGTGTAAATTCGGAGAACACTGCTCAGCTTTTATCAACAGCGATATACGCAAGGCGGTGCAGCAGGGAGCGGGAAGGGAAAATATTACAGCGGGGATTGTCTGCTCTATTGTAGCGAATTACCTTAACCGCGTGGTAGGCAACCGCACCATCGGCGGTAAAATTTTTCTGCAGGGCGGGGTGGCNAAAAATCCNGCGGTTCCGCTCGCCTTCGCGATGCTTCTTAACAAAGAGATACTTGTNCCTCCTTCGCCTGAACTTATGGGCTGTTTCGGAGTAGCGTTACTNGCAAAGCGTAAACACGCGGACGGCCTTCTTGANGAGCAGAATGTTGTAATAGATGACATCATAAACCGTGAAATCGGCTATGAGCGCGTCTTTGCCTGCCAGGCATGTGAGAANCTCTGCCCGATACAGGTGTTAAATGTAAACAATCACAAGTACATGTTCGGCGGCCGCTGTAACAAATACACAAATATGCGCAAACATGTTAAAGATGTGCCTGTGTTTGATTATGTAGAAAAAAGACAGAAGATGCTGTTTGAAGAGTATGCCGCTCCTGTGGGGAGTCGGGAGTCGGGAGTAGGGAATCGGGATTGTGGTTCGACTAATTACTCTATTCCCGAGACAGTCTCTGATATTTCGAATAACACTCCCCACTCCCCACTCCCTATTCCCGACTCCCCACCTCCCACTCCCCACCTCCAAAAAAACAGAAACTACACAATCGGTATCCCAAGAGCTTTTTCTGTACATACACTCTATCCTCTCTATAGCTGGTTCTTCCACGAACTTGGAATTAAAACTTTTCTTTCTACTGAGGTAGCTCACGCCGGAGTCGCGCGGGCGGAGGCGCAGTACTGTTTTCCGGCGGAGATCGCTCATGGGGCTGTACAGGACTGTCTGGACAAAAAAGCCGATTATGTGCTGTTACCGCACTTCCGCGACATGGAAAGTTATGAGGAAAAAGTACACGCAAACTTCTGTCCGATTACCCAAGCCCTTCCGTATTACATGGAAAAGGCGTTTCCCGATATTGATAAAAACCGCTGGCTGCCGTTAGTTGTCAGTTTTAAATTCGGCGAGGGAAAGGTGCTTGAACTGTTCTGTGAAATGACATCGCGGTTAGGTATTAGTGAAGCTGAAACCAAAGCGGCTTTTGATACAGCGCTGGCGAAGCAGAAGGAATATTTTAAAGCCGCGGAAAAGATGGGTATCCGGGCGCTGGAAGACGCGCGCAAGGCTGACCGTCCTGTTATCACAGTCCTTGGCCGTCCTTATAACGCGTTCACACCTGAAGCGAACATGGGCATTCCGCGCAAGTTTACAACACGCGGCTACTCAATCGTTCCGTTTGATATTCTGCCGTTCCGTAACGAGAAAATTTTCGCTAACATGTACTGGTTCTACGGCCAGCAGGATTTAAAAGCGGCGCGGCTTCTTAAAAAAGAAGAAAATATATATTTAACTTTTATTTCCAATTTTTCATGTGCGCCTGATTCATTTATTCTTCATTACGTGAAATGGATGATGGGACAAAAACCATTCCTCGTGCTGGAACTTGATTCTCATTCCGCAGATGCCGGAGTGGATACGCGCGTTGAGGCGTTCCTTGACATTATCGACGGTTACCGCGCGAAGAAGAACGAACTTGAAGCGGAACGTTACGATAATGGCTGGCGTTTTGTCAGCGAGAAGACTGCTTCGGGCGAGTACGATTTGCGCATAGATAATGAAAAAACAGGCGAAAAAGTTTCCGCCAGAAATAACAAACGGGTAAAAGTGCTTCTTTCCAACATGGGTAATATTTCCACCGAGTATATGGGAGCGGCGGTGCGCAGCCAGGGCATTAACGCCATAGCGCTTCCCGTTGCGACTAACAAAACAATTCAGATTGCACGCGCTCACGCTTCGGGGAAGGAATGTGTTCCAAGTCATCTGGTTCTTGGAAGCGCGCTTGAATTTTTCTTCAGTACTCAATACCGCAAGGATGAACTTTATCTTCTATTTGTGCCGATTACCACTGGGCCTTGCCGCACCGGCCAGTACTATATTTACTATGAAAACCTTTTCCGCGATTTGCGTCTTGAAAATGTGGTGGTATTTATCCTGTCGGCGGATAATTCCTACACAGAGCTTGGCCCAAGTTTCGCGAAGCAGATGTGGATAGGGCTTGTGTTATCTGACTATTTAAAAGATATTCAATGTTCGCTTTTGGCTACCGCTGCCGATCCTGTAAAAGCGGAAGCGGTTTTTGAACATTCATGGCGCAGGGTTATGAACGCAGTTGAACATAACCCAAAAGGATTATGGAAAGAACTTAAACATGTCGCAGATGATGTAAAAAAAAT
>WQSN01000011.1 GCA_009787835.1 Treponema sp.
TGTTGCAGTCCTTCAGCAGTTCGTCTAACACTTCTTTTGTTATCGCCATACTTTTCCTCCTTGGTAGTATAGCGCTTTACACAAAAATATTTAAAAGTTCATTGTATCTTCTATACTTTTTTCTTTTTTCTTTACTCTATGTTCCGTGTTCCCTGTTATTTTTTCATTAATTCCGGCTTCCAGTGTCTTCTTCCATTGGCATAAAATATTCAGCGCTTCAAGCGGAGTCATTTGTTCCGGTTCCATCTCTTTCAGCATTTGTTTAAACGTATTATCATTATCACATTTTTGTATACTGTTTATTTTTATCTTCTCATTACTTTTTTCTCTTTTTTTATCTGTATTTATTGTATTATCTTTGTTAACCATAATATTGTCTTTGTTAACAAAGGTATCGCTTAAATCAGCGTCACGATCTTTCAACAATGACATAATTTGCCCTGCTCTTTCAAGAACAAGCTCGGAAAGACCGGCAAGACGGGCTACATGTAACCCATAAGATTCCGCCGCAGAACCTTCTTTCAGTTTTCGCAGGAAGACAATATTCTCTCCCTGTTCGACCACTTCCATGGAACGGTTTGCCAGGCGCGGATGGTTTAATAGCGACAATTCGTGAAAATGAGTAGCGAATAATGTTCTGCATCCAATCCGGTTTAAAAGCTCTTCGCTTACCGCCCATGCGATTGAAAGTCCGTCATTAGTGCCAGTTCCTCTTCCTACTTCATCCATGATTACAAGGCTTTTTTCTGTGGCGGTGTTCAGAATAAAAGCGGTTTCGTTCATTTCTACAAGGAAGGTAGACTCTCCGCGCGCTAAGTTATCGGAAGCTCCGACACGGCAATAAATGCGGTCGCATAGACCAATACGGGCTTCCCTTGCCGGTACAAAACTCCCCATCTGCGCCATTATTGTAATAAGAGCCGCGGACCGTAAATAAGTGGACTTACCCGCCATATTGGGCCCTGTAATCATCGCGAAAGAAATTTCTCCCGCCTGTTCATTTCTGACTTCCGGTTTCTCATTTTTTATTTTGTCCGCGTATAATAATATATCATTGGGAATGAACTCTCCGCGGCCAAGGTGAGTTTCAACAACAGGATGGCGGCCCTCATAAATTTCCAGAATGCCTGAGTCATTTAATTCAGGGCGCGTCCAGCCCCTGATTGACGCTGCTTTGGCAAGAGACTGAGCTGTATCAAGTTCAGCGAGAAGGCGGGCAGCCCCGGAAAGCAAAGAAAGAGATTTCTTTGTCTCTTCACGAATTTCAATAAAAAGTTTTCGCTCAAGATCCACTATCCTGTCCGACGCTCCGTTAATTTCAGATTCAAGAGATGCCAGGCGGTCTGTAGAAAAACGTTCTCCGCCTACAATACCCTGTCTGCGAATAAAGTGCCTGGGAACTTTAACAAGATGCGCTTTTGTAACTTCAAAAAAATAACCAATCAGACGGTTGTATCGTATTTTAAGGCTTGAGATTCCAGTTGCTTCTCGTTCTTCTTCAAGATACTGTTCCAGGATTAACCTAGAGTTATCCTTCATTAAGCGTAATTTGTCCAGCTCTTCATTGTAACCGTTTTTTATCAAATTTCCTTCGCCAAGCAATACCGAAGGCTCATCACAAATCCCATTTTCAAGCAACTGGCGAACCATTAATAAATTTTCAAAATTGCCTGATAATTGATCTTTAAAAATATCATGGAATGAAATTATCGCCATCTTTATGGAAAGCATATCCCTGCCGTGAGCTTTATCCATCGCGAGCCTGGAACAGAGACGTTCAAGGTCGGGGGTCTTTCCCAGAATTTCGCGTATCCTGCTTAAACGGCCCTGATCGCGGTACAGGTCTTCCACCATGTCAAGACGGGAGTTTATCGCCTGAATGTCGCGTAACGGGTGGAGTATACGCCGCTTCAGGAGCCTTCGTCCCATTGAACAGCGGGTTTCGTCCATTACTTCCAGAAGCGAAAAACGGACATTTCCATCCCTTTGATTGCATAAGAGCTCAAGATTACGCTGGGTAGATTCATCGATACCCATATATTCGCTGTCACGGTACACCTTAAGCGTTTTAATGTGGGGAAGCAGGCTCCTTGCTGTAGTGTCAAGATAATCAAGCAGCGCTCCGCATGAGATTATCTCCGCGCTTTTTTCATCAAGGTTGAAACTTTTAAGATTGGCAAGACCGAACTGTTTCTGAAGACGCTCGTAAGCCTGCGCGGAATCAAAAAGCCAATCCGCCCAGCGGTTCAGGACAAGCCCGCTCCTGTCATAAATCGCCGCGGCGATTTGTTTTTCCTCTCCCAAAAGCGATTCCTGAATCAGCATTTCACGGATTTGAAGCCGTTCAAGTTCCTGTCTGAGTATTTCAGTTTCAGATGCGGGAAAACTTGTAGCGAAAAAATCGCCTGTAGAAAGATCAATATACGAAAATGACAGAACGCCTGCATTAGCTGCAAGGCATGATAAATAATTGGAGCTTCCCTTGTCAAGAAAATCTTCATCTACAGTTGTGCCGGGAGTTATTATTTCCACAACATCGCGTTCAATTACCTTGTTTCCCTTTCCGGGACCTGTTAGCTGTTCGCAGATGGCGACCTTTTTGCCAAGCTTTAGCAGCCTTGCGATATAATTGCGCGCCGCGTGATACGGAACGCCGCACATGGGAAGACCGTTGCGGCTTGTCAGGGTAAGATTAAGAAGGGCTGATACTTCTATGGCGTCTTCCGCGAACATTTCATAAAAGTCGCCAAGACGGAAAAACAGTATGTTTCCAGTCTGCTGTTTCTTTATGCGCCTGTACTGATCCAGCATCGGACTGGATTTGGATGCGTCCATGATTACAGGTTCAGAATTAGTTTCTGGCTTTAGTCCGCAGATTAGATATTAGCTTATCCGTTATATCAATTGTCGGACTGTACCAAATAATAACATCATTTTCATTAAGATTCATAATCATGCTGTAGCCTTCTGTTTCAGCGATAAAACGAATCTCGGAGTATACTTGATCCAGGAAAGTGCCGGATTGCATTAAATTTCTTTTTTGGGTTTCAAGCTCCTGGGTTCTAATCTGATGATAATCCCTTAAATATTCGGTCTGTCTGTAAATCAGGTTTTCCAGCCTGAGAGCTTCAGTCTGATTGTTGTAAAGCACAGCATCTGCGTATTGGGATCTTAATGCCTGTATTTCGCGCGTCATGCGATCTATATCATTCTGCACCCTCGCGCTGCGTTCTTCAAATTCCCTGACAGCCCGCGAATCCGCGAAGAAAGCCATATAAGCCTTGTTTAAATCAACAACCGCAATCCGCGTCAGCTGCTGGGCATAAAGCAGTCCGGAAACACTAATTAATAAAACGAATAAAATTTTCCTGTTCATAATAACCCTTAATAACTAATATGATAACACAAATGAAAAAACAAGGTCGACTCCCGAATTCTCCCTGGAATCCGCGAAAAGCTGGCCTCTCTGCCATTCAATTTTATCGTCTACAATCCTGAACCGTTTTGCTAAACTTAAACGGAGCGGAAGCTGCGGCAGTGCAAACCGGAAACCGCCGCCAAAACTGAACCGTAAATTTTCAATTGTAAAATTAGGCTGCCCGTTACTGTCTTTCCCAAAATAATACCCTTCGGTAGTTTCTTTTCCGGCAACATCAAAGAATAAATCGAAAGCCAAAATTCCGTAAACTATGGGAAAACGAAGCTCTACCCAGTTGTCCCATAATAACAATCCTTTCTCGGGGTATTCATATCTCCATCCTCTTGCGATAAACATACCGTCCACCGCAAGTTTATTACCGTTTTCAATTTGCAGATTTCTGCCCGGCTGAGTAAAAATAAGCGATAATCCTGAATGAAAACCCAAAACGCCCTTAAAATTCCAGTTTTCAGTTACAGGAAGATTAAATAATGTGAAAAACACCTCGACTTTTGAATCGCTTCTGAAGTAGTGTTCATTCTCAATATCAAAAAGGCCGTAAAGTCCCATACGCTCATACAGGTAATATCCGCTGGAAGGATCGTAAAAAATATCCCGCTGATCAAGCGACAGAGAAAGCCATATAGAGTTTTTCATTGTCCATTGGTTATTTTCAACTCTCAGCACCGGATCAAAAGGCCGGTATAATTCATTATCATAAATATTCTTGATTAAACCGACCCTCATTCCTCCGCTAAGGCTTATATTTCCCAAAAATGTAGCCCACCGGTATCCGGTAGAAAATCCAAGTGATAAATACCATTGTTCATAACTCATCAGATAATCCCTTGGCGGCTGTTTGTTATGCGAAATGTATTCGTCAAAGTTATTAAAACCGTCAGGAAAGGCATAAGGTTCATCGCCGTTAAAAATCGGGTTCCGGTTATCCATGGCAGCCTGGCGTTTCTGGTAATTCACTGAAAAGTCAAATCCTCCGGAAAAAGGCAGGCCGAACAGCCAGCGATGCAGATAACTGACAGAAGCGGATGTGGTATCCCTGATTGATGAGCTTAATTCGATTCCAAGCTGATTTCCCGTTCCGGCCAAATTCCTGTCATTCCATTTTACCAATCCGGATATAGGGAAAGTATCAGGATCGGCGCTGCCTGAAAACGTTACGCCGAACTGAATATCAGTTGTAGGCTGTTCTTCCACTGTAAAGACCAGATCCATTAAATTTTCCGCGCTTCCCTGAGTCGGTTCAGGTATTACCAATGAGAAGAATTGAAGATTATACAGGTTTCGCATTGCATCAATAACTTTTGTTCTGGAAAACACATCTCCCGGTTCCAGGGGAATTTCCCTTAAAATAACTTCGGTTTTGGTTTTATCATTTCCGCGGATAACTATATTTTCGATATACGCCCTTGAGCGTTCAATAATCTGAATTGTATAGGAAAGCACATGGGTAGAGTTATTTTTATCCGGTATCCTTGCGATAGAATTGAAGATATAACCGTTTTCATAATAAAGATCAGATACCCTCTGTAAATCAGCCTCTACCCTGCTGTAATTTACTGTTTCGCCTGTTTTTGAATTTATAAGTTTTGCGAGCTGTTCAGTTGAAAAAATTAGATTGCCATCGAATGACACTCCGCCGAAGGTAAAAATTTCTCCCTCTTCAATTAAAAAGGTAAGTATTAAATTAGCTCCGCCTTTTTCATCATCTTCAAGAGAACGGGGAACATCAATTACTTTAGCGTCAATGTATCCGCGATCATGGTAATATTTTGTTATCGCTTCAATATCTATTAGAAGTTTCGCTTCCTGAAATGCGCCGTCATTGAGCAGCGATTTGGCTTTTAACGAAAGCTGGTTTCTCAGCATATTATTGGAAAATTTTAATGGAACATCCTTATTGGTACTCTGAAATTCAATTCTTCTTATTGTTATTTTATCCCCTTCAGTAATGGTAAAAGTGAGTGTAACATTATCCCCGTTTATTGTTTCAGCGGATTCGACTGCGACATTTGGATATCCGCTTTCTATGTATTTGTTTTTAATCGCTTCTACATCGACGCGGACTTTTGCCTGATTGAAAACATCGCTTACTTTTGTTGTTATTGTATCCAGAAGATCGTTGCGTCTTATGCCGGAATTTCCGTTAAAAATAATACGGTTAATAATCGGCCTCTCGATAACGGCAAAACTGATTATAACATCACCGGAAGGATGAGGGCTGATACTGGGGTCTATGCGGTCAAAATATTCCAGCGCGTAAAGTTTCCCCTGTATTTCCCAGAAAATATCATAATCAAAGTTACGATGCCTGTAAGGATTCATTAAGACAGAAAGTTCTGACTGCAGAACATTTTTTAACCCTGTAAAAGTAATTTCCCTTATTGGTTTTGCCTGATACCACTCATCGTCATCATAACCTTGAGAAAAAACTGACACTGAAGCAGCCAGCAAGAGAAATACTAAAACCCTAAACCGCATCAAAACTCCTACAAACTTCCAAATTGACAAACTTACAGTTCGATGAACCAATGGTTCAAAATGATCTACTCCATGTCAGAGTAATGGAATTATCGTTCACCCACCAGTTCTCAGGATGGTACGGGAAAAAATCCCAACGAATATTGAATAAAGGACTTTCTAATTCAATACCTATATCAGGTTCAAACCTCAGACCGCCAAAATCAGGGTTGTTTTCATCGAAACGCATTGTAAGCATACCCTGGATAAACATATTTTGTCCAATATACTTACCTATAAAAACAGTCGTGTTATCAAAATAGTTACCTACACGGGGAGTCCTGTCAACAGGGTCAAGCCCGATAGCTACTGTTTCATTAACCGCATTGTGTAAAAATCTTGTTCTGATACTGAACATATCCAATCCAAGGAAATTTCTGACTGACCTTTCAAACTGCCGCACTGCGGTAAACTGAGAGAAAAAATCGCTGTTTGCTACAACCTGAGTTAAAAGCTCAGTAGTGGAAGTAAGAATAAAGCGCTGTGTGTTTTCCGTGCCTTCTGTTCCGGTAATATTATAAATATTCTGCCCCAAAAGCGAGTAGATTTCCAGCTGGGTAAGGGTTGGAGTCGCCTCAAACCGCGGCACAAAACTTAGTAGCGGCTCATTTTCAATTATCATTGAAATTGTAACAGGCCCTGAATCCGAGCGATCCTTGATTTCCGCTCTGGCGCTCAGAATCGGGCTGAATTGCTGTTCATTCATCCTGAAAACAAGAGTTCCGCTGCGAATATAAAAACTTCTGTCAAAATAATACACCTCGCCAGATCGTATCGTAACATCGCTGTTAAGCGAATACTGTCCTGACTGCGTGTCAACAAAGACTGTAAGCACTGTTCCCATTTCCGGATTTGCCCTTAAAATGGGCATATTTGAATTTGGCCAGATAAACTCAACAACAGCTCCTGTTGTAATTGTCATATTGACTACAGTGGAAATTCGGCGCGATTGAGGCGTGTCATCGTTATTAACGGGATTCTGTTTAGAATTATCAGCTTCCAGTCCAAGGTCTGTGTTATTTGCGTAGAGATTTGCATTAATCTCAAACAGCGTATTCTCCAGCGCCATGCTTAGGGTTCCGGAAGCGTCTCCGACCGCTGTAAAACTTGTCACTTTTAAATGATAAGGAACAGGCGTTTCTCTTGGTATTGTAATATCCATCCCCAGGTTTCTTGGAACCCAGTTTTCAAAACGGAACCAGCCGTCAGCGCGGCCGCCGCCGTTTCCGCAGACAACAGAGATCTGGTTAAATGTCATTTCGTACCCGTCAAGAACAACATTAAACGGAATCGGCCTTATATCCTGGCTAAGATAATCGGGAACCTGCAGGCGGAAACTTGTCCCTCTTCCGGTACCGTAAAATTCAGGATTTAAAATCGGACCGCGAATATCTATTTTTCCTGTTACATAACCTCCGGCAATATTAAAGCTTTTAATAGGCGGCAGCATTGCCCAGAAGGTTGACATATCCATAAAGAAATCACTGCAGTGTGAATCCAGAATACCGTTTGTAAATTTACCTACAATTGATCCCCTGATTGGCAGGGGAGCTGACAGACTTGAGAAAAAGTTACCTTCGCTGTCCATTTCCAGCCGCAGCATATTCCTGGGGCCGCCTGATACTGAAAGCGCTCCGTCAATTCGTGAAAACACAAAAGAAAACGGATCATGAACCGTTTCTCCGTATAAAGTATTGCCGGTTTTTAACGAGCCCTGTATTGAATTTAAAGCGTCTTTAATTTTTATCCATGAATCAACCTGAGCGAAGTTGGCGTTAAGCTCCATTTTGCTTTCAAGTTTTCTTTCCATTACAGAGCCGCGAACATCAGCGTTCATCTTTGCATAACCGTCAGCGCGGCTTAAATACAGGATAGGCAACAGCGCGTTTATACCGGCGAAATTAAATTTCAAATCATGAACTGCCAACTCATCATTTGTGAAACTTGCCCGGGCTGAAGCATTAACTGAGTTTCCGCGCAATTCTCCATTGAGCGATGCAAGGTTAATCTGCGCGCTGAATGAACTGATGGAATCCCATGAAACAGTTGCGTCTCCGTTCACGATCATTTTTCCGCTCTTTGAAATAAAGCGATCTGCGCGCATTTCACTGACTGACGCGTTGATACTGAAGTGTTTGTCCTTTAGCAGTCCTTCCAATATATAATTTTCTCCCGCTGTCTTTCCGTCAGAAATATTTACAGCAAACTGAAGAGATGAAAAATCATTAACCCAGGAGAAATCCGCCGTTCCCGCAAGAGCGCCGTAACTGTCGCCGTAGGAAAAGTCCCTGAAACGCGCTCCATTTTGATCCGCCGAGCCTGAAAATTTCAGGTAATTAATGTTATTAAAGAAACCGGCGGACTGTTCGTTAGGTGAACTAAATATGCTTGCTTCAAAATTTCCGATATCAAGATTCCATAAATCTCTGGAAGTATATCGCGCGGATATATTAAAATTTAAATATATCGGCCTTCCGTTAAGCGGGAAGGGAAAATCGATCCCCTCAAAATAACCTGATATGGCGCCTGAACTGGAAAGGCTTCCGTAAACGCTGAGACCGTTCAGGTCCTGAACAATCAATGTTGTTTTATCAAGAATTTGCCCTTCTATCTGCCATGATAAATCAAAATAATTTATGTTAATTGAAAAACCAAGTTCCATTGGATTGAAGAAATTTACCTGAGCGGATAGCAGAAGATCCCTTTCATCTCTTGAGAAAATTCCTTCTGTTATGACTATCTGATGCTCCGTGCCCGAAAAAGAAATTCTGCCGTTTAAATCGCCGGATTTCAGGCTGATATTCGGAACATTATAAACAAAATTACTGAAATTTGTTGCGATGAAAATTTCCGCGTCAATAAATGTATTTTTCGTCCTGTCTGCAAAAATTTCGGGAATATTTATACTTTTTACAAAGGGGCTAATAAGGCTAGTAATATATGAAACTGAAAAAGAATCCAGGTTAAGGGAAGTTTCAAGCTGCAGCGGCCTGTAATCCAGAATCGCTTCAAGATTCACAGCCCCTTCGTCTTCACAGATGCCTGAGACAATTATGCTTAAATTATTTTCTGAAGGAGCCAGATAGATTCCGGTGCTGCCTATTACATTTTGTCCAATCGCGACTTTTTCGCTTGTTATGCTGATTTCATTGTTCCGGCTTGATATTCTGAAAACCGCGTCAATATTTTCTTCGCCTGTAAGACTGAAGCGGTTAAAGAAAACTGTTCCCGAAGGCGTAAACGGAGCAAAATCAAATTTTCCGGAAAATCCAAATGTGCCGTAAAATATGCCAAGCGCCGCCGCCGCGGGAGAAGCCGAAAAACGGAATTCATCCACAGAAACGCTTTTATCGCTGCCGTTTGCGCGAATAACAAAAGAATCGCCTGATACATTTGAAGCTCCGCTTTTGAAATCGGCATGGTATAAAACAGCTCTATCGTTTTCCATTAAAAAGGAAGCGTTACCGGTCACCGCTGATGAAAGCAGATAGTTCAGGTTATTGCCGGTATTGTAAAATCTGACAAGACTGGTAATTAAAAAATCATCGCAATTTATTCCGGCATCAAGGTTTTTTGTTTCGGTATTATAATCAAAGGACACATTATATGATTTTTTTTCACCTGACGCATTGAGGCTTAATGTGCTGTCCTTGAAAATAAATGAGAAATCCATGGGACTTACATCAAACAGCATCCTGTCGTTTGAATTGCTGACAGGCAGCATAAAGAACGAACCCGATTTCCCGCTTTCAATGCTTTCTACTCCGACAAGGGATGAAAGGAAAATGTCAGCCTTGCCCTCATTTCTTCCGGCCAGCCACGCGCCGTTAAGCGCAATTTCCGTGCTAATGCTGTATGTTTTGTTAAGCAGATCTGTATAACTTGCCTGCACATCCATTTTACTTGTGAATAAAAGTTCCCTGGCGCTTCCGCTGACATCAACAATCATATTTTGAACATTGAAAGCTTTATTGCCGTCTGCCACATTGACAGAGCAGTCGCGGATTTTAATATCGGGCCTTTCGGGAAAAAAATCGGTGATATTAATGCCGCTGTCCATATCATTCACAAACGCGAACAGATCCCTGTCTCTTTCCAAATCCAGATTAATGGACAGGCGATCTATCTGGATGCTGTGAATGGCAGTTTTTTTTCTCCTGATTAGTTCCTTCAGGGAAAATTTTATTCTTATCCGTGATACAGACAAAAAAGCGTTATCGTTCTTTACCAAGTCTAAATTTCTAATATCAAAGGAGCCGAAAATATTCGGACGGATGGATGAATACCTGATTTCCATCCCGGTAATTGTTTCCAGCCTTCCGATTAAATTCGTGCGGATATGATTCATTGCGGCGCTTATGCCAATTTGCACAGGACGCATAATTATTACAGTCAGGCCAACAAGCCCGATAAAGATGAGAACTTTTGGAAAAATCGAGCGGGATAGTACTTTTTTCCCGTAATTATCATCAAAAATTGACAATGTTTAACCCTATAATTAACCTGCTATTATAATTTTCGGTATAAATTGAAAATTTAGTCCCTGTAATTTACTTACTACTATAAATATAACACGTATTGTGAAAAAAAAGTATCATTTGAAGAGGTAAAAAGACAATTTTAGTACACTTAATAATTGATAAATACTGAAATCTATGGCTGTTGTTCCAAAAACGCAAACCTTCGGTTTGAAAGTTTTAGAACAGCCTCTGCTGACATTCAATTTTTTTTATGTTATTCTTTATTAATCAATGACTATTATTCCAAATTTTGCGGTATTTGAAGGCGGAGACGGGAGCGGGACTACTACCCAATTATCCCTGCTGACAGAACGTCTGAAAAATAATGAAAAAATCAGGTTTTTCCCCACTTTTGAGCCAACCGATGGGCATATCGGAAAACTGATACGCGCGGCGTTGAAAAAGGATACCGAATTACAGCCGCAGACAATCGCCATGCTTTTTGCCGCAGACCGTAATGAACATATAAACAAAGACGATGGAATCCTGAAACATGCCATAAACGGCGAACTTGTTGTCAGCGACAGGTATGTTCTGTCTTCGCTTGTTTATCAGGGAATTGAATGCGGTGATGAGCTTCCGTATAACCTTAACTCCCGCTACCCTGCCCCGGAAACATTGATTTTCTTTGATGTAGAACCTGAAATCGCCCTGAAACGAATGAAGAACCGCGCTTCGCGTGAGATTTATGAATACCTTGATTTTCAGGTACTGGTACGTCAAAAATATTTATCGCTTCTGGATATTTACCGGAACGCGGGTATTCGCGTTGAAATAATTGACGCAGGAAAAAGCGCTCCGGAAGTTTCAAATCAGGTGTGGAGCATACTCTGTACAATGCCGATATTTAATGAAGGTGAAAAATCTCTTTAAAGCAGCCCTTATACTCATTTTACCGGCGGTAGCCCTACCCGTTAACGGATACTATGTAACTTACAAAGAACAGTACTACAGGCTTTTTCACCTTCATTACATACAGTACCCTGACGACTCCATGGAAAATATCTACTGGCTTGAACATGCCATGAAAGCTGATTTTGCAAACCCGCTGTATGCTCTTACCCTGATTGAAAATGAAACCCAATGGGAAAAGTACCGCTATCTTTTTAATATGCACATCAATTTAAAACTTATCGAACAGTACCTTTTTCTGGGTAACAAATGGAACAAACGTAATGCCTATTTTTACAACGCCCCCTTTCGGGATCAAAACCTTGAAAGCCTTGAAACAGCGGAAACCTGTTACCGTACAGCTTTATATTACTGGGACGAAGCTGTAGCATGGGCGGAAAAATCCCTGGACAGGCGTTTCCGCTGGATTAATCTGCAAAAAATTCAATTCTGGGAAGACGAAGCTTTCAGGATTGAAAAAGGCACACTTGATTACGGAAAAACCATCAGACGAGAACTTACCCTATTGCAGGGCGTCCGCGAAAAATTTGAAGCCATGGATACCTCGTATTAATTAAAACAACTCACCTTGTTTGAGAGCGGATTTATTCTGTTTCTGGTTTAGTAATGCAAAAAATTCATCTTCGCCGATAACAGGGATTCCAAGTTCCCTGGCTTTTTTGTTTTTTGATGAGCCTGAACCTGGGTCATTGGTAACAAGATATGAAAGACCTTTCACTACGGATGATTTTGATTGCGCGCCCAATGCTTTTATTTTCTCTTCCGCTTCGCCGCGTTTCATGGATTTAAGCTCACCTGTAAAACAAAAGGAAAGTCCCCGCAATGGCAAAGAATCCGCGGCAGGCGGCGGCGCGATTGTAATTACTTTTGTTTTTAATACCGCGTCCATGTCATCCGCGCATTCTATAAGTCCATCTGCAATAACGGAAGCGGTAATATTTCCCAGACCGTAAACCGCCGCAAGATCTTCCTTCGACGCACCGCGTAATTTTTTAAGCGTGTCAAAACCGGCGGCGGTTATTTTTTCCATTGTTGTTTCCGCGATTCCTTCAAAATCAAAACCAGCGATAAAGACTGCGAGAGACAGTTCGCGTTTTGTTTGAATATGGCGGATAACTTTAGCCGCCGAAATTTCGCCCATTCTGTCGTAATCGGCAAGTTCACCTGTTTCCAAAGTATACAAACCGCTGATATTGGTTACTCTTTTTTTATCAAATAACTGCTGTATTAATTTAACGCCCAACTCGCGTATATCAAGAACATTAACCCATTTTTCCAGCCTGTGTAAAAGACGTTTCGGACATTGAGGGTTTGGACAATACAGCCTTGTTCCGGCATCGACAAGTTTAGTTTCACAGGATGCGCAAATTTCCGGAAAAATAATTTCTGTTGTTTCATATTCACCTGGAGAGGAACCTTCGCGTTTATCGCCAGACTGAGATTCAGAAGAAATTGAAACGGGCGCAAGACCTTCAATTTTTGGAATAATCTCGCCGCGCTTTACAACAGAAACAGTCGAACCTATTTTTAATCCCATGGCGCGTATCATGTCAGGATTGTTTAGGTTGGCGCGCTTTACGGTAGTTCCCGCCAGGCGTACAGGATCTACAACTCCAATCGGCGTATATGTCGCCCCCGATTCGCTCCATATTACTTCACGCAGAATACTGAACGCGGTTTCAAGTTCAAACTTAAATGCGATCTGTTTTTCAGGACGCGCCTTGCGAAGATCCGCCATGTCGATCTCAATGTTCTTAACAACAAGCCCGTCAATATCAAACGGGAGTTTGTCCCTTGATGCGGCGACTTCATCACGGTACGCGATTATATCCTGCGCTGCGGTAAATGTTTTTGATACAGTAATCTGAAAACCGCGCTGTTTCAGCCATTTAAGTTTTTCCGTTTCATCCTTAAAAAAACGGTCATTATCTGAAGTTGCCGCGTCATAAACAATCACCTTTAAATCTTCACAGCCCTGCCCGTCCTTGCGGCGCATTATCCCATTGGCGGCATTGCGGCAATTTGCCTTGGTTGAATATTTATTTTGCCAAACATCGTGAGTCATGATAACCTCGCCCCTGATGCCGCCTGTAAACTGTACATCAAGTTTTGCGACAGTTCCTGTCATCCGCCGCGCATTGGCTGTAATGTCATCGCCTGTTATACCATCTCCCCTTGTCACAGATCGAATCAGCTTCCCTTTTTCATACTGAAGCTCAAGACTGGCCCCATCCAGTTTATACTGCACAATGAATTTATTTGTTAACTTTTCTTTGCCATTATTACTTTGTTTTATTGCCCACTCAAGAAATTCTTGAGGATTGGAAGCTTTGTCCTGGCTCCCCATGGGAATTAAATGGCGCGCTTTTGGAAAGCCGTCAACACTGTACCCTGTTCCGATTTTTTTTAACACATTGCTTTCGGGAGCCAGTGCTTTAAGCTCGTCCCACAGAAGGTCAAACTCTCCATCGGATATCTCTGCGTCCCCGTTATAATACGAGTCCTGATATTTGATTATTAACTGTTCAAGTTCGGTAATACGAGCGTTCCCTGATTTCATGGCTGAATTATATACTATTTCATTTCTTGCAGAAAGTTGACAATAGGCTCATCCCAGGATTTTGCGTTTTTTTTCTCTGAAAGGAAACGGTTGTACAGGCTCATTATATGGCTCTTTATCTGCCTTTGATCCGCTTCATTGATTTTTGTTGAAGGAGAAGCCGCCGGATGTACATAGCAGCCTTTCGGCATTTTGTCCCTGCCGGGAGCCGGAGAAAAAAGCTGCTCTGTAAAGAATGCGGCATCCTGCGGTGTAAACAGCGCGGGACTGAAACAGGTCATGGCGTATAACGCCGCCGGAATGCAGTTAACGCTGTGCTGCTTGACAAATAAAATCGCCTGGCTGATCGCGAGAGCTCCCTGTTTAACTTCCAAAATCTGCTCATTTAATTTTTTATCTTCTCCAAGCTGTTTTGCTATTTCGCCAAATTTGGTATATGTATGTATTACCACCATTACATGCAGGCTTGGAATGCACATCAGGTGCGGGTCTGCAAGATGAATTAAAAAAAAACGCGGAGTGGATATGTAAAACGGACGGGTTGTAGTGGAAAGATTCTTCATGTAAACCTCCGCCGCATAAGCATAGAGTCTGCCCATTGAGAATATAAAATCCCTTACATGCGCGAAAACCCTGCGTCTGTAACGGCGAAGCAAAAATGAAAGCATCCGTATCCAAAATTGTATGAAATCAAGATAAATAGTGACCCAGGCTGGAACAAACGGGATTTTATCATCAAGAGGGTGATCCGCCTTTGTAACAGGAATTTTTCCAGGCAAAAATGCGGCCCGGTGCTGACAGTAGAAAAAGTTATAAAATATTAAAGATACGCATTTTTTCATTGCGGATCTCAGGGATGGGGTAAAAATCGACTTAAAAAAGGCATAACTTGATTTTTCGCTGTATACACTGTCACCGATATTCATTGTCTGTTTATTATAACAAAAACTGAAAGTTTGTCAAAGTGAAACTTGTAAAAACAAGAAAGTATCATCGGTTAAGGATTCCAAGGAAAGTGATATGTCCTGCAATTACGCATCCGCAACTACGCAGACAAGCGGCGGGACGATTCATAATCCTCCAACCCAGCCAACAGGATTGGTTGTAACTTCAGCTTCATCTGGGAACATAAATCTAATCCCTCTCCTGTTATACGTACAAATTTATTTTCTGGACATGTAAAGATAACAATCACTATTTTATCCTAGTGAATTATTGCGCATAACAATACATAACACGGCGGGGACATTAAATTTTTTGTCAAAAATTAAAACTTGAACAATCCAACCGATATTTTGTCTGTTGCGGCGGTAACTGTTACTTTCTGTCTGTCAAAGTTTTTTGTGGGGATGCCTCTTCCGTTATAATTGGATATCGCAACTGATTCTCTTGGGATACCCAGAAGGTTGTAATCCATGTCTTTATTATTGTTGGCATCCTGAAAACCAGATATTACATAATCTCCCAAAGGAAGCGTTACTACGCGCGATACAACAGCGCCTGAGTCTCCCAGATCATACATGTATTTGGGTTCTTCTTTTCTGAATTCTTCGGCGTTTGAAAAAATAGTCAGATAAACAGGTCCGCCTCTGGGTACAACATTTGTAAATTCGATGATCACATCTTTTGTGGATTGTGAAAAACAATTAAAAGTAATAATAACGGATAATAAAAAAAATACAAACGCTCTTTTCATGTTTCCTCCTGTTTGTTTATCCCTGTTCAATTGAATTTATTTCGTTAATGCTATTTATATAGGCTTTTTCCAAATCCATCAAGGCTGCGTTAATTGCGGCTTTTTTATCATTTTTATAGTCTGCAAGACGTTCGCTTAAATTTATTACAGACATTGTATGAATAATTATTTTTTTGGGAAAGATGTTTACCCTGCCCGAGAAAGCGCCGCCCATTGAGCGGTTTGCAAAATCCCAAAGGTTCTGAACATATTCGATTTTATTGTGAAGCGCTGTTTCTTCCGCCGGAAGCGGGCGGCGGAAATACCAGCCGAAATCAGCAAGTTCCTGATGACGGGCAATATGCCATGCCTCCCCCGCTCCGAGATCCATTACTCCGCGTTCAGTGTTTGACATTTTTTCCAGGGTATTTGAATCAACGCCGGGTAAAAATATTTTATCCCAGCAAACATGGCGCACCCTGTACAATCTGGCGAAAAAATCACCTTCGCTTTTAACGCCAAGCATACGCTCGGCGGTGGCAAGAGCGGCGTTAATCACAGTTTCAAAACGTTCATCAAAGGAAAATGATTTATCCGCTTTTATACCGTACCGTTTTTCATTTATCTCCAGGATATGATCTCGGCAGAGCCTCAGTCTCTCAGAAAAAGATAAATTTTTATTACCATTGAAAAATCCGCAGACTTTTTCAATTTTTATAAGCAGCTTTTCCATTGACACTTTGCCGCCTGAGCCGTAACGGAAGTGAACCGACAGCGGAAGAAGTTCAACAGGTATTATGCTTTCCTGAGATCTGATATTTTTATCCGCCAGCTGCGACGCCGCCTGAAAACCAATGCGGATTGAACCGCTCTCAAGCCGAGGTACAGAATCCGCAGTATATGAAACCTGACCTTCCGGCGCAAGAGCCACAGGCCATGGACCATCA
This sequence comes from Treponema sp., assembly GCA_009787835.1. Taxonomy (GTDB): domain Bacteria; phylum Spirochaetota; class Spirochaetia; order Treponematales; family Breznakiellaceae; genus WQXQ01. Next base: position 16,571 of record WQSN01000011.1, read on the forward strand.
ATAATCGTTTTGTATATTTTTGACATTCCCTTACTGTCAATTTTTGAATGATGGATTGGTATTGCTCCGATATTCGGCATAAACAGCCGCGCGGCCATGCCTCCCCAGCGCGCCACTTCATAACCATAAATAAAAATAGTATGCGGATTACGCGCAAAACGGATCTTTTTCCTGGCGGCATATTCCTTCAGTTTAAAAAGAAAGAACCATCCCAGAAGCTGAGGTTCCGCTCCGTTGGGATGCCGAAAGGCTGCTATACACCGGCTCTCCGATGACAGCGCCCTCTTAAAAGCGCCGAAAAGCTCATTCTCGCCATGCACAATCACTTTGGCAAAACCGAACAGGGAAATAATATACGGCCTGACAATGAGTTTTAAAATAAACATATAGAATTTTGAAATCCGGGATTCCGGGATTTTTACATCAGGTAAAGCTTTTACAATTGGCATTTTGTATGGCTTGTACCGGAAGCCTCGCTGTAAGTACATAATGTACATCCCCTAGGAGAGTCGAACTCCTGTTGCCGGGATGAAAACCCGGTGTCCTAACCACTAGACGAAGGGGACTAATATCCGCCTGTAACGCTGACGCATAATAGACAGAATAATAATCTAAGGCTGCTGTTTCAAAAACTGAAGTTTTGGAACAGCTTTAATCTATAAAAAAAATAAAATTTTGTCAAGACAGAGGAGAACTTTAACCTGCAATTAATAAATAAAAATCATGGATTTTCTTGCATTATGGTTTTTATTTGATTATATTTATATTGTGACGTTAGCTCATTTTTGTAAGCTTTTATTTACGTCATTTTCCATAGCCATTGCTGTATCGGATTTAAAAACCGGCATGGTACCACGCATCTTCTTTATTGCTGCTTTACCCATCTTTTTATTAATTATCATATTGCAGGCAGATTCGCCCGGCGCACAAGCGCTTGCGCTTTGGGCTAATTTTGCTGGCGCGTTTTTTGGCTTATTTATTTTTACCATTGCTTTTTTTATTTCCGGCAGAAGGCTGGGTTTGGCGGATATCTGGTACTCAGGGCTAATCGGTCTTTTGCTGGGACCATTGTGGTGGTTCCCTGCAATCGGCATTGCCTGCCTCGCAGGAATAATCTGGATCGTTGTTTCAAAAAAAGAACGCATACCATTTATTCCCTGCATGGCAATGGGCAGCGCCGCAATTATCATTTTACAGGGCTGGTTTACATGAAACGATTTTTATTCATTATTGTTGCAATAACTTTTGTTTATTGCCCGTTGTTCAGTCAGAGAAACAACGAACAAATTATTAGTTTTGATTTTGTTGATCAGAACATCCGGGAAATCCTGTTTGCATTTTCCAGTTACGCGCGTATATCCATAATCGGCGATGATACGGTTTCCGGGAACGCGAGTTTTCAATACAATGGATTTAATTTTGAACAGGCTTTCGATTCATTCCTGATGGCTAACCGTCTTTTTTCGGACAAAGCGGCGAATGTCTGGATTGTTTCCCGAATTAAAATATCCATGAGCGAAAATTCCATTGTTCTGGATTCTTATGACGTTACGCCATCTCAGCTGATGGATAAGCTGACTCAGGCCGCCAAAACAGGCATTTTGCATGATATTTTACCGGTTTCCAAAACATCGCTGCATCTTGAAACTGCCACATTACAGGAAGCCGTAGAGCTGATCATGAGGCCGTTTTCCGAATATACAGTGCTTGCCTACGGCTCATATATTCAAATAAAAAAAATTGATCCGCCGCCTTATATGACAGGTTTTACATCAGAGCCTGCCTTGATAAACATTAATGAAGCAAACGGAATCTATACGGTGGAAGCTGAACGCGCGCGGTTAACTGATGTGCTTGATAATTTATTTTTACATTCACAGCGCGAGTATCTTTCTTTTATCCGATCCGATCAAATTCTGGAACGCGCGAAATTTTCTGGAAGGGAGTTACGTGAAACTTTAGGCATTATTCTGGAACAATGCGGCGGCGAATACAGGGAAATTGACGATTTATTTTATATCTTTCCGCGTCAGCAGTCTGAAATAATTTCCGGCCTTATTAATGAAGATAAAAGCTGGCGCCGCTATGAAACGCGGTATCTTTTATCAGGGGAGATAATTTCGTTTCTGCAAAACCGCTTTGGCGGATTAAAAACTGTTTCGCTGCCCGATACAAGCGCTTTCCTAGGATTTGTAAACGATGAAGTAAATGATCAGATTATCGATTACATCAAAATAATTGATCTGCCGCGCATGACGCAGCCTGTGCGGCTGAAATTCATTAAGACGGAAGATTTGTTCAGATCTCTTCCTCCGTCAGCGCGGCGTGAAGACCTTGTGGACGCGGGGGACGGTAACACTTTCTTTTATACAGGAAGCCCCGAGAAAAGAGCGCTGTTTATAAAGGATTTGGAAATAATCGACCGGCCGCGGCCGCGCATTCGTTATGATCTTTTTATCATTCAGGTACAGGACAGCAATACCCTGGACTGGAGCATAGAAGCGCAGGCAAGACCTTTACGAATGGGTGACAGGACTATGGTAAGCGGACAACTGGGAAACCTGCTTAACCTGAATTTCGATGTTATCTCCGTGTTCGGCTACCAGTTCGCGGCAAAGCTGAATGCTGCGATTTCTGAAAATCAGGCAAATGTATTTGCAGATACAACGCTGTTCGGCCTTTCCGGGCAGGATATAAAATTTCAGAATACAAGCACTTACCGTTACCGTGATTACAATACAGATCCCGATACCGGTAAACCGGTTTATACAGGCATTACCCGTGAGATAATTTCAGGCCTTATGCTTGAGATTAACGGCTGGGTTTCTGGCGACGGGATGATCACTACAACTGTAAAAGCATCTGTGTCCAAGAGAGGTGCTGACGTATCTTCAACCATCGGCAACCCGCCGCCGACTTCGGAAAAAATCCTTACAACACAGGTGTGCGCGCGATCAGGGGAAACCGTCATTTTAAGCGGATTGCGCCAAAACGATTCCGCAATTGTTGAGCAGCGCATTCCTTTAATATCAAAAATACCAATCCTGGGATGGCTCTTTAGAAGCAAAAATAATACATACGAAAACACGCAGATGATTATTTATCTTGTACCGCATCTGGATCTTGCCAATGAGGAATACGCAATTGACGGGCTTAAAACAGCTTCAATCTATAACAGATTTATAGAACCCTATCTGGAGGAAAAATGAATCTTCCAGTATTAAGCCCCGCGTTCTGCGCGGCTAACGGAATAATAATTTTATCCGCAGAAGGCAGATCCGCCGCATTCGGCATGTTAGATGAAAATGACGCTGTTCTGATAACGCGGATAAAAAAAACTTTTTCAGATTACAAATGTGAATTCAATAAATTGTCAAAGGATGAATTCAATTTAAAATTATCGCGGCTTTTTTCTGAAGATACTTCGGACAAATGTGAAAATGGCATTCCTGACAACCGGGACAGCCGCAAGTCGATAATTGATAAAGTCGCCGGAGACGCTCCTGTTGTCAATCTTCTTAACAGTATTTTTTTGGAAGCTATTTCTTTTAAAGCTTCTGATATTCACATAGAATCCGCAAGCGGCGGCACTTCAATAAGATACCGTATTGATGGTTTGCTTGCGGGAGCCGCCAGTATATCACATGAACGCGCGTCTTCAGTTTCAGCCCGGCTGAAAATTCTGGCTAATCTGAATGTCCTTGAAAACCGAAGGCCCCAGGACGGTCATATTGATGTTATTACCGATCAATATTCGCTTGATGTCCGTATCTCCATAGTGCCGACTATCTGGGGCGAGTCAATCGTCCTGCGTCTTTTAAACCGCTCGGATTTGCCCCTGTCTCTTGACTCGCTTGGTTTCTCCAAGGCGCACACGCGTTATCTGCAAAATATTTCCTCGATTCCCTGCGGTCTTATTCTGGTAACAGGTCCGACCGGCTCCGGTAAAACTACAACTCTTGCGGCGATTCTGAAAGAACTGAATACCCGAAAAGTAAAAATAATTTCCATTGAAGATCCTGTCGAATACCGCATCACTGGAATTACCCAAATACAGGTAAATGAAGAGCTTGGTCTGACCTTTGACACGCTTCTGCGCCGCATATTCAGACAAGACCCCGACATTATTATGATTGGAGAAATACGTGATGTGCAAACAGCGGAACTGGCAGTGCGCGCAGCCCTTACAGGGCACCTGGTCTTCGCTACCCTTCACACGAATAACGCGATGGAAGCCGTGTACCGTCTTCAGAATATGGGCATACCATCCTACATGGCCGCAACGGTTCTGCGTCTGGTTATTGCTCAGAGATTAATCAGAAAACAATGCCCGCATTGCAATGTCTCAGGCTGTACATGCTGTAATCAAACCGGCTACAAAGGCAGAACTGTTATCGCGGAATTTATTCCCATAACGCCTGAACTTTCAGATCTGATTACTGCCGGCCAAAACATGGAAAAAATGCGGATGTATTTAAAAGAAAATAATTACACAACCTTATATGAAGACGCTCAGGAAAAAATCGCATCAGGGATTACAACAAAAGCTGAAGTAATCAGGGAACTTGGTTGTTAATTTAAACCTTACATTACTCTGTGATTAGAGTCTGTCTATAATGTTTATAGACAGACTCTAAAATTTTTTCTGTTAAAAAGCCCAGTAAAATAATTTATCAAGCAGGCTATTGCTTTGAGGGACAGTATTAGGAACCCAGTTTCTGGAACTATTAACAAAATTACTTTTATCAAGTACCATACTGCCTCTTATATATGCAGATTCATGTGAAACAGATGGGACTCCTGCGCTTTGAAGCGGGATAACATGTACGCCGATTTTCTTTGTTGTTCCGTTATTTGCCCATGATGAAATTACAGCGGATGATAGAGCGTTATCCAGATTGCCTGACGCAGTATTAATCGCGTTCTGCAAGGCTGTATCTGATGTTATGCTTGTACGAATATTATTAATTTTTTGTCTGAAATCGGAAATATCAATATATAAATCCGTAGGGAAAGACGCGAAGTAATAACTTTCTATATTATTCAAAACCTGGGTTCTGACATTGTTCCTGGATGATTCACTTGTAATGGCGGATGCGACAGCTCCTGCAAAGGCTTCAAATTTTTCAAATAAATTATTAACCTGCGATAATCTTATCTGCGATATTGTCGCGAAATTAAGTGAAGCGTATTGGCTGCTGAACTGGCTTTGAATGGAATTGCCCAAATCATTAACTGAGAGGCCGGGCTTTTTAATAAAATCCGTGAACAGTACATTGTAATCCCAGCCGGTTGACATAATAGGACCTGTGCTTCCCACAAACAATTCCGCGTCATATCTGATCTGATACGCGATTTCCAGCAATGCCGCGTAACAGGTATCAAAAGCTATAACAGATAATCCCTTTCCGTTAACAGCCCTTCCAAACGCAGGCAATGACATATACTGACTTCCATTTGTGTCATCGAATGCTACTGCCTTTAACGGTAAAGGCGAATCACCGCCATGATAACCGTCTGCGCGCCAGCCTGTTCCGTGTCCCCAGACAAATAAAGCGTATTTATCCGCAGGGTACTCACGTTTCGCGAAATTTATAAATCCCGATAAAACATTCGGATCGGCCGTATTTAATTCTGTTTCATTATACGTGTACAAACCAAGCTCCGGGCAATCAAGGCGGTTTGATACTATATTTGAGTACATGCCGTTATTATCAGTTTTTATCTCATAAACTCTTGTGTCGGACCAGTTACCGTTAGTCATGTCATAACCCGGATTTCGATCTATTAAAACCAGAACAGAAACGGGAGCATTGTCAAATTTCGCAGCTTCCATCTCATTTATATCAGTAATAGCGGCAGATTCCAAATCATTATCCGCAGCCATATAAACAATAAAAGTCCACTTTCGGTCTACAGGCTCAACAACAATTTTTGGCTCACTGGACAAATCATAAACGCTGCACCCGTTGTAGAATTCAATTATATGGTTTCCGGATTGGCTTCTTGTTATCTGCACAACCGCGTCTTTTGTAACAGTAAAACTAATGGAAAATTCGCCGCTTTCATAAAAATACCTGCCGGTATCCGATGTATAAACTAATGGAATTATAGCGGTAGAAGTATTAATATCATTTATTATAGTAATATCCTGAATATCCGGACACTGCGCTACCCTTCCCAGCATGTTATAAACATAAATGTTGGAAAAATTACTGTAAATAATATTTTGCGGAAGTCCCCTGATTGTAAGCGAAGGCGGAATAAACTGAGGTTCCGGCTCAGGTTCTCTTTTATCTGCCAGATTAAATTCCGCGCATCCATTCAGGAAAGGAACAATACAATTATCTGACTGGCTAATAATAATCTGGTTTCTTATATCAATTGTAACAGTAAAACTGACAGCGAAATCTCCGGTCTCATAAAAATATTCGCCTGTATTGCCTGAATAAACCAGAGGAATTACGGCAGAAGCGAAATTATTATCAGATGTAATAATAATATCCTGATAACCGGAACACTGCGCCACTCTTCCCTGTGCGTTATAGATGAAGATATTGGAAAAATTACTTTTAATTATATTTTTCGGAAGCCCTCTTATCGAGATGGAAGGCGGTATAAAAGGCGGTTCAACAATCACAGCAGGTTCATTGTTAATATCATGTTCACCGCTGCCATTGGTGAATATAACCATAATACCATCAGACTTTTCTCTGATAATTTGAGTGATCATATCTATTGTTATGTTAAAACTTACGGCGAATTGTCCGTTTTCATAAAAATACCTTTCTGTATCAATTGAATAAACAAGAGGTATAACAGCGGAAGCGAAATCATTATCCTCTCCAATAACAATATCCCGAAAATCGGAACACTGTGCGATTTTTCCAAGAGCGTTATAAATAAAAATGCCTGAAAAATTTTCCGCGATTATATTTTTTGGAAGACCTTTTAAAGTCAGAGATGGCGGTATAAAAGGCGGTTCCATTACCGGAGCCGGTTCGTTATTCAGATTATGGGAACTGCATCCATTAATAAAAGGTATTGTGATATTATCGGACTGGCTCCTTACAATTTGCGATACCGCGTCTACAGTTACTGTAAAACTAATGGTAAATAATCCGTTTTCATAAAAATATCTGTTTCTATCTTCCGTATACACCAATGGTATTACAGCCGAAGCGGAAACCCCATCATTGACAATAACGATGTCCTTAATATCAGAACACTGCGCGACCTTTCCAAGCACGTTATAAACAAAAACGCCCGAAAAATTATCTGAAATAATGTTAACAGGCAGTCCTTCAAGCGTAAGCGAAGGAGGGATAAAAGGCGGCGCGGGAGCCGGTTCCGTCTGCGTATCTGTATAATAATCATTCAGGATATCATTTCCCTGAATGTCCACATTTATCGCATTATTACAACCTGATAAAATAATTAATATCAGATTAACAAATAATAACTTTTTCATTTTTTTATCCTTATTTGATTTTGAAAAGACCATATATATCTTCCCAGGAGCTGCCGTCTGTAAAATGAATTTTTGAAATATAGAAAAAATCAATCAGATACGGCGTTTTTGGGGCTATATAAATATACTGATCCAGGGAAATTGCGATTTCCTTGTTTTCATTTGGCAGTATAATGTCCAGTTTTTTGATTGAAAACCTATTGCTGCCAATAAATGGATTTTCATAGGTTTTTGAATCGTAGAGCATAAAAGAAAATGTAACTTCATCGATTATTTTTTGGCCTGTATTCATAAAATCAAAAATAATCCCTGTATATTTATAATAGCCGGGTTTTTCAATAGTTTCACACACAGGCTCAGTAACAATAAACGGAGGAGCGTCAACAGTCGTTGAAATTACCGATGATTCTTCTTCCGCGTATTCACAGGAAATTAAAAAAGTTATTACCAATATAACTAAATATCCATAAAAAAACCTACATTTCATTTTGTAACTCCTTAATTTTATTCAGGAATTTTTCTATATAAATATCTTTTGAACCGAGCTTTTGCGCGTTTTCAAGATAAAATACAGCTCTTTCATAATTATTCTGCCTGTATTTAACGGCGGCAAAATATATAAGCATTTCAATATTGTTTCGCTCAATTAAAAACGCTCTTTCAAGCATCTCTTCCGCTGATTGTAAATCGTTTCTTGTCAGTGCTTCATCCGCAATATCAAGTAACTGTTTTTGGGATGGAACACGGATATAAATAATCTGCCTGTTATCAATGATATTTATTTCATCAGCATGCGTTTCATATCCCAATTTATTTCCGGTAATGCTGTAATTTCCAGCCGGTACTTTTTGAAAAATAAATCTTCCGTTTATATCCGTACTGCTTTTATATTTTTTACCAAGTGAAATATTGTAAAACGGCACTGGCTTGTTGGAAAAATCATAAATCATTCCGCTGATATCAACAGTTTTATAACCAAATTCCGCGGTTTTACACGAAGAGGCTAAAAATATTATTATTATCAATATTATTTTGTTTTTCATTGTTTATTCCTTATTGTAATTTTACCTTCATTATCATGAAAGTAGATTTTCATTCCGTCAGCATCTGTAATAGAGCCGATAATTTTTATCATATTAATTGTTTCTACAGGTTCTGATATTATTTCATATTCTTCTTCAGGATTTTTACGCTTCTCTTCAGTTATAAATATTTTCCTTTTAGCTTCAACAGGTTTATACCCAAAGGCTAATGGTATAAACTCATTTTTAGAGTCCAATATTTTAAATCTTCCATTTTGTAAATCAACTGAAGATAAAGTACATGTTACAGGAAAAGTTTTCTTATCTGTTTCCGCTGAAACATCCAGGCGTTTAATATTGAATGAATATTTTTCACAGAAATCATCTAAAACTTCCATTGAGCTTACGATATTTTTTTCATTGGCTGAAAATGAAATTGAATAATATAAACTATTATTTATAACTGAAGGTAATATTTCAGAAAATATCTCAATGTTTAAATTTTTCAGTAAAGATGTTAATTCCGCAAATTCATCGATAAATTTATTATTAGTTATGACAAGGGAAACAGGCAGTGAAAAATAATCCTGTTTTTTATTTAATATAACTGTAAGCTGAGGCTTACCGTCTATATAATTTACATTCTGAATATCCTGTAAAACCAAATAATCAAGTTCACTAAAAAGCTTATAAGCGGCAGAAGCGGAAACATTACTGCATTGTATGGTAATATACTGAAAAGCGTTTTCATTTAATTGCCAGTTTTCAATTACGCCATTTTCGGATAATATTATTTCTGATATACCCGCGAGAATGGAAACCGCGGACGGAAAATAAATAATTTCTTCAGACTTTTCCTCAAAATATTTTGTAATAATATCAACTGGTTTTGCGATTCCAGTATTTAAATACGCAGAAGCAAATATAAACATTACCAAAACGGCAAGACAGGCGATTATGGCGGCATTAAACCATTTTGTTTTACTTTCCCTGAATACGCTGCAGCGCGAAGGAATATTGCTCAATTTACAGGAGAGACTCTGCTCATTATTTAAAACGGTATTTTCAAGCGGTATTGACACGGGAATATTCTTCTCACTGTCAAAGCCAATTAATTCATCATCTACTTTAACAGGATTACTTTTAATAAAATCCTTTTCATGCGCCAGTATTGAAGTATTGGTAAAAAAAGAAGCTCCGCGGTACATTAATTTATAATCAGATAAGACATCTGCAGAAATTACAGAAGCCATAAACCAGCGCTTTTTGTTGAATAAAAATGATTTAATATCCACCTGACATTTTGATGAAAAAACCGGATGTAATTCACTTAATGTATCAAAAACATGTCTTTTTGTATTATGTGGTTTTAAATCTTCAGGCCTGGGGATAAAGTAGATTTCATGATCTTTCCTGGATATAATTCTTTTAGTTTTCATGGAATACTCCCATAAACCAGAGCCGGAGTTTTTTCAACTGAACACAACCCGATTATTTCAATTTTTTCACCTGAAATATAAAATGTTAATTTTAACGCGCGTAAAAGATCATTCTGCCAGTATTCATAAACTTCAAAATTATCAGGTTCTTTTACAGTTGATACATTTTTCCTCCAGCGATCGATATTTCTGTCGTGTTTGGCGCATTCAATTTTATAAGATTCTTTTATAAATTTAATGTCTTTTGCCGTTTGATAAGTTTTAACCGCTCTTTCCCATGTTTTATACACAGGCAGAAAAACCTGCGAGAATCCCGATATAAAAAAACCAAAAATTATCAATGCGCAGATTAATTCAATAAAGGTCATACTTTGTTATTATCTCCCTGTTTTCAGATTGAATTTCGAGAAAAACTTTCTCTTTATACTTAACTGCGTATTCATATACGGATGTAATGCGTGGTATTACCGAAAGAAAAATAAGTGAAATTGACAGTATTAGTATCAGTGACAGAAGAATTGCGTTTCCTCTGTCACTCCCATGAATAAATTGCCGCATTTTTTCCCTCTCCTCCTGGTTTTCCGTGCGCTGCATAGGACAAAATGGTAAAAGGTAAATTTTTATCTCCCGGGTTTTTATATATATAATCATTTCCCCAGGGGTCTTTCGGTACTTGCCGTTCTAAATAAGGCCCATCCCATCGTGCCGGGACAGGCGACATAACTGGTTTTTCCCATAACGCGGATAAACCCTGAGCTTCAGAAGGATAAGAGCCGCAGTCAAGCATATATGACTGAAGAGCTAACCTGAATGTCTCTATCTGGTTACGGCATGCTGTAATCCGTGCTTTTTCAATATATTTTACCGCGGAAAAACCAACCGTCGCTGATAAAATCAATATAATTGATATGGAAATAATGGTTTCAATAAATGAGAAACCTTCATCTTTTTTAAATTTCAAATTAAACCTCCCGTAAGAGTAAGTATTGGTATAATTACAGTCAAAATCAGAATTAATAAATATGATCCTGTTAAAATAATAACAGACGGTTCTATCAGCCTCGTGAAAACTTCACGTTTTTTTGAATCTTCCCTCTCATAATAATTTTTAATGTTTAAGCATACTTCGCCCGCATTACCGTTTATGTCAGCAACAGACAGCCAGGTTTTAATATATGGCGGCAATTTCATTAATTTACCAAAAGCATCGGAAAATGGAATACCATTAACAATTTCTCTTTTAATAGCCTTTAAATTCAAGGAATATTTTCTGTTTTTTATATTAGCAATACACTGATCAAGCGCATCGATCATTGTAATATTATTTTTTAACAGGAAATCCATCATATAAAATATTCTGAAACCATAAGAATCATAATAAAATATCCTGAAATAAGCGGTAAATAACGCAATTCCCCCTGACAACAGTACTATCCCCGCTGTGATGATACCAAAAACTGTTTCAGTTATAGTTTCCTCTAACAGAATTCCTCCAGCAATAAAGAGCGGCATTCCCTTGAAAATCAACATTAATGTTCCCGAGGCAGCGATAAATATTATAATAGCCGGATATATTAAAATATTATAAGCTTTTTCCAAAGCCATTTTTTTTCTTTGTAAATCCGACGCAATCTGTTCCAGAGCTTTATCAATAGCTCCAGTTAATTCCGCTGCAGCAATCAGTGTAATATACATTGAATTAAAATGAACCTTCATGTTTTGAATTATGTGTAAACTGTCAGAAAAGCCGTGTCCCTTTTTCATTAACAAAAGCAGAGCTTTCGCGCAGTCTCTTACCTGTTTTTCAATTCCATCCTGCGAAAGTATATAAAGCGCATCTATTAGTCCGGTATTCCCTTTGATCAACGCAAGCAATATTTCGGTAAATTGCAAAGTTGCTGACATATACATTATATATTTTAATTATAATATATATAGTTATAATATTCAATATTATTAAAATATATTATTATAATTAAAATAGTACTCCTTATGTGATAATGTATGGGTATTATTAGGTGTAATTAGTACATATCTATTCATAGGTATTAAAAATAAAATCTTATTACAATTCAACATGAATAATAAGAAAAATATTAATTAATAAATGTTTCTTCATATTGCTTTAAATCTCTATTCCAACGATAATTTGTTGAATTTGAAAATAAAATTTTATATCTTTTAATAGTTTCATCCCAAATATATGTATTAATTTTCTCAGTGATTTCAAAAGCTGTTTCATCCTTTGTAATTTTTTCTTTCAAAATAATAATACTTTCATCTGGAATAATATTAAAAATAGAAACTTCAAAAGCCCAACTAAACTCAATTATTTCAGAAAATTCATATCCATTATATTCATAAAAGTGTGGTATAAAATTCATTCCTGATAATGAATAAAGATAAAGTTCCTCTCTTCCATTCATATTAAAATCTCCAATACAGCCTATAACATGATCTCTCCATATAATATACTTTCCTAAATCTTCGCTTAAACCTGTTTTTGATACATTTTCTTGTGATAAAGCCAAAGTAAAATACTTAATTTCATACACACTCTCAATATTTACTTCATCTGAATTTAATACAAAACAATATACAAAATTTATCGAAAAATTCTCATAAAATACAATAATTTCCTTGTTTCCAGAATTAGTAAAATTCCCTTCAATTTGAAAAGCAAATTGTCCTTGTCCATGTAATGTAATTGCATATTTCTCAATTATTTCTTGTAAAGATTCATATTTTTCTGTAGTTAAACCTATCTCGTTTACATTATTACTAATACTTATAGATTTTTCTTCATCTGATTCATAATAATAATTATTTACATTTATTATATCAACATTTTGCTTTTGACAATTAATTAAAAAAATAATAATCATAAAATATGATGGTATCTTCTTCATATTTTTTTTCCTTTATTCAATCACAAATATTTATCGAGGTTGTTCCAAAGAATGAAGTATTGGAACAGCCTCATCTTTTATTCTTTTCTTTGAGTAACACCTGAAAGACTATAATTATCAAACATTTGATTTGGATCATAATAGTATATCGGAGTATTGCCGGCAAATGCCGAATTTGCTCGCATGATGACATTTGCTGTTCCAACATTAGAAACCCACGGATCATAATCATTTGAATAGTTAACGTTAGAAGGATAATTTGGAGTAATTGTTGCTAAATGCCCAGAACCTCCACTTGTATTCTCCCATGCAGCAATTACAGTATATCCTTTATTGGCTAATTCCTGCGCTTTACCTCCATCTATTTGAATAATTGTACCATTTTCCGCTGCTTTTGCTAAATTCTTAGCTGCAGAATTTGCATTAACACTATCACGTTTTTTATCATTATAAAGTGCATCTTTATTAAATCCAGTTGCTTCTGCTATGTCAAATGTTGCTTGATTACAAAATGTAGCGTATGCTCCAGGGGCACCACTTGGATAACGTCCTCCTCCACCTTGTTTATACATATTTGCAAGTCGTGTTAGAGTTTGAACAACCATTAAGTTCCAAGCTCTTTTACTAATTGAGTAATTACTTTGATATTTATCATTCGCCTCCAAACCCCACAAATCCACCCAGTTAACAGGATCATTGTTAACAAAAACAAACCAGTTGTTACCGTCCCTTATTGGATCAATGGTAGTGAACCTGGCTGTCTGGGGTTTGTAGTCCCGGTAGCCATAGTTATAGAGGCCTGTGGCGGTATCATAAGGTTTCCCTGTGTAGCCCAAATTCATTGCGGCACTTAGATCTCCTGAATATGGTTGGCCGAAGGCGTCATATTCATAACGGTCTTCCAGCGCACCTGAAGCGGCAGTAGAGCTTCTTACGCTTCCCAATATGTCTTTGCCAAGGTACAATGAGCGTGAGCCTGAGCTGGAACTGTAGCTTGACGCGACCGCTTCTCCGTTAGCGTATAACGTTACTCCCCTCAGGTTGTAGCGGCCTTCCTGCACTGTATATCCGTTTTCGTTTATCGTTCTTCCGCCTGCATCGTCGCTCACCCAGCGGTAGCGTTCGCCTGTGGGCTGATTTGATTGAAGTCTGTTTTCATTGACAGAAAATCCGCCTGATACATTCTGGGTTGTAAGGCTTCCGTCACGGTATGTCTCTCCTTCCCTTATAACATCAAAACTTCTTCCGTCGTACACTGTCCGCAGCATCTGACCGCTGACATTTTCTGTAATCGTCCGCCTTCCAAGCGCGTCGTAACGGTAAGAGCTGACAGTGTTTATTCTCTCTGTATGACTTGTTACTTCAGAGAATATCATCCGGTTCTGCCCGTTGTATTGATATTTAGCCTCATACCGTAATCCCTTTTCGCTTAATACATTTCCGTCTTTATCGTTAGTGTACACTATGTCGCCTCTCCTGACCAGATGATTCTCCGCGTCATACTCATACTTTATTGTTCCCCATGGTGTTGTTTTGCCTGATCTGTTTCCATTACGGTCATAAGTGTATGTTTCCCGCCACATTATCTGGCTAGCGCTAATCGCGTTCCCACGGGCGGGAGCGGCTTTGTCCAGAATCTCTTTCAACGCTATAAGTTCCGCGCTTGTAAATGTGTACCTCTCTCCCGCTCCTTTATCCTGAGTGAAAAACAATCCTGCATCTGACGCTTCCTTTCTGTCGGCTTGCGCTTTCTCATTTGTCCATGGGTATAAAACCATACTGAGACGCGACTGGCTGTCGTATATGAATTTTGTTATGCGCCCTTCTTCATCTACACTATGGCTTCTTCTGCCTTTGTTGTCATACAGATAACCTTCGGCGCGCAAGAGCTGGCTGCGGCTGTTAAGTTCCCTAATCATGATTATACGGCCTGTTAAATCATACATTGTTTCCTGCCATACTCCGTTTCCGTACTGCCTTTTTTTTTCCCTGCCTCTAGTGTCGTATTCGTAACTTACTTCAAGCCGCTGGCTATTGTCGAATACGCGCAGAAGCTCGCCATTATTGCCGTATCTGTAATGCACATCACGGTTTCCGCTCTGCATTCTTACGAGGCGTCCGGCTCTGTCGTATGTGTATATTGTGACTTCTCCGGCTCCGGTGTCATTTTGCTCAATAAGCATGCCTCCGGCATCATATTTATAACTTATTATCCCTGTTTCATTCTCTGCCCGTATAATGTTACCTGCAAAGTCGCGTTCAAATTTACTCACAGTTCCGTCACTGTATCTTATTATTGTCAGTCCTTCTGCTTCATTTAATCCGGTTACAGTTTGCCTGCCAGAATATGCCGATGTTGTTGTAATCCTTCCTTCGGCGTCATAATAAAATCTCTGTGTATCTCCCGCGCGGTTTATTTCTGCTGTAAGTTCCCCGAATTGATTCTTCTGTTGTGTGAAATTTTTACCCGCTCCGTCCGTGAATACTACTTCCCGTCCCCTGTTTGTGTAACGGTATCTTTCAACTGTCTCATCTCCGCTTTTAACTTCTGTTATTCTGCCCAGTTCATCATATTGATATTCCTTCTCTATCCCCGGCCTTCCCGTCTCTTTAATAAGCCGTCCCGCTCTGTCGTATACGCCGCTCCATTTTACTCCAATTGAGTCTTTTATCTCTGTAACATTTCCAAGATGATCATATTCATATCTTTCCATACTCCCATCAGAATAAGTAATAACCGAAATTTTTCCTATTTCATTCCACGCATACTGCGTCGCTCTGTTGTAACCGTCAAAACTTTTTACAAGCCTTCCTGCGCCATTATATTCATACCTGCGTTCATTGCCTTCCCCGTCTATAGATTTGATTACCTCACCCCAGGCGTTCAGATACAGTGTCTCTCTGTATTTGCCTCCTGCTGTTACAATTACTGTCCTGTCATTATCATTGAATATCCAGTCTGTATAATACGATGAATTGTTTCGGCTAATAATTTCCTTCCGTATTAACCTGCCTACCCTGTCATGGGAAAATCTATATTCGCCAAGTGATGAAATCTCCCTTGTAACAAGCCCTCTGCCGTCATATTCGTACATGGTAACATTTCCAAGCCTGTCGGTTTTTTTCGCTATACTCCCGTCCCGGTTATAAATTACGCTTACCGCAGTTTCATTCGCTCGGCCTGCTTCAATTACGCGGCCGCCAGCGTCATATTTATATGAATAATAACCGCCGCTCGCTCCCTGTTCCATTACAGGGTTTCCTGACGCGTTTACAGTTCTTGCAGAAAGTTCACCAAGCGCGTTCCTTATGCCTGTCAACTGCATGAATGGATTAATCTGATAAACGCTCGCACCTGTAACTCCGCTTACGCTTACAGTACGCTCTTCATTCCATCCATTGCGCTCATATCCGTAAGTTTCAGTATGCACAATATTGGAACCTGTTTTCCCGTGCGTAACAGTGTTTACCCTGCTGTCTCCTTCTCTATATCCGTACTCAATAAACCACGCGCCTGTCTGCTGCCTTATCATCTGTCCGTCAGCGCGGTATGTGTAATTTACCGCAGTTCCGGTTCCGTCTGTTACCTTCAAAGGCAAATGCCGCCTGTCATAATCCATTTGCCTCTTCCTTACAGTTCCTGTTTTTGTATCTGTTTCTTCTATCATGGTCAGGTCTTTTCTGTTATTGTACACATACCGCCTTGTAAGTCCTTCGGGCGTAATTTCAGTAGTTTCTTTCTGGTTATATGAGAACATCCATTCGCGCATAAGAGCGTCAGTGTACTTTGTAACCCGTCCCAGTCCGTCATACTCCCATGTTTCAGTTAACGTTTGCCCGCTGATTGATACGCTTCTGTTCACCGGTAAATCCAGGCTGTTATATCTGTAACTAACCTCTGCCAGATCGCCTTCGCGGCTAACGGCCAGTCGGTTGGTTTCGTCATAACTTCCGCTAAAAATAAGCGTCCCGCCTCGGTATAACCTTATGCAGTTTCCGGCGCTGTCATAATCCCAGGCTGTAACAACTCTGTCGCGATCTGTGTATTTTTTCATCTGATCATTGTTATTCCATTCAAAACTTTCCCGCGTTCCGTCGTCTGAGTAAATTTTCTCTGCGAGGTTTCCCCGGGCGTCATATAAATAATTAATCCTGAAACCGTTTATTGTCTCCTTTTCCAGTTGATTTCTGTCATTATATATAAATTCCTTTACGGTCCCGTCGGAGTGTTCTTCCCTTATGGTACGGAAATTTATATCATAATAATACCTTGTTCTGACTCCTGAATGATTTGTATATACAGTCATCATCTGATCCGGATAATATGAAAAACTTTCGCTCGCTTCTTCTTCATGAGTCGTTGACGTAACCAAAAGTCTGCCATCGG
The DNA here is from genome assembly GCA_009787835.1 of Treponema sp. Lineage (GTDB taxonomy): Bacteria > Spirochaetota > Spirochaetia > Treponematales > Breznakiellaceae > WQXQ01. The sequence goes on from WQSN01000011.1 coordinate 33,799, forward strand.
AACTAACTGTTCCGTAATTCAGGATGATCGCGCTTCCGTCAGGTTTTTGAATCCTCTGCAAATGTCCGCTGTTATATGTAAATCTTACAGTATCTCCGTCAATATCCTGAACGCTTCTAAGTTCATTTCCGCTGTATTTATATTCAACTTTAGTATTTTCAGGCCCTGTTATTTTTGATATGTAATTTCCGCTGTATGTTACATGCCACTCATTTCCATGAGGTCCTTTTATCAATGATATTTTCTGATTATTGTTTCTGGTTATTTCTACAGTATTCCCGTTCAGCTCTTCCACTTTCGTTAACATGCCGTATCCATTGTAATATTTTTTCCGTCCCCCTCTTTCACTGAGTACAAAACCTGCGGTGCTGCCTGCGCCGTTATTATCCAGACTTTCCAGGCGCATATAGCTTCTTTCAGGATATTTAACAGGCAGCCATATACCGCTGTCAGATGGATTAAATGTAAAAGGAGAGCCGCTTTCATCAACCAGCACAAGATTCTCATTCCCAGCGCCTTCAAAATAATCAGGCGATTGGAGAAAATCACTGTAGCGGTTCAGCTGCTTCAGGGTATTTGCGCGATTCTTTATTGTGCGCAGGTTATCCAGATATCCTTTCGCGGGAATATAAATATTATTGTATACATTATTTTTTATCCTTACTGTCTGCGCATAATTACCACTTATCTTTCCGTGCGCGTCAAGTATTTCTGCTACAAGCGTTTCCATCCCGTTAAATTTTGTATCATCTAACGCGCTTATACCGCGGATAATACGGCTGTCCAGTGATACAAGCCACCCGGCTCCCATACTGCCCGAAATATTTTCTTCGCTGATGTATTTTCTGCTGATAATGAAACTGGAACCTGGAATCTCTATATCATCGCTGTCAAGCACATATTTTCCGGAAGCGATTAGCACAGGATCGCCGTAAGTAACGCCGTTATTAACCTGCTGAACTGTCTGGATTGAAGCGCTGGAATTTGAAACTGTTTGTTCTGTTTCACTGTTAATATCATTACTGCATTCAATAACAGATTCAAGGAATTCCTGTGATTTTTCCTGTTGATCTTCGGCGTTATTTACCGCCGCTTCCTCCGCTCTCCTTCTTGCCTCTTCTTCTGCCCTCTTTCTGGCTTCTTCCTCCGCCTTCTTTCTTGCCTCTTCTTCTGCTTTCCTTTTCGCTTCTTCTTCCGCTTTCTTTTTTTCATCATCTTCGGTATTGGGCTGTGAAGGTTTACAAATGCTGCAACTGCTGGTGCAATAAGCGCATCCAACTTCTTTCGCGGAAACAGGTACTAGTGCCGTGATCAGCGTGAACAGTAAAACCAAAAACGCCGCCTTTTTGTTTACACTTGATGCAATCATCATTTTTCTCCTGTAGAGATGTTTTGTAATCAAGCTGTTTCACGTCCTACGGGCGTAGACATTTGTTTTTGACAAAAGTCATGCGAAACAATGCAGTTTCCCGCTATGCTTGAGATGTTGTGAGCGCTTTCAAAACCTGAATTCTGAAAGCATTGCATTGCTTGCTTGTGGTAATTTGCGCTGACTTGTCTTACATGGAAAAAAAATAAGTATTACTAACTTTGATAAATTTAATTACTGGTCTTACTTGAATGGACTAAATGGTATTATTAATTTTTTTAAATATAATGTATGGTAAATATTTATGTCAATAGTTTTCATAAATATTTTAATGAATTTTTACCAGATTGTTAGACGATGTAGATTAAATTAAATATGAAAAAATAAATGTTTTATATGAAAATTAATATTTGGTAAATAAAACCACGATTGTAAACTCCGGTCATTAGCAAAAAACATTGGCATCCACAGATAGCCATTTCTCATAAAAAAAGTCTCCCGTTATTTAATCCGTGGACTATTAAAATATAGTATACACATATGGACAGAGTTGCTGTTTGATCTACTGCTCCCTGCCCCTATTGATTATTTTTCCACTGCATTACATAATCATACACACAGCGGCTTGAGCCGTTTTTTACACTTGATTTAAGGAGAGTTTAGTGCCCTGCGGAAGAAAACGCAAATTGCGGAAAATCGCTACCCATAAACGCAAGAAAAAACTGCGGAAAAACAGACACAAGAACAAATAGGGGCGTTTTGAGTTAACGAACATGTCCCTAATCAGTAGATTTAATAAAATTTACCAAGAATCAATAAAGTAAACTCAAACAATGGGGAAAAATTTCCCTGTTGTTTTATGATTCCCGGTAGATTCATAAGATATCGTGATAAGGAGAAAAAATGAGTGTTTCTGCATTACAGCATGCCCGTTATGCTTATAATCCAAAACTACCGGAAATTTTATCAGGCCAGATTGACAATATATCAATAAAATTAGGCGAACCAACCGAGGCTTTATCAGATAAAGAAGAACTTCGTGAAATTTTTAAACTAACATACGGAAAACCGCTTGTTTCATTTGAAAAAGGGAAAAATGATAAAATCAACCGCGAATTAAAGGTTGGTGTAATCCTCTCGGGCGGGCAGGCTCCGGGCGGACATAATGTAATCGCCGGTTTATTTGACGGTCTTAAAAAAGGCAATCAAAATTCAACATTATACGGCATTAAAGGCGGTCCCGGCGGTTTAATCATTAATGAAACAGTTATCCTTACAAAGGAAATAATAGATCAATTCCGCAATACAGGCGGCTTTGACATAATCGGTTCAGGCCGGACTAAAATAGAAACCAATGAGCAGTTCGCATCTTCACTGGAAACTGTAAAAAAATTAAACCTGGACGCAGTCGTGGTTATTGGCGGTGATGACTCAAACACCAATGCCGCGCTTTTGGCGGAATATTTTCTTGCGAACGGATCAAAAACTCAGGTAATAGGCTGCCCAAAAACAATTGACGGCGATTTAAAAAATGAGCATATCGAGACATCTTTTGGTTTTGATACGGCCTGTAAAACATACTCGGAGCTTATCGGCAACCTTAGCCGCGATACAAACAGCGCTAAAAAATACTGGCATTTTATAAAGCTTATGGGACGCTCCGCAAGCCATATCGCCCTTGAATGCGCCCTGCAGACTCAGCCCAATATCTGCCTTATTTCCGAAGAAGTTGAGCAAAAGGCATTATCGCTTTATAAAATTGTAGATCATATCTGCGCGTCCATAATAAAACGTGCCGAGAACGGTGAAAATTTCGGCATTGTGCTTATTCCAGAAGGACTGGTTGAATTCATCCCTGAAATCAAAAACCTGATAAGCGAATTAAACGATACAATAGCCAACGAGGGAGACAAGTTTGTGTCCGACAGAACTTTTTCAGCCCAGCTTGACTGGTTCTCGGGGCGTATTTCCGATATTTCACTTGGTATTCTAAAATTGCTTCCGCCTGAAATCGCGCAGCAGTTTTTAATGGATCGCGACCCGCACGGAAATGTTCAGGTTTCTCAAATAGAGACAGAAAAATTGCTGGTTGGAATGGTAACCAAAAAGTTAAATGTTCTTAAGGAACATAATCAGTACAGGGGAAAATTCGGCGCTCTCAGCCACTTCTTTGGTTATGAAGGAAGATGCGCGTTTCCCACAAACTTTGATTCGGATTACTGTTACAGTCTTGGCTTCAGCGCTTTTGTGCTTATCGCATCCGGATTAACAGGATACCTTTCCAATGTGAAGAATCTTACAGCGCCGGCGGATCAGTGGATTGCGGGCGGCGTTCCGCTGACAATGATGATGGATATGGAACAGCGCCACGGTTCCAAAAAACCTGTTATTAAAAAAGCGTTAGTTGATCTTAACGGAAAACCATTTAAAACCTTCGAAAAAAACCGCGATCTTTGGGCGGAGAAAACATGTTTTATTGTCCCTGGCGCGATTCAGTATTTCGGTCCCGCCGAAGTCTGCGACTCGCCGTCAATTACGTTAAGGCTGGAAAAAGAAAAATAAGGAATGGAAAAATGAGAATCAATATCGCACTTATTGCATTATGCGCCTTTTTTTCAGGCGCGGGTCAGGGCATTTGGGCGCAGGGGATAAGGGAGTCAAGCGTTCCTGACGCAGATATTCAGAACGCCAATACTCAAAACGTAAATGTCCGGAGTACAGGAACCGCGGTAACTGACGCCTATGTTTTAAGCGAAGGACAGATACCTCTGAAACGCGTTGTGATTCTATCTTCCGGCCTTGCCTATTACGAACATTCAGGCGCGATAGAAGGAGAGGCGCGCATCAGTCTTCCGTTCAGGACAGATGCGGTAAATGACGCGCTTAAATCGCTTGTGATTAACGATCCCTCATCTGCAAATCCTTCAATTTCGTATCAATCGGAAAACACTCTCTTTCAGACATTACGCAGCTTAAGCATTGATCTTTCAGATAATCCCGACCTTGCGGTAATTCTTTCAAGGCTAAGAGGCGTTGAAGCGGAGATCACAGCTCCTACTGTTTTTTCAGGCAGAATTGTCGGCATCGAACACATGCAAACATCAATTTCACCGTATTCAATTACCGCGGAACCATGGCTTTTATTAAGCACCAGCGCCGGTCTGAAACGTTTTAACCTGAAGGATATAAGTACAATAAGTTTTAAAGATCCGGTAATTGAGCAGGATCTGACCCGCGCTTTGGATTTAATAGCGTCATCCAGAAATTCTTTCTCGCGTCAGCTTGACATTAATCTCCCCGGAAACGCCGCAAACAGCTCAAGGAATGTTTCAATAAGTTATGTAATTCCGTCTCCTGTCTGGAAAGTATCATATCGTCTTGACATCGGCACAGATAGACCTCTGCTTCAGGGATGGGCCATTGTAGATAATGACAGCGACACAGACTGGAACAATATAGAACTTTCTCTTGTAGCGGGCCGCCCGTCTTCATTTATTCAAAATCTCTATCCGCCTTATTATGTATCTCGGCCTGTACTGCCGCTGTCAATTGCCGGAACCGCCGAAGCTGTCACTCATGATCAAAGCTACGGCGCCGTTCCCGCTCCCGCCAGAGCGGAGAACCGCATGATGATGGACATGATGGTAAAGGAAGAAGTTGAAGCTGCATATTCCACGGCGGCAAGACAGTCAAGCGTCTCAGGAAGCATTGCAGGCGGAACGGTACAGACAGCGTCAGGCAGCGAAGCGGGCGGTCAGTTTGAATTTACAATCAAGAACCCTGTAACTCTTAACCGCCGCATGAGCGCAATGCTGCCATTGGTAGAATCCAATATCAGCGCGCGAAAACTTATCATATACTCAAACGGCAAACATCCGCGGCTCGGAGCGGAACTGACAAATACCAGCGGCATGAAACTGCCCGCAGGCCCTGTTACAGTTTATGACGGCGTTTACGCCGGAGACGCACTTATTGAATTCTGGAATGAAAATGAAAAGCGTTTCATCTCTTTCGGAGAAGACCTTTCCGTTACCGCGGTCACAGGCGATACTGTTACCCGCGATGTAAGGGCTGTAAACATAACCCGCGGCGTTATGACAATTACAAGAAGCCTTGCCTATATTAAAACATATACTTTTATTAACTCAGATTCTGTTTCCAAACAGCTTGTCGCAGAACACGCGAAAAGCCAGCAAACCTCGCTGGTTTCACCTAACGCAGATGAGCAGACTGAATCCTCCTACCGTTTCAATCTGACCTTGCCAGCGAAAGGAGAGCTTGTTTTTAACGTAACGGAAGAAAGGCCCATTCAGGAGAGCGTAAGGCTTCTTTCCATTCATCCTGATTCTTTTTTAAGTTATTCAAGCAATATGGAAATCCCCGCCAATGTGCGGGATGCGCTGCGCCGTGCAATTGAGTTAAGACAGGCTGCCGAAAGGGCCGATACAGCCGTAAGGGAAATTGAAACCCAGCGCACCCGCCTGTTTGCAGATCAGGACAGAATACGGCGCAATCTTGAAGCCGCCGGAAACCAGACACAGCAGGGTCAGGAGTATCTGCGAAGACTGGTCGCCCTGGACGGCGAGATAGACGCGATATCTCCCGCTCTGGAAAAAGCGCAAACGGAAGCCAAAACAGCCAGGGAATCCTATGAAAATTACCTTAACGGCCTTGATCTGTAACAGGTGTTGAATGTTTTTTATTTCCCGTTATAATTGAACCATGTTTAACTTAATTGTAAATCCCCGTTTTGGGGACATGGACATTCTGGGACACATCAACAATACGGTCCCTTCAAACTGGTTTGAGCTTGCGAGAACTCCCATCATGAAGATGTTTGATCCCGGGTTAACGCTGTCCAAAAATACTTTTCATCTTATAATGGCGCACACCGATTATGATTTTATCGATCAAATGTATTTCAAATATGAAGCGGAAATAAAAACATGGATTTCCAGAATCGGGACAAAATCCTTCACAATTCACCATGAAGCCTGGCAGCAGGGCCGCCTGTGCGTAAAAGGAAACGCGGTAATTGTTCACTTCGATTTCAACGTTGAAAAATCCACGCCGATTCCCGAAGACATGAAAAAACAACTTGCAGAACACTTGATAGAATAAGATTTCAAATAACGCCTCTTAAGGATTCATTCCCTGTTGACCGTTAAATGCAACTCGTCAAGCTGTTTCTGATCTACTTCCGAGGGGCAGTCGTCCATGGGGCTTACAGCGAATGAATTTTTTGGGAAGGCGATTACATCCTTTATCGAAGTTAAACCCGCCATGATCATTACAAGGCGGTCAAGACCGGGGGCGATGCCGCCGTGGGGAGGAGCGCCGTATCTGAATGCTTCGGTTAAAAAGCCGAACTTTTTCTCCGCCTGCTCCGGATCAATTCCGGCTATATTAAAAACCTTTTTCTGCATGGCGGGATCATGAATACGAATTGAGCCTGAGGCAAGCTCATTGCCGTTTAACACAAGATCGTAAAGGTCGCCTTTTACAGAGCCGGGATCGCTTTCCATTGTCTCGTGGTATTTTTCCTGGGGAAATGTAAAAAGATGATGAGCCGCTTCCCATTTCTTTTCGTCTTCATTGTACTCAAACATCGGAAAGTCTATTATCCACGCAAACTCAAATTTCGCAGGATCGCACAGGCCAAGATCGCGTCCAAGTTTTGATCGGACGGCTCCCATGGCCGTATTGGCTATTTTGCGGTTAACGTCCGCGGCCAAGAGAATTAAATCGCCCTCGCTTGCGCCCAGTCCGCAAGTTATCAGGCTTGCGTTATCCGCAAAAAATTTGGAAGCTCCTCCTTCAAGAGCGTCTTTCGCGACTTTCATCCAGGCCAAACCTTTCGCCCTGTAAATTTTCGCGTGGGCTTCAAGCTCTTCAATCTGTTTGCGCGAATAATCCGCCCTGCCCTTCACTACTATCGCTTTTACAGCCCCTCCTGAAGCAAGCGCGTCCTTCAGCGCCTGAAAACTTCCCGCTCCAACATACGGGCCAAAATCCTGAAGTGGCATATCAAAACGAAGATCGGGTTTGTCGCTGCCGTAAAGCTCCATCGCATCTACCCAGGAAAGCCGCTTGAATTTTTCAGGCAGTTCTGTTTTTAAAACTTTATTAAATACATGGCGCATAAGCCCTTCAGTCATGGTCAGGACTTCTTCCCTGCCTGAAAATGACATTTCTATGTCAATTTGCGTAAATTCAGGCTGCCTGTCGCCCCTTGAGTCCTCGTCCCTGTAACACCTCGCGATCTGAAAATATTTATCAAAACCTGACACCATCAAAAGCTGTTTATATATCTGCGGCGACTGAGGAAGAGCGTAAAACTTTCCCGGATACAATCTTGATGGAACAAGATAATCCCGCGCCCCTTCCGGCGTGGATTTAATAAATGTGGGAGTTTCAATTTCATAAAAACCGTTAGCTGTCATCCATTCACGGATCGCGAAAGTTACATCGCTCCTTAACCTGATGCGGTTCTGCATACCGGCGGAACGCAGATCAAGATACCGGTACTTGAGCCTGAGATCCTCATTGGCTTTGCTTTCTTCTTCAATTTGAAAAGGCAGTACTTCGCATTTATTTAGGATTACAATATTTGAAGCGGCAATTTCAATTTCGCCTGTTTCCATGGAAGGGTTAACCATATCATCGGGGCGGGGGCTTACATTCCCCTCCACCGCAATGCAGTACTCATTGCGTAACTCATCGCAAATTCCTGAAAGAAACGCGTTTGCTTCAGTATCAACCGTAACCTGCGTTATGCCATACCTGTCCCTCAGGTTTATAAAAAAAACACGCCCATGATTCCGCTTGCGGTGAACCCATCCGTTTAATATCACCTTCCGCCCGGCATCACACTTCCTTAAAGCCCCGCAATCAACAGTTCTTTTCATAGCCTCCATAATCAGCCCCCAAATAATTTTTTAAGCATACATTTTTAAATAGCATATGTAAGTAATAGTATATTTTATTCATCATTAATGCTACAATGCCCTCATGCGTTTTGAACTTGATAAACTGCTAATAGATGAAATACTTTTTTTTATGGAAAATCAGGACGGCGATTTTCGCCTGGATACCCAAAAAGGCCAGATTGTTGATTTTAATAATATTGATTTTAAACATCAACTGGAAGACGAGCCTGATGAAGAGTCTGATTTTGAAAATGACGACAGATATATATCACTGCCTGAATGGGGTTCGCAGGACGGTTACCGCATGATGGAACATTTCGCCGCCGGATTAAAAAGTCCTGTCGCCCGCCATGAATTATCTCTTGCGTTGAACAATAACAAGGGAGTGTTCCGCGCTTTTAAAAATGTAATTGTTCAGTATCCGGAAATAGAGAAGATGTGGTTCAAATACAAAGAAAATGAAATGAAGAACGAAGTAATAGCCTGGTACAATTCCTTAAGGGAAACCTGGGGGCTGGAACCTGTCGGCAGCGAGCCTGAAGATACATCGTCTTTAGTTTTGGAAGATTTTGTTCTGCGGGAAGGAGAATCGGATTTCAGCTTTATCGCGGAAACATCTGACAAGGAATATGCCGGCGCCATTAACGCAAGCTTAAATGATTCAATCCTTAAAATAAACAATCTGGAAGTGAATCCTGAATACCGCGGTCTGGGACTTGGAAAAACCCTTCTTGCCAAATTGCTTGAAAAAGCCGATGAAAAAAAATTAACCGTCACTATAGACCTTCCTTCACAATCAGATTTTTTCTCCCGGTCTTTGCATCTTGAGGAATTCAAACCCTGCATGAGGCGTTTCATACGGGAAAAAACTGAAGAAAACTGGCAGCTTTTACACTAATCTGCCGAGAATAAAATAATTGATATGCAGACTTTTTTCCGCTTTTTTAAAAATATAAAACATTCTGTTAAAGCAGCCTGTTTTGGATTAATATTTTTTCTTTTAACTTTGACCGATTGTACAGGTACGCCGATAGACAATAAAAAACTGTTTGCCATTCCGGTAAAAAATGTTGTGGGTACGGAAATCACCGTTCAAAAGGAAGTTGCCGTGAACGATGAAGAAGTAGTTATTGAAGAGTTAATTGAATCCCCTGAACCTCCTGTGCCTGACGGTCCATTATTGGCTTCGGCGTTCAGGGAAGTATGGGGTTATGTTATTACAGGCAGGGAGTCAGCCCTGACAGCGGGTATGCCGGTATCTGATGTATGTTATTTCAGCGCGGAAATAGACAGCTACGGAAAACTCGGTGCGGTTCCAAACCGGAACAGAATATCCTTTCCGGGACGTGTTCATCTGGTTATTGTATGCCACTCAGCTTCATTAATTCATTTTTCCATTCTCCCCGGCAGCCGGGAGCGAAGGGAACTGGTGGATGATATTGTAGCCGCCGCGAGAAATTACGACGGACTTCAGATAAATTTTGAAGGCGTACCCGCGCGCGACGGTGACGCGTTTGTAACATTCCTTCAGGAATTGCGCTCCCGTCTTAGAAATAAAATTTTCAGCGTCGCCATTCCGGCGCGGACAAGAAGAATCACAAACGATGTATACGATTATGAAAGAATCAAACCGCATGTTGACAGAATGCTGATAATGGCTTATGACGAACACTGGTCAGGAAGCAGTCCTGGATCAATCGCGTCATTGCAGTGGTGCAGGAATGTCGCCACTTATTGCATGAATGTTATTGGCCCTGAAAAATTAGTAATGGGCATTCCTTTTTACGGCCGTACCTGGGGGAATTACTCTCCCTCGCGCGCGCTCATTTATGATTCAGTCGCGGATATTATTAAGGAACGAAATGTTAAAACAGCGCGCGAAGAAAGCATCCCCACATTTGACTACAATGTAAATGTTCAGATTAAAGTCTACTATGAAGACGCCTATTCGCTTACCACCCGCATGGACATGTATAAAAAAATGAATGTAAGCTCCATTGGCTTTTGGCGGCTTGGCCAGGAAACCAAAGATGTATGGAAATACCTGCATCTTGAATGATGCTTAATCTTCATCCGCTTCCGCCTGTAAATGAGATAATCGCGGCGTCCAGTATAATTATTAAGGCTCCGTACAGAGTTGTAAAAATGGACAGTACAATCCCAAGAACAGGCAGCGCTGAAGGGCGGCGGAAAACACGGATTATACTGGCTGCCAGTAAAAAAATGGAAAAAAAACATACAAAAAATGAGGAATACCTAAGGACAGAAAGCAGTGATAACAGCCTTTCATCGGAATAGTCAGATTCCCTCAGGTAAAGAACGAGAGAAATAACAGAAATTAGCAGGCTTAACCCGAGAATCCATACGATAAGGCTTACGCCTTTGCGTAATTCATGCTTCACTATATTCTGCTGGCCGCCATTCTTTTCATCCATAATAACATCCAACAAGCAGTAATCAACTACTAGAAACAAATCGCTATATATATTATTATAACATAGTATGAAAAAGTTTTTATTAACTATCATTATATTGTTGATTCTTGGAGGCGCTGGTTTTCTTCTTGGATGGGTACAATTTTCAGTGCCTCCGGGAGCTTACGGCGTAATTTATTCAAAGACTCACGGAATAGACAGTAAACTTGTGCGTTCAGGCGAATTCCGCTGGTTATGGTATAAATTAATTCCTACAAATGTGAAAATTTCTGTTTTCCGCGTTGAACCTGAAAAATATTCAATTATTTTTAAAAGCTCTCTGCCGTCAGGAGATACTTACGCGGAATTTTCCGGATTAAATGAAGACTTTTCATGGGAAATAAACGCGGAAATATCATTCAGCATTGATCCTGAAAAATTGATACAGGTTTCCACTGAGCATCATATTATTGACCAAAAGGGTTTAAACGACTATTTACGGGATATAGCGCAAAATATTAACATACTGATTCTTCACACCCTTTCCTCCGCGGATACAGACCCCGGAAGGCTGGAAAGAATACTGGCAGGAGACTCCGATGCGCATATGGAAAGAGAAATTGCGCTCAGATACCCGGAAATCAACGGGTTTATATTGATTATTCATTCAGCAAATTTTCCGGATTTTATTCTTTACAGACATGTACGTTCCTTATATGAAGAATTTCTTTCTGAACAGCGCGGGTATGTCACTTCTTCCTTTGGCAGAAACGCCGAAAGCCATATTGAAGCGCGGATTCGTTTTGACGAACTGGAACGCTACGGAGCGTTGCTGACCAGATACCCCATTCTGCTTCAATATTTAACGCTGGAAAAATACGGTATTGAAGACCAGTAACCCATGTATAATACTGATTGTTGTTAAGTAAAGGAGTGTTTAGTGCACAGGACAAAAGTTCTTGTCTTTTTATTGCTGATATGTTTAACTGTCCTGCTTTATTCCCAGGAACAGGAAGAAGAAGACCCAATAACAGAACCGGACAGGGATTATAGCTATTTAAGATCGGTACCGGGAGATCAGGCGATTATAATATCCGCAGGCACTATATTTCCGGTTCTTTTTGTATACAGTGATCAGGACATGGAAAATAAGCCCGATTGGGGAAATTTTAAACCGCCGGTTGGGGGAAATCTTTACCTGTCATACAATTATTTTCTTACGCCAAACTTTTTTGTAGGCGGCGAAGTCAGCTTTATTTTTATTTCCACCTTAGGTTTAAATTCAGCCTATTTTGTCCCTTTGGGCGCAAGAATTGGTTATCAATTTTATTTATGGAGATTTGAATTTCCCCTGTCATTATCCATAGGTATGGCATGGCACCGCTATCTGGACTTTGGTTATTACGGTTTCTACGCGAAAGCCGGAGCGTCGGCATACTTCAGATTCAATGAAGACTGGTCATTCGGATTGAATTCAGCCTTTGGCTGGTATCCTGAATGGATTTTTGAAGAACCCAAAAAGAACGTTGACGGATTTATAGTAGACCTTACTCTGTCTGTCCGTTATCATTTTTAATTGTGGTGGCGCATGAGAAAAAATTCTTTTAAAAATTATCTGTTCATTATCGCGGTAATTTGCATTTTAGGATCGTGTAATGATCCGGTTTATTTCGCCATTTCTCAGGAAGTTGAACCGATTGATCCAAAAATAGGGGGAGCGCCAACCAATTTTATTATTTACGATAATGCGATGTATGTCGCATCCCGCAGCCGTTTATGGAAGTACAGCGGAGATAAAACATGGGAGATTGAAACAGGATATGAACCGGGATGGCATTTCCTGCAGCTTGCGAAAACAGATAATTATTTATACGCGCTTATATATGAAGAACAGGAATCAAGCACCACTTTGAAATTAAAACGATTCAAATCGATTTCAGGCTGGGAAGAAGTTGGCGGAATTATCGGCGATTACAGCATAATGCAATATATTTTCGCGGTAAAAAACATGTTGTTTATCGGCGCGGCTAACTTGTCAAATTCAAATTTATATCAAATTCATTATGTTGATGATAGTGAAGGATTAGAGCCGCAGACGGCAATAAAGACGCTTAATATCGCAAATATCGGAAAAATTACAGATTTTACATCTATTGGAAACTTTGCAGATATCGGGAACACAGAAAATGAAGCCATTGAAAATACCGGAAACCCGGAAAGTACAGGAAATACGGGAAATAACGATAATTTTTTGGATATAAATGATGATTTAAAATATGGAAATGCAATTAATTCATCAAACACAGGTTCATCTGGTAATGGAAATTCAGGAGATAATTCAGATTTGGAAAATAAAATGGACTTTGGAAGCGAAGTTGATTTTGATAATGGAGTGGACCTTGAGATCTGCGGCGTTACCTTTGATGGAACAAATTACTACCTTTGTACCCGAAACAAGGGTATATACACAATGACAGATCCTTCTGCAGGAATAAATTTTATTTATCGCAGCGACAGGGAGCTTGTCGGTATTATCAATCTGGACACTACGCTCAATACAAATAAAATAGTTGCAATATCCCGCGAAGGCGAATTATATTCTGTTATCGATGCCTTCGCCAAAATAGAAAGCATTAATATCAGAGACCGCATGGCTACAGGCGCTCTTACAATATGGACAGATCCGAATAACTCTTCAAACATGCTGCTTCTGGCAGGAAGACAGGACAGGCTGGAATACAGCACAAGTTCAGGTTATACATACGGTTATGTTGAACTGGAACTGGACTTATCGCAGCCTGACGGTATAAAAATGATTAATAACCCGAATTTCAATTCCAGTGAAGCAGAAGATGAAACTAATATAAGGTATATTAAGGCTCAATTTATGGAACCAGGATTATCTTCTGTTACAAGCATTACAAGTGGCAATAATGATCGTTTTAAATCCACAATAGGGAAACATCCGGTAAACCATATTATCCAGGCGCAGGATGGAATCCTTTTCGCGTCAACCCAGAAAAACGGCGTTTGGTCATACCGTTTGGATCGAAGCGGCGGACCTCAATGGAATGCCGAATAAGTCTTCCCAATGGATGAATTATTCTCTTCAAAAAACAAAACCGGAAAAAAATCTTCTGACAGGCATAACAATAGCCCTCTCGCGGACAGGATGCGCCCCCGCACTCTTGAAGACATAATAGGCCAGGATCACATTGTAGGTCCGGGCAGGCTTTTAAGACGCGCGATTCAGGCAGACCGTCTTTCTTCAATAATTCTCTACGGTCCGCCCGGCACCGGGAAAACCAGCCTTGCGTCTGTAATCGCGAACACCACCCGTGCCGCGTTTGAAAACCTAAACGCGGTCCTTTCCGGCGTTAAAGATATCCGCGAAGTAATTGACCGCTCGGATGAACGTTTCAGGTTATACAGTAAAAGAACAATCCTTTTTGTCGATGAAGTCCACCGCTGGAATAAGGCGCAGCAGGACGCCCTTCTTCCCTGGGTTGAAAACGGGACAGTGATCTTAATCGGTGCTACAACGGAAAATCCTTTTTTTGAAGTGAACCGGGCGCTTGTAAGCCGAAGCCGCATTTTTCAGTTAAAGCCATTGGGTAACAATGATCTTCTGGAAGCCGCGCAAAGAACTATCGCGGATACCGAACGAGGTTACGGAAACTGGAAAGTTCTGTTTGAAGAAGGCGCTCTTGATCACCTTGTCGAAGTCGCTGGCGGAGACACGCGAAGCCTTTTAAACGCGATGGAACTTGCCGTTGAAACAAGCGTATCGCCCTGGCCTCCTTCCGCCGGCACGGAAATTTTTATCTCAATGGAAGCTGCCGAAGAGAGCATTCAGCGGCGCGCGCTTTTGTACGACCGCGACGGCGATTATCATTTTGATACAATCAGCGCTTTTATAAAAAGCGTCAGGGGCAGCGATCCCGATGCCGCACTGTACTGGCTTGCGAAAATGGTGCGCGCAGGAGAGGATCCAAAATTCATTTTCAGGCGGATGATAATTCTCGCAAGCGAAGATGTCGGCCTTGCTGACCCTCTGGCGCTTTCAGTTGTTGTCTCCTGCGCCCAGGCGTTTGAGCGAATCGGTTTCCCTGAAGGAAATTTCCCGCTGTCACACGCCTGCCTGTACCTTGCCACAGCTCCCAAATCTAACACAGCGATGGCCTTTTTTGACGCTCTAAAAGAAGTGGAACGCGAAGACGCCGATGTCCCCAATCACCTCCGCGACGCAAGCCGCGACAAGGAAGGTTTCGGTCATGGAGAAGGATATGTTTATCCTCATGCCTACCGCGATCATTGGGCAGCGCAACAGTATTTACCAACTTCGCTGAGGGGCAGAACTTTTTATGTTCCTTCGATTGTCGGTTATGAAGGAAAAATCCGCGAGGAAGTTTTACAAAGACGTGAATTACAGGCAGCCATAGTGCTTGGAGACGCGGAAACAGGAGGCGAGTTTCTGTCATGGTCCGCCTCATCAAAGGGAAGGGAGGGATGGTTTAAACGCCTGGAATCGGGAAGAAGCACGCTTCTTCGCAATGACCGTGATAATATATTTAAAACCGCCTCCGTGGCAAGACACAGCCGTGTCCTTATCCCCCTTGCAAATGACGGCCTTTTACTTTGGGAAAGCCTGCGCCGATGCCCCGAGGGTCTAACCGCCGCATTGGTTAACAGCCTTGCCGCAAAGGACGCTCTGTTACGTTATGCGCAAGTTCTGGATACAAACATCCTGGATGAAGCGGAAAAGCCGCAGTTAGCTGTAACAGATGACATTCTGCCAACCGTGGATCAATGTGAGGAATGGTTCTCCTGCTCAAAATTTGACCATATCCTTATACGTTCTCCAAGACTTTCAGCAGATCCAAATCAGCTTGCATCCGCCGTAAAAACTCTGCTAGCAGAAAACGGTAATTTAATTTTACTCTTCTCCCCTCCCCGTCTCGGCGAACGTATTTCCCGTATTCTGAAAGATGAATGTCTTATCCGCGCTGAGCGCGACATTGTTCTGAAACTGGAACAGTCGGAAGAATCATTTTTTGAGAACACATCAATATCCGGTCTTTATGATGAAAATGAATTAACCGCCGCATTTGAAAAAAACAATTTTACAGTTGAACAGCAAATAATAGACCAAAAAGAAGAGCGCCTAATTACAGAAAAAGACCTTGCCGCATGGTTTAACACTGAACATTCACGCTGGGGTTCATTTATGGCAAAAACCCTGGAAAAAAGCGATTTTACAGCAATCGAAGACGCTCTACGCCAAAGAATCACCCAAGGGCCAGTTATGTGGATGTGGCGTTCTATATTACACAGAATATTCAATAATTAATAAACGCAGGCTGCGCAAATTCCTTTCAGGGTCATAAACGGCTGTGGCCTTCTACAACGCACACTTTGGTGTGGCATTGTACGTGATCCACACCGAATGACCCTGAAAGGGATTTGCGCAGCCCGCTATATTCGTTATAAATTAATTTTATAGACTAGTAATATGTAACAACTAATACTATGCACGATAAGCGGATAAAGTATTAGTTGTTACGGACTCATAATGGTAAAAGCGGTTGCTTTGACGGTTACATTTATGCTGTAACAGGACCTGCTTGTTTAATTTTCATTGTATTATCTTCAAAATAAACAGGAGAAGATTTTTTTTTTTAGGATTTTTGAGGCAAAATTTATCATATTCACGCATATCTGCTTCTGTTATTCCTCCGGTTTTATACATTGCTACAGCTTGCTCATGAACAGCTTCTAATGCTTCACTTCTGTATTTCATCCTTTTCCTCCTATAAGATTTCTATAATTGTCTTATTCCGGAATTGTCCATTTTTAAGATGCTGCACAACTTCTTTCAACTCACTATCAGAAATACCTTCTTTTGTTGTAAATCGTTGAAACCACTTAAATTTGAAGATCCGCACATTTAAAGAATAACAAAGAATAAAGGTAAAGACAAGGAAAAAAATACCGAAATGCGGTTGCTTTACATGGCGAAAAAATTAGCAAAAAATGGCGTAACCTGTTTGACCATGTTACACATACAGCTATTACGCGCAATTGTACAGCACATAAAAACACTGACTGACACTGTACGCTGCCAGTTCTTATGATATTCTGTCATTTACACAGATTTTCGGACAGCTTCGGAATTGGCATATAGCGTACTATTGTGGCTAACGACACTAGACAAAAATGGGTGACAGGCACTTTTGCGCTACCACCTAAAAAATAATAATCTATAAATTTTCAAGTAACATTTTCTGTCCCTCAGTAGATATTAATATTCCTAAATTATCATCATTAAAATTTAATTTTTTCTGTATCTCATAATTCTGATTGTATATATCATAATATTCGACATTAACTGTTATTGTTTTTAACGTATCTTTAAATTTTCGCATTATTATATCATCTTCAGGTGTCATGCTCATTAAATGTAGTTTTCCGTTAGGATGAATGGCAAGTCCTTTTAATTCTCCTATATATATTCTATGGTATTTTATTTTTCTTATGTCTTCTGGCAGTAAATAGTATATTGAATTGGCCGTTCTGCTATTATCACAAGTAAATAAAACACTTTTTAGTATAATTGGTCCTATCCCGTTATTTTCAATTCTAATAGAAATTAAATTGTCATAAAGCGATTGATGTATTGTACATATTGGTTTTAATTTATTTTTACTGTGTTTATCATGTTTAATAAAAGTAACCACAGAAATAATTATTGCTATAATACTTAATACTATTCCAGATATAGTCGTTAGAAAAATCATATTTTAATATCTCCTTTTAATTTTTTTAATTGTTGAAGTAACAGAAATAATTATTAATAACTGACCCTTGGTGTGGACATTGATCCATATCTTGTTTTTTATTACCTATGTTATCAACAGGTGTGATTTTTGTAACCTCATCTTTATAAAATTTAAGTGCTTTTTCTAATAATTTATTTTTATCATAATCTTTATCATAATCTTTTAAAACAGTACTATTTGAAACCTTAATTAGCTCAGTTCTAATTTTTACTTTTGAATAATAATTAAAAGCATTACCGGTCATACTAAAAGGTGTTTTTAAAATGCCTTTTTTGCAAAAACTTCCTATAAACATTCCATGAGTATGATCAGTTGTATCAACCCCGTCAAACTCGTACATATAAGATAATTCAGACTTTTTCGGGTTAATAGATACATCATTTGTTGATTTCCATGAACCTCGGTATGTTTTATCTAAAATAAATGATCTGGAAAAGATATTAACATCATCAATAGTTTGATCTATAATCTGAAAAAAAATTCTGGTTTTACCGTCTGTTGGAGATGTATAATAACCTATCCAGATTCCCTCAAAGTACGAAGAACCAAATATAATTTTTTTGACAAATGTTATTCGTTCAAGAATATATGTTGTAATTATAACAAATAATTTGAAAAATCCAAATGAAGATGCAAAATTTACTAAGTATAAAATTACACGATTTTCAAAAAAAGGTAAATTGATTGTATTAGTCAACGACCATGTAAAAAATACAAATATCGATGTTACAATTAAAGCAATGTTGTATATTTTCCTGTGAAGCATATTGGAACCCTTTATTTTATATCTCCTATAATATACTTATCAACCAATCAAAGCCAAAACCCATATACGTGGCTAATATGGGCATAGCTTCCTGTCAGCTATACTCCCCGCTCAATTCCACACAGTTTCCACTCCATCAACATACCGCCATATTACTGCATACTCCACACATTACTGCTCGTATTAGGTCGTGTATAAGTTCCAGCCAGACATCCACCGTAAATATAAGAACCACCAAAATGAGTAGTTAAATTATTATGAGTTGAAACAATATCAAAAAACACATTTGCCCCGATGGTGATACTCGTAAGGGAGCTACCATTGAACGCAGAAAAACCGATACTCGTCACACTTGAGGGTATTGTCATGATCGTTAAACCGCTGCAACCTTCGAACGCATAAGACCCTATACTCGTCACACTTGAGGGGATTGTAATATTCGTTAAGCCGCTGCAACCTGAAAACGCAGCACCGCCGATACTCGTCACACTGTCAGAAAAGATTACGGTTTTTAAATAGGTACTGAAAGTAGATGCTGTAAGCGATGGATTATAATACCATGTTACTGACAGATTCGTGCAACCATAGAACGTCCAAAAAACACCGATACTCGTCACACTGTTAGGTATTGTAATACTAGTCAAACTGTTACAATTATAAAACGCATAATCACCGATACTCGTCACACTGTCAGGTATTGTAATATTAATCAAGCTGTTGCAACCATAGAACGCGCCATATCCTAATTGTTTTGCATCTGTTATTACTACAGTTCGTAACGATGCTGGAATGTAGTAGGTGACAGACCACGATTCATGATATTTCTGGCTTATGCCTGTTCCACCTGTATAACTGCTTGTTCCAAAAATTGCTCCAAATAACGCGTCGTTACTTGTTGCCGATCTGCTTACTCCAACAAAAGGTAAAGTAATACTTATTAAGCTACTGCAGCCAGAGAACGCACTCCTTCCTATACTCACTACACCATTAGGTATCATTATGCTTGTTAACCCAATACAACTTTGGAATGCACTGATACCTATACTTGTCATACTGTTTGGTATCTCGATGCTCGTCAAGCTTTTGCAACCAGAGAACGCATAATTACCTATACTTGCCACACTGTTGCCTATTATGATGCTCGTTAAACCACTGCAATTTTGGAACGCGTACTGACCAATACTCGTCACGCTTGATGGTATTGTGATACTCGTCAAACTGTTACAATCTGAGAACACATAATTACCGATATTTGCCACACTGTTGCCAATCATTACACTCGCTAAATTAGTACAACTTTGGAATGCATTAGACTCAATATTCGTCACGCTGTTAGGAATTGTGATAGTCATTAAACCAGTACAACTCTGGAACGCGCTTTGTCCTATGCTCGTCACGCTGTCAGGTATCGTTATGCTTGTTAACCCAGTACAACTTTGGAATGCATTAGACCCGATACTCGTCACGTTGTTAGGTATTGTGATGCTCGTCAAACTTTTGCAATATGAGAACACATAATTACTGATACTTGCCACACTAATACCAATCATTACACTCGCTAACTTAGTACAACTTTGGAATGCATAACTACCGATACTCGTTACACTGTCAGGTATCGTTATGCTTGTTAACCCAGTACAACTTTGGAATGCATTAGACCCGATACTCGTCACGTTGTTAGGTATTGTGATGCTCGTCAAGCTGTCACAACCAGAGAACGCATAATTACCTATTCTCGTAACACTGTCAGGTATTGTGATACTCGTCAAGCTGCCGCAACCAGAGAACGCATAATTACCTATACTCGCTACACCATTACCTGTCATTACACTCGCTAACTTAGTACAACTTTGGAATGCATTAGACCCGATACTCGTCACGCTGTCAGGTATTGTGATGCTCGTCAAGCTGTCACAACCAGAGAACGCATAATTACCTATACTCGCTACACCATTACCTATCATTACACTCGCTAACTTAGTACAACTCTGGAATGCATTAGACTCAATATTCGTCACGCTGTTAGGAATTGTGATAGTCATTAAACCAGTACAACTCTGGAACGCGCTTTGTCCTATGCTCGTCACACTACCGGGTATTATGACACTTGATAAATCACTGCAATTCTGGAATGCATTATTGGTGATGGTATTTCCACCTGTTACAATGACTGTTTTCAGCGAAGCAGGAATCGAAGAGTTTTGACCATTATAGCTTGTCGCGCCAAATATGTAACCAAACCATGTATTTGTAGTGCCATTCAATGTATTGCCGACAAACGGTATCGTAATACTCGTCAGGCTGGTACAACCGCCGAACGCGTTACTGCCTATGCTCGTAACAGTGTCAGGTAAAACAATACTTGTCAAATTGCTGCAATTCTGAAATGCATTATTACCAATACTCGTAACAGTGTTAGGTAAAACAATACTTATCAAATTACCGCAATTCTGGAATGCGTTATTATGAATACTGTTGCTGCCGGTTATAATAACTTCCTTTAACTTTGCCGGAATAAAAGAATTTTGACTGGAAGCGCTTGTTGCGCCGAATATATAACCAAACCAGCTGTTTGTAGTAGTATAATTCAATGTTCTGCCGGCAAATGGTATTGTTATACTTGTCAAATTACTGCAGCCGGTGAAAGCGCTGCTGCCTATACTTGTCACGCTTTCTGGTATTGTTACACTGGTTAAACCAGTACAATTTGAGAATGCAAAACTGCCTATATTCGTTATTCTATCGGATATGGTAATACTTGTCATATTAGTATAAGAAGAAAAAGCATTATCAGGTATCGCGGTAACAGGCAGTCCATTGTAGAAGGTAGGTATTATTACTTCAGAGGCAACCGCTGTACCTCTGGAGACTGAATATGCTGTATTACTGTTTATCAATACAAAAGACAATCCTGCTGTCGCAAATAAAGGACGGGTTTCAGTTACAGTACAGTTAATCCTCCGGCAGCTTCTGTTTTCGTCTCCGCTTGGCGTTAATGCCCAATCACTCCAGTCATGTCCTAAAGCATCAGCGCCGGGTCGTGTTTCAATGTGTGCAGAATCATGAGTACATGTTCTTGTCTCCTCACCGGCAGATGCGCATGCAGGTTGTGTTGTTACTGTCCAGTTACTCCAATCATGTCCAAATGCNTCAGCGCCGGGGCGTGTTTCAATNTGTGTTGGATCATGTGAGCAGGTTCTTGTCTCCTCACCATCAGTTGTGCAGGTCGGGGATATTGTATCTATCCAGGAGCCAAANTCGTGTATATGCCCGGGTTCGCCTAACGGAGATATATTGCGTTTTTGTTCATGCTCACATATCAGGCATATTCTTGTTTCTTCGCCGCTTTCAGTTGTCGTAGGTTCNTTTGTAACAATCCATTCGTCATATTCATGTTCGCAGTAAGGAACCGGAATTTCTGTTACATTTACTATGAAAGTATCGGTCTTGCCTTCGTACGTTACAGTAATTGTGCTTGATGGAACAGACAAAGTGCCGCTTAATGTATAATCTGTCGTATCCAATATAGTATTTGAATTGTTACTGTAATACGCCGTTACGGTTAGATCTGTTTTAAGTTCATTAATCGGTGTTACAGGGTAAATGGCCGCAGTTTGTGTGTATTCTGTGGCAATAACATTTAATACTGGCGGCTGTGTAATTTCAGGCTCTATACAGGCAGTAAAACTATACCCAATCACAGCCGCAAAAACAATAATCCCGAACAATTTTACAAAATTTTTCACCTAAAATCTCCCTTTTAAAAAAGTATCCCTATTCATTTTTTATCCTTTGTTTATTTTGAATCCTTACGGTATTTTCTCCAGTCTCACATTGAAGTACAGTAATAATCGTTTTTTCCCTTTGTCTCTCAATTTTATCTACCTTGAGGCCAACCTCTTTTAGGGCTTTTTCTATGCTTTCATAGTACTCTTGTTTAAAACATTCCATAAAATCCCTAATAATTTCGATTATAGCATATAATATTCCTATTTGACAAGTATAAATATAAAAATAATTAATGAAATTTTAATTTGATTATGTGATACTGGTAAATAATGAAGCAAAGTTATGGTGAACGGCTTGCGGCTGCTCTGAAACTAAAGAGCTTTAAACAAGCTGATCTAGCCAAAAAACTAAATATCAGCCAAACAACAATCTCAAAAATAATAAACGGCGTTCAATTCCTTGACTTTGATTTAGCGGTAAAAGCATGTGAAATATTGGATATTTCCCTGAATTGGCTGGCTTATGGCATTGACAATGAGCCAAAACCGCCGTTTTACCGTAATTCGGAAAGACAACGGATTGAATACCTTATATCAATTATGGAAAAAGCGGAGTACCCATTGATTATCGTTGCAATGGAAGAAATTATCGAAATTCGGCTAAAAAATACTTCAAAGTCAGGAATTTCAGAAAAGCCAATTAAATCTAACCGCTCAAAAAAGAAAGACAGTCACAGTACCTAAGAAAAAAAATTCAATTCAAACCCTAATATTTCTCCCCATAAAACAATCTCAAACTGAAACAACCCAGAAATGTATGCAAATAAAATATTTAAACATACATTTCTGCCTTGTACCAGTTCGAGGTATTCTAATTAATGTAAAAAATATAAAAAAAAAATTCACAATATGGAAATTCTATGCTATATTTCAATAATAACAGATAAAATAATTCTCAAAAGAGGTGATATACATGAAAAAGGAAATACCAAAAGGTAAATTGGCAAAAAAGGCCATAACTCCTAAAAAAAAGCCTGAAACTTTGAGAAAAACAAAATTTTCAACAAAAAAAGAGAAAATAACAAAACAGTCAAAATCAGTACCGAAGAAAAAGCTCGTAATTACTAAAAAAGAAAGAATGGAAAAATCGGTAAAAAAAACGCCAAATAAAAAACAAGTAAAGGAAAATACAGAAAAAACAAAAAAAACAGTAGTTAAACCATTAAAAAAGACTCCATCATCATTAAAAACACCTAAAAATAAAAAAGAGACTGTAGTTTTGCAAAAAACACCGGAAAAATTAAAAACCACACCTAAATTAAAACAAGAAATAAAACCTGTTCCAAATCAAACATCAAATCTGGGGCTTCCGGAAGGCAGTGTTTACCAGCCAACAGGCCAGCGCCGTCCCCTGATAGTATTTCCTAAATGAAATAATATACGCAAAAAATTATTCTTTCTTCAGTAAAACCTCAAAAAAATACAAAAAAAGATTAAAGTTATATTCCGGTAATGCCGAAAATGACAATGATAAGTTATACCCAGGAAGGGTAATCCGCGGTTAACCAACCGGATATAATTTGTCGAACGGGGGCATGGATGCTCCCGCAAAAGTTCAAGGAGGATCTTATGATCATCAATCACAACCTAAGCGCAATGTTTGCGGATAGGTCCCTCAAAGTAACCCAGGTAGATCTTACAAAAAACATGGAGAAACTCTCCTCGGGAATGCGTGTTAATCGTGCCGGCGATGATGCGTCGGGACTGGCGGTGTCAGAAAAAATGCGCAGCCAGATACGCGGTCTTAATCAGGCATCTACCAATGCGGCAAATGGTATTTCATTCATCCAGGTAGCGGAAGGATATCTGCAGGAAACGCAGGATGTTCTTCAACGAATGCGTGAATTGGCAGTTCAGGCAGCCAACGGTATTTACACTGAAGAAGACAGAATGTACATTCAGATAGAAGTATCCGCGCTTGTCGACGAAATTGACAGGATTGCAAGCCATGCCCAATTTAACGGAATGAATATGCTTACAGGGCGTTTTGCGCGTTCATCCGGTCAGAATATTGTTACCGGATCAATGTGGTTCCATATCGGCGCCAACATGGATCAGCGGACACAGGTTTTTATTGGTACAATGACCAGTAAAGGTCTGGGTATCCGCCAGATGGACGAAACGTTTGTCACGCTTGAGCAGCCGGAAAGTGCCAATATGTCTATTGGCACTTTTGACGCGGCTCTAAAAATCATCAATAAACAAAGAGCGGATCTTGGCGCGTATCAGAACCGTCTAGAGCATGTAGTAAGGGGCCTTGACGTAGGCGCTGAAAACCTGCAGGCTTCCGAATCCAGGATTAGGGATACAAACATGGCTAACCAAATGGTAAGTTATGTAAGAGACCAAATTCTGAATCAGGCCGGAACTGCGATGCTTGCGCAGGCAAATCAGAGAGCAACTTCGATCTTGCAATTACTCCAGTAATATATTAGAGTAATAATAGAGGGGGTTTCGATTCCTTAAAAAGGCGCCGGAACTGCCCTCCTCTGAAATGTATTAATACCGGTATTTGGGTTTATTCCAGTGCCGGTAATTGTTGGTTATTCCTAGACATCAGTTTAGGATAGCTGTTTTTTAAGAGATTAATTTGAAGCTTTTATGTTTTGGATTAATTTCAGTGATCTTTGACAAAAACCCTCAAGCCCGGTTACGGGCAGCCATGTTTTACTTGTTAAACATGCGCAGGACGGATCGAAACGATTATTTTACAGCGGACAGTCTGCGGTAAATCAGTCGTTTCGTTCCGTAAAGCGGATAAAGGGATAGTTGCGCGAAACTGTTTCTGTAAAACGCTCCTGCGGGACGGTCCTGGCACGGATAGCCGGGGCTAGCAAAACTATGGAGGGTAATAATGATTATTAATCACAACATGAGCGCCATATATGCTGATCGTCAGCTTGGCGTAACCCA
>WQSN01000012.1 GCA_009787835.1 Treponema sp.
GAGAAACTGTCCAGCGGACTACGCATCAACCGCGCCGGTGATGATGCTTCGGGGCTTGCTGTATCAGAAAAAATGCGGTCTCAAATTCGCGGGTTAAATCAGGCATCTGTAAATGCCCAGAACGGCATTTCTTTCATTCAAACCACAGAAGGTTACCTGCAGGAATCCCAGGACATTCTGCAGCGCCTTCGTGAATTGTCAGTGCAGGCCGCCAACGGTATTTATACCGAAGAAGACCGAATGTACATGCAGATTGAAGTTTCAGCGTTAGTTGACGAAATTGACCGGGTTGCATCACATGCGCAATTTAACGGAATGAATATGTTGACCGGCCGTTTCAGCCGGCTAATCGGCGAAAATGTAGTAACAGCGTCCATGTGGCTGCATATTGGCGCCAACATGGATCAGCGTGAACGAATTTATGTCAGCACCATGACAACGAAGGCTCTTGGTGTCCGTAATGTCGGCGATGATACCTTCATTTCACTGATGGACCCGGACAGCGCCAACCGCGCCATTGGAACTCTCGACAGGGCGTTAAAGATCGTCAGTAAGCAAAGATCAGATCTCGGCGCATACCAGAACCGCCTCGAACATGCAATCCGCGGTATTGACGTTGGAGCGGAAAATATACAGGCATCAGAATCCCGCATACGTGATACTAACATGGCAAATGAGACGGTCAATTACACAAAGAACATGATCCTCTCACAATCAGGCACAGCAATGCTGGCGCAAGCCAACCAGAGAGGTCAATCAGTTCTTCAGCTTCTGCAATAACAGCAGTTTAATCATTAAAAGAAAATCTTTTAATCATTAAACGATGTCTTTCGTAAAAACGCCCGGCCAGCGCTTGCTTGCAAGCAGCAGCCGGGCTTCTTTTTTTATCATGCAAAGAAAAATGCTTACGAAATTACCTTATTAGCCGAGATCATTCTTAACCTTGACAGAAACAGTTTCTTCGTAACAGGAAAAACAATGAGTGACAACTGATTTTTCCGGCGCTTTGGTAAACGAACTTACAAGCGGCACGATAATCAATCCGGCCAGCATACAGAAAGCTCCGGCGTTTATCGGTGACTGTAAAATCGCTGGAAAGGAACTTCTGAATAAGACGTTAAGTATCATCACGGAAGTGCTGAATATAAAGCTGCACCATACCGCTAATTTGCTTGTTTTTTTCCAGTACAGACCGTAAAGGAACGGCGCAAGGAATGAACCGGCGAGAGCGCCCCATGAAACGCCCATCAACTGGGCGATAAAGGTGATTCCGCCCCTGTATACGCTGATTGCAATCACAGATGAAATAATTATAAACACGACTATCAAAGCGCGGATTATAACTAACTGCATCTTTTCGCTCATTTTTTTTATTATGTTTCCTCTTAAAAAGTCCAGCGTTAAAGTAGAAGCCGAAGACATAACCAATGATGAAAGAGTGGAAATTGAAGCGGCGAACACCAGGACTATAATTAATCCCATCATCCAGTCATTGTTGGTAAACAATCTTTCAAGTAATCCGGGAATAATGGAGTCATAACCTTTCGCTCTTACATCAGCAGGAGAAGCGAATATGCGTCCAAAGCTGCCCAGGAAATAACAGCCGCCCGCTACAAAAATGGCGAAAAACGTGGAAACAATCGCGCCTTTTGTGATCATTTTTTCACTCTTGATAGAGTAAAAGCGCGCAACCATCTGAGGCAGTCCCCATGTGCCGAGCGATGTAAGTATTAATACGCCCAAAAGCGATATTGGGTCTGGACCTAAAAACGAAGTGAAAACTCCGGGAACAGTTCCGCGCGGCGCGGCTGAGTCGCTGACCTGGGCAAGTGAATCAATTGCGGGAATAAATCCGCCTTTGCTGCCAAGCGCCGCGACTATTATCGCGACTATACCGATCACTGTAATTGAACCCTGAATAAAATCGTTGACTGTTGTAGCGAAATAACCTCCGGCGACAACAAATATAGCCGTTAGAATTCCCATCGCCCATATACAATATTCAAACGGTATGCCAAACGCCATTTCAAAAAGACGCGAAAGCCCGTTATACAATGAGGCAGTGTATGGGATTAAAAAGATAAAAACGATAACTGAAGCGCAAACCTTTAATGCGGTTGAAGAAAAACGAACGCCGAAAAATTCAGGCATGGTCGCGCTTTTGATGTGATTGGTCATAATACGCGTGCGTCTTCCGAGAATGAACCACGCCATCAATGAGCCGATAAAAGCGTTGCCAAGCCCGATCCAGACAGCGGCAGTGCCGAACCGCCAGCCGAACTGTCCCGCGTATCCTACAAATACAACAGCGGAAAAATATGTCGCGCCGTAGGAAAACGCCGAAAGCCACGGACCGACATTGCGTCCGCCCAGCACAAAATCATTTACGCTTGCCGCTCTCTTCCGGAAATATAACCCGACAAAGATCGTAACCGCAAAGAACAACAGAAGCAGGAGTACCTTGATAAACATAGGAACCCACCTTTCTTGGGGACAAAAAAAATCGCCCCCGGATATTGTTCCGAGGACGATTGTGACACAACCGCGATACCACCTCAGTTCCGCATAACCTCACGATTACGCGCTCAAAGGGTACTGTACTGCAAAGCAGAACTTATATACCCCTATGCTGTAACGGGCATTCCCGTCGCATCCTACTTAAACGTTCCTCAATTAAATCGAAGAAACATTGTTCAGCGCGCAGCTCCCGGGATGTATTCACCCAATGGCTTTAGCCTCGTGAAGGCTTTAGTCTTCCGAATGCTTCAGCATTCGAACCCGCTTTCCTACCGGCTTTCACCAGCCGCCGGCTCTCTGAAGGAAAGGCTTGGGGGGTTACTTGTTCCCGATCTTTGCCTTTAAAAATATATATAAAAGTTACACGAAATTACCATTTTTGTCAAGCGTTTGTTATACGCGGTATAAGTAATAACCGCGTTTCATGATAATTTATTTGCTTCCATCTCCTTCGCTTCATTCCAGTATGTTTCCATAATATTTAAATTTTCTTTCTTCATTTCCTGTCCTGTTTCTTTCATCTTTTTTTCTGCATACTTAAAGCGGTTTACAAATTTACTGTTAGTCCGCCGGAGAGCCACAGAAGGTTCTGTTTTTAAAAAGCGGCAAAGATTTATCACGGAAAAAAGCAGGTCGCCCAACTCTTCTTCAACTGCCGTCCGTGCGTCCTGCCCGTTATGCGCCATTGCCGCATACACCTCATCAAGCTCTTCCCTGATTTTTTCTATAACGCCTTCAGTATCCGGCCAGTCAAAACCGGCTTTCGCGGCTTTTTTCTGTAACGCGTATGCGCGATCCATTGGAGGGAAGCCGCTGCTTACTTCATCAAGGATCGAATCTTTGGGCTTGCGTCCTTCCTGCTTTACTTTTATCTCCGCCCAGTTGCTCAAAGCTTCGGCGCTGTTTTTTACCTTTACTTCGCCGAACACATGAGGATGGCGGCGTATCAGCTTTTCATTTATTTTTGACAGCACATCATCGACTGAAAACTTTCCCTCTTCTTCGTGCATGTAACTGATCATTGTGACAAGCAGAAATAAATCGCCAAGTTCTTCCGCGATATGAGATGTGTCATTTTCATCTATGGCTTCAAGACACTCGTAGGTTTCTTCTACTAAATCCCCCCGCAATGTCGAAGGGTTCTGTTCCCTGTCCCACGGACAGCCTTCCGGGCTGCGCAGTTTCGCGACAATGTCGTATAACGCTTTGAATGAATCGCCTGTTATCATTGCTGCTCTCCTGTATTTTCCTGTTTGGGAACTTGAATTTTCCTTTTAGCCCATTCTTTTAACAGGGATTGCGGTTCTCCGGCAAAGGTTTGCATTAAAAGAGATGCGGCTTCATCAAGAACGGGAAGAAGCGTTTCCAGCTCGGCTTTTGAAAAGTCAGACAATACCCAGTCAATTATACCTTCCCCGCTTCCTTCGCGTCCTCCTTCGCCGGGAAGCCGCGAGTCAGGCCGTCCAAGACCGATACGCAGCCGCCAGAAATCCGCGCTGTTAAAACAATTTTTCATGGAACGCAGTCCATTATGCCCTCCAAGGCCGCCTGAAAATTTCAGCGATATAAAACCCAGAGAAAGTTCCAGCTCATCATGGATTACAATTATTTCCTCAGTATTAATTTTAAAAAACGAAGCTGCGGCGTAAACCGACTCGCCTGAAAGATTCATGTAAGTTTCAGGCATAAGCAGATGAATACCTTCATTGACAGCATACAAACCTTTAAATTTTTTCTGCCATGAAAGAGAACTGTAAAAAGGCATGGCTTGCGCGAGCATACGTCCGGCATTGTGCCTGTTATGTGCATATCCGGTTCCGGGATTACCAAGGAAGGCCGCGAGTTTTATCATGATATTGTCTCCTTCACTGTTTTTTTATTCGCGTTAATGATTAACACCGCGATATCTCCCTGCCTGACACCGGGTATTCGCGCCGCCTGTCCTACATTTAGGGGCTTAACTGAAATGAGTTTTTCTTTTGCCTC
Organism: Treponema sp.; assembly: GCA_009787835.1. GTDB lineage: Bacteria > Spirochaetota > Spirochaetia > Treponematales > Breznakiellaceae > WQXQ01. The sequence goes on from WQSN01000012.1 coordinate 4,504, forward strand.
CGCGGACAGCCCGGTGACAGACGCGTAATCCAAATCTGGAGCCAGCCTGATTGAATCCATTTTGGCGGCTTTAGCGGCGAAACGTTTTTCTTTTTCAATATAACCTGCGTACTTGATATCCAGAAGAACGCGCTCTACCAGTTCATCCGGATAACGGGACAGTTCCGCATCATCAGCGTTAACCGCGGGACTGGAAGACCTGCGCTTTTCCAGCAGTTCCACGATTGCGTCTAACGTTTTAATTTTTTCCAGAAAGCGCTCCCAGCGTTCATCGCCGATTAGGCCGGCATCGCGTCCTTTCGGGGTAAGCCTTGTGTCCGCAGTGTCGTGCCGGAGCATCAGCCGGTGTTCGGCGCGGCTTGTGAACATGCGGTACGGCTCTTTTGTTCCCAATGTTGTAAGATCGTCAACCAAAACGCCGATGTATGCTTCAGCGCGTCCCAATACCAGAGGCGGACGGTTCAGCATTTTCATCGCGGCGTTAATGCCGGCGATAATCCCCTGGGATGCGGCTTCTTCATAACCTGAACTGCCGTTAGTCTGCCCTGCCGAAAAAAATCCGGACAGGCGTTTTGATTCCAGAGACGGATAAAGATCCAGAGGATCAATATAATCGTATTCTACAGCATAGGCAGGGCGGACAATGTGAGCCTGTTCAAGTCCGGGAATGCTGCGAATAAAATCGCGCTGCACGTCTTCGGGCAGAGAACTTGAAGCACCGTTCATGTACATTTCGTTAGTCGAAATTCCTTCAGGCTCAATAAAGATATGGTGGCGTTCCCTCTGTGGAAAGCGCACTACTTTATCCTCGATGGAAGGACAGTACCGCGCGCCTGCGCCGGTAATTTTTCCGCCATATAAAGGGGAGCGATGAATGTTCGCCCTGATGATTTCATGGGTTCTCGCTGTGGTGTATGTAACCCAGCATGGTTCACTCTTAAGAAGCGGCTGTCCATTAATAACAGTGTCAGCGTCAAATGAGAATGGGCGCATTTCTTCGCCGTCCTGTTTATCTATTCTGGAAAAATCAATTGAATAATCCGCGAGCCGCGCCGGAGTTCCGGTCTTCAGCCGTCCGACAGAAAAACCAAGCCGCCTGAGCGATGCGCCAAGCCCCGCCGCCGCTTCTTCACCTAACCGCCCCTGCGGCGCGTCATATTCGCCAATAAAAATTTTTCCTTCCATGAAAGTACCGGCGCCGAGAATCACAGTGCGCGCTGTTATGTGATATCCGCGCCTGGTAATAACCCCTGAAATTTTCGACTGATATAAATCAGACATTCCGTCTTCCAGAATAAAATCTGTTACCGTATCCATAAAAATTTTTAAATTATTTTGTTTTTCAAGAACAGAACGCGCCGCCGCCTGATACGCGTATTTATCGGCCTGCGCTCTTGGCGCCTGAACCGCAGGTCCGCGTGAACGGTTCAGAACGCGGTATTGAATCATGGCTGCGTCTATCAGCTTGCCCATCTCTCCGCCCAGAGCGTCCACTTCACGCACTAGATTACCTTTTGAAAGACCGCCGACCGCCGGATTGCAGGAAAGCGCGCCAATCTTATCGGGGTTTTGCGTAATGAGAAGAGTTGAAAATCCGAGACGCGACACCGCAAGAGACGCTTCAATGCCTGCATGTCCCCCGCCTATTACAATGCAATCATAGTCCAAAATTCTTCTCCTTCAATTAACTGCGTAACGTGCGCCATTATGATATACTTTAAAACATATATGCATCTAAGGGAAGTCAAAGGCATATTGAGCCCTCATAACGGCATGAACATCAGCCGTGGATGTACACATGGTTGTATTTACTGCGATTCGCGGAGTAAATGTTATCATATTGAACACGATTTTGAAGATGTGCAGATTAAATCAAACGCTCCCGCGCTGCTTGAAGACGCGCTCAAACGCAAACGAAAAAAATGCGTAATCGGCACCGGCGCGATGAGCGATCCCTATATTCCCATTCCCGAAAATCTGGCCAATATCCGCGCCTGTCTTGAAATAATTGAAAGATATGATTGCGGCCTCGCAATTCAGACAAAATCGGATCTAATTCTGCGCGATTTGGATTTGCTAATCAGCATAAATAAAAAAGCAAAATGTATTGTCCAGTTAACTTTGACAACCTTTGATGAAAAGTTATGCAAAATAATTGAACCTGATGTATGCGGCACAAGACGGCGTTTTGAAGTTTTGAATATCATGCGTGACAATGGCATTCAAACAGTTGTGTGGTTCAGCCCGCTTCTGCCATTTATAAATGATACGGAAGAAAATATGCGCGGCATTTTGAACTATTGTATTGAAGCGGGCGTTTACGGAATTTTATGCTGGGGTATCGGTCTTACACTGAGAGAAGGCGACCGCGAGTATTTTTATTCAAAACTCGATGAACATTTTCCTGGTTTAAAAAATATTTATATAAAAAAATACGGTTATAACTATGAAGTAAAGAGCGACAATAACGATGAATTAATACGCGTGTTTTATGATACTTGTAATAAACACAACATTGTTTGTAATAATGATTTATTGTTTGAGTATATGCATGAATTTGAAGGGAAGAAAACAGAGCAGTTGGATTTGTTTTAAACTAAACATTTCACCGCGTGATTGTAAAGCGGCTCCTCACTTCCCCACACAGAACCTGCTGAACATTTCCTCCAGAATATCAGACGCGGAAACCTCTCCTGTAATTTCGCCCAGCGCGTTTACCGCTTCACGTAACAGCGGCGCGATTAGATCAAGCGGCTCTTCGTTTTCTGTCATGGCAAGTGCTTCTTCCAGCGCGGCGCATGCGGTATCGACAAGCTTTTTCTGCCGCGCTGTGCCAAGGGCGGCGGAAAATTGTTCGCCGCTCAGTTGAAAACCCGTGCTGCCCCCGGCGTCCATACCAGCCAGTTCCTGAATAGCGCCTTTAATTGCCGAAAAAAGATTCTCAACGCCTTCGCCTGTTTTCGCGCTTACACAGATCATATTGTTATCTGCAAACGGCGATTGCTGAAGCGCCGGGGCAATGTCGCTTTTGTTCCACAGGAGTAAAAGCGGTTTACGCGGTTCAGCCGCGTTATGCGCAAGCTGCGCCTTCGCGGTATCCGCATTCCGAAGGGAGGCGTAAAAATCCATATCTTCGCCTGTTACGCCCTGTTCACCGTCAATCAAATACAGAATAATTTCCGCTTCTTCCACCAGTCTTCGGCTGCGTTCAACTCCAATTTTTTCAATTGAGTCGGCGGTTTGCCTGAGACCGGCTGTGTCGAGAAGGCGGATTGGTATTCCTTCAATGGAAACCCAGGCTTCAATCCAGTCGCGTGTAGTGCCGGGGATCTCTGTAACAATGGAGCGGTCTTCCTTTAAAAGAAAATTGAATAAACTTGATTTACCGGCGTTCGGCCTTCCGGCGATTACCGCTGTAATGCCCTCCTGGAAAATACGTTCAAGCCGCCATGAAGCGGAAAGTTTCCTGAGCCTTGCCAAAGCGTCTGAGGCAATATCGCGGTTTGGCAGTTTACCGGCTATTTCATCCGCGTCAGCGCTGATCTCATCTTCCGAATAATCAAGGTAAATTTCAGCGCTGCACAAGACCTGTACAAGCAATTGTTTTATTTCATTTATCTCTGTTTCAAGAGAGCCGCAAAGGCGTTTAACAGCGTGACTGCGGCCCTTTGACGTTTTGGCGGATACAAGTTCCATTACAGATTCGCTTCGCGTAAGATCCATTTTACCGTTCATAAAAGCGCGGAAAGTAAATTCACCCGGCAAAGCGTCCCTGAAACCCGCCTCTCTCAGCGCTTCCATAACCGCGCGTCCTGTTACAGAGCCGCCATGACAGCTAATGTCGAGACTGTCTTCTCCTGTGTAACTTTTCGGAGCGCGAAAAACAGAAACAAGAACCTCGTCAATTTTATTCCCTGAACTGACAATCCAGCCGTGAATTACCGTATTGCCGGGCGCGTCTTTAATTTTTTTATTTGAAAAGACTGAAGAAACCAAATCAATTGAACCTATGCCTGAACAGCGGATCAAGGTGAGGGCGCTGTTTCCGGGAGCAGTCGCAAAAGCTGCGACAGGAGAATCATCGCCGTAACCTGCGCATGTAAAACTGTTATGTGTCATTCCCTTTCTTCCGGACCGGCGTCACCGGTTATTGACTTTCCCGCGAGACGCAGACGGATAAAGATCCAGGGCGAAGCAGCGGAAACCCACAATCCGGATAGCGCATAACGGATGAAATTATAAAGGTTAATATTCCCTGAATCCTGCGGGATTAATCTTCCGGTTGCAGCCAATATTAGCATAAAACCTGTGCTTCCCAACAGAAAACGGACAAGCATCACCAAACATTTTACAATAATGCCCTGTGCGGATGCACTGGCGCTTTCCGTTAACAATCTGCTTTTAAATCCGATATAACGCCAGTTAAGGCAATAACCCGCACCCACACCCAGCAGAATTCCGCCCGGCACAAGAAATTTATCATTTGGTAAACGCATTATCATTAAAAAAGAAACAACAGCGGAGATTATCATTCCAGCACGGAAACCGCCTTTCGCAAACAGGGGCTCTATCTTTTTGGCAAACAGAAAATATACTAAAAAAATTACTGACGCGATAATCAAACTTAAAACAAAACCAAAAGGAAGAAGTACTTTATAATACTCCAGAAAAAAAACAATCCATATGGAAAGCAATACCGCCGCGCTTAAGCCCATTCCCTTTTTTTCATCAATACACCAGTAAACAAAAGAAGGAATTAGTATAAAATATGATTCCATTTAAAACTCCAGAAAGAAATTCTGCGCAAGCCGCCTTATGGCAATATTCTGAGCGCGGGTCGGATTAACCAAAGCAAGCGATTCTGTTATCATTTCTTCCACGATAGTCATCATCGCTGTTTTGCTTACGCTGATAAAGACATAGAATTCATAAACATCTTCAGTTTCATTTATATCGTAAGATGTCTCAATTTGATCAGCCTTTCTTTTTATCCAGTATGTGCCTTCAAGAATCGCGTCAGAGAATTCCGCGTCAAAGGCCTTCTTTACCATTATCTCAAAAAAACTTCCGTATTCATCATCAGGATACAGCGCCGCGGCTGATATCATCTTTCTTTCAATTCTGACGGCCGCCATCCTGGGAAAGTCATGTACAACCGAATAATTATCCGCCCATTTGTTTAAAGCGCTGAAATTGCTGCCTTTACTTGTGCCGATAAAACAATACCTGTTCCTGTAAATATAAATTTTTTCAACTTCTTCAATTCCGCCTTCCCAAAAAGACAATAACCAGCCGGGAATACCAGCGTTTCCAAAACCTTCCTTTGTTTCCACGATGTCATTAATGGAAACAGAATTATTATGAGTAACATCATTATAACCAGGCTCGGGTCTGAATAATATTTTTTGCTGTCCTGCGCATGAAATTAAAAGCAATACATAAACCGCTAAAATAATTTTTTTCATGGGAAAATATTTAATTAATTAAATGAGCGTTTTCAGATACATGATGCTCATCCGCGATAAACGGATTATCTTCCTGCGAATCTGTTAATGCTTCCGATTCTGTCTGCGCTTCTTCATCTTCAGTCTCACTGGCTGTAAGGAGCGGCTCTTCGGGCGTTTCTTTCGCCGTATCAATGATAACTGCCGCTCTTGCAGAATTTGACGGCTCTTCCGCGGAAATTACATCAGGCTCTTCATCTTCCGCGCCTGAAATTTCCGTGTCCGCAAACGGCGTGTAAAAAAGCGCCAGTTCATCCCAAATGGCCGTGAATGTAGAATTTCTCGCGATAGAATTAACATATCCATGAATAGGCGTATTGTTTACTGATTGAGAGCCAAGAGTTATTCTATACTCGTTGACAGGTTCCGCATCAAGACTGATTGGCGGCGCTTCATCCTTTTCACTCTGATTAAAATTATTACCGTTAATTACATTGAGTTTCGCGATTAGCCGGTCGGGAAGCGCAGAAAAATTTATTTCTGTATTTATAAATGAGTTCTCTCCTGCATCCAGGGCTCCCGTCTCCAAAAGATTGATAACTTCAGAAACGCTTTCCGACGAGGAAGTCAATGACATTATTAAGCTGCTGCCTTCCAAAATCAAATACAGCGCGTATTCTGAAAGAGTGCCGAACTGCACAGATAAAATCACGCCGTTGTTCAATGGTTTAAAACGGCCGAAAAATCGCCAGCCCGTGTGAGAGCGGTTTTCGCCGCCATTACCGTTATCTGCAATGCCGGAGAAAGACACATCAGGCAATGAATAGGAATTATTGAATCCTGAAGCGAGTCCGAATATTCCGTCGGCGGGCATCCATCGCGGCGGAGCGCTTTCCGCTGCCGCGTTTATATCTACTTTTCTCAAAGCCCGTTCCCTGGAATTTCCGCCTGACGCGAAGCGCGAATTTTCCCCTGCGGCAGCGTTCATTTTAGAGTCATTTAAATCGCCTTCCAAAAGATACAAATATAATAAATCAGATGCGTCTTTTGATACAAAATGCATATCCTGCGTTCTGGATGATACCAGAAGCGATATATCCCTTACAAATCCGGCAAGACCGTTCCTATCGGCGACAGGGAATATTTCAGCGCGGATTGAAAAGAAACCAGTTTGTTCAGGCGTTTTCCAGAGAAGGTTCCCTGCTCCCTGAGAATAACTCCCTTCGCTGATTATTTTTCTTCCGTTATACCACACAATATACGGATCCAGACGGCTGTCATAGTCCAGTTTGGCTTCCAGCATTATTATCTTTTCTTTGGAAATGAGCTGATGATTTTCGGCAATACCGCTGTGATGAACATTTATCCCGTCAAAAGAAAATTTTGCGTTCGCCAGAAAGTAAAATATTTTTTCATTTCTGTGAAGAATTTTTTCTCCGCTCATTACCTGGGACACCAATGTGTATCTGCCCATCGGCAAATCCCACGGTATCGGGAAATACGGCAAATCATCATCAAGATTATTAACCTTGATAATTAATTGATCGCCGTTTCTGTAGGGAGTTTCATTTGGCTGGGTTTCAACCGCAACTGCCGCAATGTCCCTTGATTCATTCAAATTTATATTATCGTAAATTTCCTCAAATTCATTTTCTTCTTCATTGTCATTTTCATTTAATTCATCACCTTCATCCAAATCATTACCGGAATCGTTTATATTTGAATCCAACTCTGATTGAGATTCCTGATCTGTCTGAGAATAACCCTGATCGGAATAACTGCCGTAATCATCATCTGTTACCACCTCAGTATCAATGGTATAGACAACCTTCCATCCGGCGATTTCTCCTCTTGAATTCCTCAGAAAAATAGAGAGAGCGGTAATATCCGGATCGTTTGATACAACATTGTCAAAATACGGCTGAATTTTCGCGCTTGAATTGATTATGGAATATTCATCAATCGGAAGATCGTTTACCCTGGCGTTTACCCTGTAGTTGGAGTTGGAAGACATAATACCGTCCATAACTCCGCAGCTGACAAGCAGAACGAGCGCAAAGAGAAAAGAAAACTGTTTTATAAGATTTTGAAAACACATCTCCATCATCAATTTATCATAAAATTGATGAATTATCAATTGTTTTTAATTAATTTTATCCCTATTATGGTATATTATGAGGACTCAGGCGATAATCCACATTGATCGATTTATACGGAATCTTAACGCTGTAAAGTCCCGAATCGAGCAAAACGGGCATCCGGACAGGCGTATTTGTATTCCTGTAAAAGCCGATGCTTATGGTCATGGAGCTATTCAAATAGCAAAAGCCAGCCTGGAAAAAACAGAAAATACAGGCGCAATTTGTTTCGGCGTCGCAACAGTTGATGAAGGGACAGAGCTTAGAAAAGGGGGGATAAAAGCGCCTATACTGCTTCTGTCTCAGACCCACATAAATGAAATACCGGCTGTAATCGATGCGGCTCTTACCCCATTAATTTCTGATTCATCATACGCTGATGCCTTGAATGAGAGGGCAAAGGCGGAAAAAATCAGGTTTCCGGTACATATAAAAATTGATACCGGCATGGGGCGGATTGGCTGTCCAGTGGAAGAAGCCATGGATCTTGCCAGGTTTATCGCAGGGTGTCCAGGGCTGGAAATAACCGGAACAGCCACGCATTTCGCGGCCTCGGACTCGACTGACGAACAGGACATAAACAGCACAAAGGCTCAAATTTCGCATTTCAGGGAAACTGTAGAAACCATTCGGGCAGCCGGCATTGATCCGGGTATTGTTCACGCCGCTAACTCAGGAGCGGTTATACTGCACCCCGAATCCTGGTTCGACATGGTAAGACCCGGTATCCTGCTTTACGGCTACAAACCTGCGGAAGAAAGCGAACTGCCAAATTTTCCTTATGAGCCGCTCAAAGCGGAACCTGTAATGGAATTACAGAGCGCTGTAGTTTTGATAAAAAAAATTAGAAAAGGCGATTCTGTTTCATACGGACGGACATGGATCGCAGACCAGGATACCAATATCGCGATAATACCGGCCGGTTATGCCGACGGTTTTCCCCGGCTTTTAAGCGGCAAGTGGCATGTTATTATCCGGGGTAAAGCCTATCCGCAGGTAGGACGTATCTGCATGGATCAATGCTGCGTTAACCTTGGACCAGAAACTGATGTCCGCCGCTGGGATGAAGCTGTTATTTTCGGCGGAAGCGTTCAAGGACAACCGGGTGAAAGTTCCCATTTTGAAAATCATGACGCATCTGCATTAGCCGCCAGAATCGGAACTATTCCCTACGAGATAACCTGTAATATCAGCGCCAGAATACCAAGAATTTATAAAGGTTAAAACACGCGGCGGCGTTGCTTTCCGTTAAAAAATTGGATATATTAAATGCGGAGGACAACATGAATCCCAGAATAGAAGAAGATGACGAAGAGCCGGAAAACGAAAGAAAAGTATCTCTTTTGGATCCATTAGCCGGAAGAATGTTAAAAACCCGCACAATTTTAATTTCCGGTGAAATTAATAAAGAACTGGCTGAAAAAACAATTCGTCAGCTGCTTCTCCTGGAGGATATGAGCAACGACCCTATCCGTGTTTTTATCGATTCACCCGGCGGAGACGCGGACGCAGGATACGCCATATTCGACATGATTCGATTTGTTAAACCAGAAGTGTGGACAATCGGTATGGGTCTTGTCGCAAGCGCGGCGGCCATCATTCAACTGGCGGCTCCGAAACAAAGGCGAGTAGGATTACCCAACAGCCATTATCTGATTCACCAGCCGCTTTCCGGAATTCGCGGCGTCGCGACAGACATTGAGATACACGCCAAAGAACTGGACAAACTGCGCGAAAAGATTAACCGTCTTATCGCGGATGAAACCGGCATTCCTGTCAGTCAGGTGGAAAAAGACACGGATCGCGATTATTGGATGAATGCCCAGGAAGCTGTCAATTACGGTTTAATAAACAAGGTAATAGTCAACAGAGATGAAATGTAGATAAAAAACCTTTGGGGAAAAAATTGAAAAAAAACAAATATGTAATTTTATTCAGCCTGCTGGTGTTTATTATAAATCCTGTTTTTACTCAGACTCATGCGCCGGTTCCTCTGGGTAATCAGATATATGCCATTCTTGAACAGGCGGAAATAAGAGGCCTGTGCTCTCCGTTGTCAGGCGTCAGGCCGTATACCAATGATGTTGTAAATTCCGCAATAAGGGAAATCCTGAACTGCGAAGACAATAAAAAACTCCCTCCAGCCGAGCGTGTAATCCTTGAACAGTACCTTGCCAGGTTTTCTAACCCGAAGCCCGGCATTGACTGGCAAAGAGGCGGCTGGTACGGCGAAACCTCCGTTGACAAGACTGATTTGCGGGTTTCGGCTAACGCCGGCCTGTCACTGGATATTGAAGGTTCAGCGGGGATATATCTTGATGATGACAATTATTTCGGCACGGAAATCTGGGCTGGTTTATATCTTAACGGCGATATAGGAAAAAATATTTCATATAACGTAAATCTATCAGGCGGTCTTATGCTGGCTCCGCGCGAATATCTTGGCGAATACTGGATATATTATGAAGGATTTGAAAGCGAAAACGAACTGGAGTATGTAAATGATCAAATTTCAGTTTACAGCGAACCTTTAACGCACTTTCCGTATACATATAAAAAACGATGGGATGGTTCAGTGTACTTTTTCAACAGCCTGTCAAGTTTTGAAACATGGCCCAACTCCGCCGCAGGCGGATACAGTATATTATCTGATATAACCGCGTCTTTTCTGGAAAACAAGTTATTTATGCGCCTGGGAAGGTTATCGCATGACTGGGGTTCTGTGCCGGCAGGCAGCAGCCTTATCTTCAATCAAATGGCAAGGCCTTTTGTTGGATTTGAAACAGAGTTCAACCCCGTCCCGTGGATTGGTTTTGCCTCGCTGACAGGAGTTCTGGAATACAGCAATCTCGAAGGAATTAAAACATCATCAAGCGTTTTTCAGAACGCTTTTTCAATTACAATGATACAATTAAGATACAAAAATTTTATATATTTTGATTTTATAGACGCAGTAGTATGGCCAAAGCGTTTTGAACTAGGATACATATCTCCCGTGACAAACAGTTTCTTTTACCAGAATAATATCGGCGATTTTGATAACATGGCGATGAGCGCGAATTTAAAACTGCAGTATCCTGGATTTGGAAACATCTGGTTTTCAGCTTTTATAGACGAGATGAATTTGCTTGCTGATATGCTAACTCTGGACCGCCAGATGATAGCGGTGCAGGCGGGCATTAATCTTTCGCTGCCATTCCTTTCATTCTCCGCAGTTAAAGTAAGTTACACAAAAGTTAATCCATATTGTTACACACATAACCGCAATTTAAATCCGTGGTACGGAGATCTCAGAATGGAGACCGCGTACACCAACAATGGAGTTTCGCTGGGTTACTATCTTCCCCCAAACTCCGATGAGATACTGATTCGTTTTGATACCATGCCTTTAAAAAATTTAACCACAGGCCTGCAGTACCAGATGATCCGCCACGGCGCTGATTTTGGCGGGAGCGCGGTTGACGGAAGCAATTTTTCATCTGAACTTGATCCCAGAGGCAGGAACGACAATCCGGTATTAAAAAGATACTTCCTGAAAGACGGTGCGTATCAATGGCTGCACATAATAAAATTTGGCGGTGAATGGACGCTTAATAAAGCGCCTGTCGCATTTTCCTTTGAAGCTGGGACTGTTATTTCATACTTTACAAATATTGAAGGCGAAGCCAACAGCGGGCAACCATCCCCGTATTCCATAATTGAATCAGAAGAATACCGTAAGTCTACTGGTTTTATCATTAAATTGGGAATCAAAGTTTTTCCATAGAAAAACTTACATGAGAACCATTCAGTTTTAAGCTGCAAATTTAACCGGCGTACATTGGCAGATAAATAAAACGCCGTATTTTCTGCTGGGCGTTCTTTTCAAACTGTTCTTTGCGTATGGTAAAATCGCTTATCTTTTTATAGACAGGCAGTGTACGGTTAGCCTCTTCAATTTCCTTCTTGATTAGATTATGTACAAAAGCATCATCGTCTTCCTTACCTGGATAATCCGCCTTGATGTTTTCATAATTGGGAACCATAACCGCGTATATTACCTCGCCTCCGGGATCTTTTCTGCCAACGACAAGCGCTTCAGCGATTAAACGCGATGATGCGAACTGCGCTTCAACTTCTTCAGGATAAACATTTTTTCCGCCGGAACCAATGATAAGGTTTTTCTTGCGTCCCATTATGTATACAAAACCCTGTTCGTCTTTGTAGCCAAGATCGCCTGTTAAAAGATACCCGTCATTTGTAATGACTTCCTTTGTCGCCTCTTCGTTTTCATAATAACCAAGCATGACAGAAGGCGATTTACAGGCGATTTCCCCGTAACCATCCGGCCCCGGTTCAAGAATTTTTACATCAGTGTAAATGACAGGAAGCCCTACCGATTCATTGCGCTTGTGTCTTTCGGTATTTACGCTAATAAGCGGACTGTTTTCGCTCATGCCGTATCCCTGAACAATGTTAAAACCAAGAGAATCAAAAAAGTCCGCTGTTGTGATACTCAAAGGGCCGCCGCCCGCGACCATTATTTTTATTGAGTGCAGGTTTGCCTTCTTGCGGATAAAGCGGAATACTTTTCTTCCGAAATTCGCGTTTCCCTTTCTCGCTTCAGCCAAAGAAATCTTCCGCAGAACATTCAAAGGACCGCGAAGAACCGGCGACAGTTTATTATAACCAGTTTCAATGGCGGCCTTCACTTTATCATACAGCAGAGGAACACCGATTAGGAATGTTACGTCTCCGTCCCTGATGTCGTCTACAACTACCTTTCCTACAATTTTTTCCGCTATAACCACCGGAATGCCGACTGCCAGCGGCGCGATAAATGAACAGGTAGTGGGATATGTATGATGCAGCGGCAGAACATCCATAAAAACATCCGTATCTTTGGGGTCAAGAATGGTGATTGCGGAGCTTGCATTGGCGATTATATTTTTATGCGATAGGGTAACGCCCTTTGCGAAACCTGTAGTACCGGATGTAAATACTATTGAACACGGATGATCAGGCGATATACTCTCAATTGCAGGCAGTGTTTGACTGCCCGCATCCACGCCGAATAAGTCGTATCCGGTTTTATACCCTTGCGGAGGATCATCAATTTCGGGACTAATGCAAACCGATACAGAAAGAGTAACGCCGTTAGCCGCGAGAGACTGCGCAAATTCTTTTTTCCTTCCAGAATAGAAAAACGCTTTAGCCTTTGTTATTTTCATTATATTCAGGCATTCCTGCTCTGTTCCAAGAAAATCCACAGGCACTATACAGAGGCCGGCAATTACCGTTCCCATCCAGACAGACATCCACTGCGGCCGGTTTTCCGACCAAAGCACAACACGGTCGCCCTTAACAAGACCGGCAGCAAGCAAACCGCGAGCCACTTTCCGGCATTCATCGCCTAGCTTGCTGTAACTCCAGCGTGTAAACTCCCGCTGCTTGCCTGATCGGTATCGAATTGCATCTTTGGCCGCATGATCCCTTGATACCACCTCGATCATTCTGGCAAAGTTCTCGTATGGAAGATCCGGGCGTTTGGTCAGGTAATCCTCAAATTTTAACATTATAAACCTCTATAATAAAGATATTTACATTATATAAAGCTTTTTATTTTATGTCAAAGCGGATCGACAAGAAAAACCGGAAAAAGTTGCATGTTTTTTTTGAAATTGTATGTTTAAAATTTTAAAAAAAATAGTCACATAGCGTCATTTATACACGCTATTGGCTATATTGACGAATATAGACTCATCTATTTATATAGATATGGTAATAACTCTCGATAATAACCTATTTAGAGAAGCAGAACAGGAAGCAGAGCAATTAGATATCTCTACTCCTGAATTTTGCTCTTTAGTAGAAAAAGAATTTATTAGGAACCGAAAAAAAAGCGAGATTACTATACAAATCAATGAAGTGTGCAGTAATTACATCTAATATGCAGCTAGCGAATTTTCCACCAAATATCTAACTGGAAAAAGCTCATTCATATTAACAAAAAACATCTGTTGTAAATTTTTCCCAAATTTTTACCATTGATAAATCATTTTTTACGCAAATGGTTTGCATGTTGCCGAAACATTATACATCCGTAATAAAAATTCTTTAATAATTGAGGCTGTTCCAAAACTTTCAAACCGAAGGTTTGCGTTTTTAGAACAGCTACCATAAATTTATATGTAAACAAAAATGAGAATGAGCCTGATATAACGTTGTATGTGACATGTACGCTTAGATAACTTACAGGGATATTTATATTTGTTCACGATTAGCACATATTTCCACGGATTAAAATGTTGTATCATGGCTATATATTAATTCGTGGAAATACGTTTTATCCGCTGGCATTTTTTCTTATGGACACGTAAAAATGACACCCAATTTCACCTTTTGTTGTTAGCTGAAATCAGACGGAAACTGTCTACGCTACCTTAAACCGCGAAACTTCCTTCATTAACACATCAACCTTGTCATGATTTACCGCCGCCAGCTGATTGACTTCAATAACAGCGACATTGATCTGATCCGCGCCTGTCGCCATTTCGTTCATGCCGCCTGTTATCTCCTGCGTGATAATTTCCAGGTTTTTACCTTCCTGCATAACTTCCCTGGAGCCGTTTTGCATTTCATCTGATTCTTCTTTTACCTGCTGGGTAATCTCATTAAGGCTTCCGACGGCCTGCAATACCAGTTTGCTGCCCTGACTCTGTTCTTCCATCGCGTTACGGATATTCTCTTCCTGATCCGATACGGTTTTTATGTGACTGTCAATGGCTTCAAATTTCTGGAGAACATCATTTGTTGAATAGGTAATTTTGTCGATGGATTCTTTTATCTTTTTCAAAACATTGCCTATGGTTTTGGACTGCTCGGACGAATTCTCGGCGAGCTTGCGAATTTCATCAGCTACAACAGCGAAGCCCTTGCCTACCTCTCCAGCGTGAGCTGCTTCTATCGCGGCATTCATTGAAAGCAAATTGGTTTGGCTTGCGATGTTTTCCATAACAGAATTTATTTCCATTAAGCCTTCGGACTCGCGTGTAATTTCCTGTATGTCCGACGCAACATCCTGAAGGCTTGAGCGTCCCACTTCCGAGGCGTTTGTAAGCGAGTTAACATTTTCCTTGTTTTTAATAAGCGTGTTTGTAACAGACTGGACATTGGCGAGCATTTGCTCAATCGCGGAAGAGGATTGAGAAACTGACGCTGTCTGCTTTTCAACCTGTTGATTAAGCTTGGTTATATTAACTGTAATCTGTTCCATGGTGGCGTTAGTTTGGGAAACGCTGGCGCTCTGATTAATGGCTTGTCCCTTGATGCTCTGAATATTGGCGGTGATCTCGTTTATTGCGGCGGCGGTCTGGGTCATATTGGACGACAGATTTGTGCCGACCTTGGATAATTCCAAAGCTTCTGTTTTAATGGCATTTATAAGTCCCTTGATTTTATCCAGTGTAGCGTTAAGATAATGCCCCATGCTTCCGATTTCATCATTGGATTTAATTTCAATGGCATGGGTAAAATCTCCATCGCCGATAAATACCAGCACCTCTTCCATGGATTTAATGGGAGCTGTAATGGAACGTGCTACCAGGAAGATAATAACAGTAATAACCGCAAGTATCACAACACCGAGCATAATTAAAACAAAAGTCATCTGGGAAACCGCAGCCATAACCGTGTTATAGGGAACAACTGTTACTGCCATCCATGCGTCTTCATCGTTTCCGATGGTAAACGGACGGGTTACTACAATCATTCTGGCATTGTGTTCTTGTGAATTCAGCGTTTCATTAAAGACAGTGCCGTTTATCAATGATTGCATTAAAGCAGTCATTCGATCCCCAAACAGTCCGGTTGCCGTTTCTTCTATCTTGTGCCCAAGACGGCTTGCGTCAGGATGGGAAACAATCATGCCGCCGCTTGAGTAGATGGCGGCATATCCGTCTCCAAACGGTTTTATTTTGATTATCATTTCCTGTATTTCAGTCAGTTCAAGGTCTACTCCCGCCACCCCGATTATTCTACTGTTCTGTATAATCGGAACGGTAACGCTTGTAATCAATGTCCGCTTGCCGCCTATAGTTTCATAATAAGGTTCAACAAGATATTCCTTGCCTGTTCTCATTGGGACAATGTAATATTCCGCGTTGGCATAGCCTTCAAGCGCGGCCATGTTTGTTCTCCCGTTGTCATTGGTCCAGTAGCTGATGAACCTTCCTGTCGCGTCGCTTCCGGGAGTATTAACAAAAGCGGCATCCATACCGTCAAGGGCATTTGGTTCATAGACCGCCCACGCGCCTACAAATTCAGGATGTTTTCTGACCAAAGAATGAAGCATAAAATTGACTTGAGTCCGTTTTGTTTCAGCAGTAGCGACTTCATCAATAAAGGTCATTAAGCTTACCAAAGACCTGATTTCATCCAGAGGCACTTCCAAAAAAGCTTTAACTTCTTTTGCGGTTACTTCTGTAATATTTCCGGCGTTCTGCTCGGCAAGATATTTAATTTCACTTGACGCAAAAAAAGCCGCGGCAATAGCCAGCCCGCCGATACCTACCACGTTAATGATAGAAATAATAAGAATAAGCTTGGCACCAATCTTCATAACAACCTCTTTATAATCGTTTTATCGGACACAGAAATAAATTTATATTCTGTTTCTTTTTATATATTCCATACTAATACATCATGGCGAATAATGCTATGAATTATATTATATATGATACTATTTATATTATATGCGTAACATTATACATATTTATCACTACTACTGCAAAATATCATATAATAATGTGCATCCGTGTGAACTAGTGTCCTGTAATATTCGGTTTCCAAAATAACAAAATGCGTTAATTCCTTATTACATAAGGAATTAACTTAACATACTATTCCGTCATTTGAATATTACAGGACACTAGCGAAACATTTAAATGAAAATGTAGAACCATACGGCGTATGTGTGAAACTCTGCCAGCGACATACAGCGTGACCGAATAAAGAGAATATTAATTAAATCGGCGGTTTAATGCCAAAAAATGGATTTATCTTCTGAATCTTAGCGATTCAATAGAGGCATCTCCCCTTAACATGCCGAACCAAAGTTCAGCCGCGGTTCTTTCGCGTAACACTCTGTAAAAATCGGCTAAATTGCTCACATTCACGCCGTTAATAGATGTTATTCTGTCACCCTGCCTTAGGCCTACAATATCAGCCGGACTGCCTGATATAACCTGTGTCACATAAAGGCCTCCGGCGTTATTTGCAAGATTTAGGCTTTGCCTTATCTGATCAGTTATGGTAGTTACGCTTAAACCGGGCCAGAGTCTTCTGTGATCTGACGACGTCTGTTCCGTGCGTTCTTCGATACGAACCTGAAATTCCATTGCTGCCCTGTCTCTGATGACAGAAAATTTTGCAATATCGTTTGGTCTCAGGTCGCCGACCATTAACTGTAATAGCTGCTGGCTTCTTGCTTCCCTGCCGTTCACATGGGTAATAAAGTCTCCGGGTTTTATGCCGCCCTTGTCGGCGGGAGAGCCAAGGAAAACCTGCGAAGCGAGGACGCCGCGCCTGTTTTCAAGGCCGAGTTCCGCCAATGTATCCCTGTTAAGTTCCTGTAAATTAACGCCAAGCCATCCGTAGCTGATTGAGCCTGTCGTAATAAATTCATCTATGGAGCGTTTTGTGTTATTTATGGGAATTGCGAAACCAAGGCCTACATTGCCTCCGCCCGATGTGTTACTCGCAATCCATGTGTTGATGCCGATTACTTCGCCGCGTATGTTAACAAGAGGGCCGCCTGAATTCCCCTGATTGATGGGAGCGTCCGTCTGAATAAAATCGTTTATGTTTCCGCCGGGACCGCCTGTTCTGCCGACCGCGCTGACAATTCCCAATGTTACAGAAAATGAAAATTGTTCTCCAAGCGGGTTGCCGATTGCGATAGCCCAATCTCCGACTGATACCCTGTCAGAATCACCCAATGTCGCAAGGGGATATAAATCGTTGGTTTTAAAAGAAACCATCGCAAGGTCCCTGCGTTCGTCCTTTCCTACCAGTTCCGCGGAATACTCCTTGCCGTCTTTGGTAGCGACTGTGATCTCGGAAGCACCATCAACAACATGGTTATTGGTCAGTGCGTAATAGATTCCGTTATTAAAACGCACTATAATGCCCGATCCAAGACTCTGGGAACGGTATTCGCGTTCCTGGTTGTTATTTGGCTCATTGTTGTTGCGCGGTCCAAAGAAAAAATCCCAGGGAATACCGTTAAAATTCGGAACCTGCTGCCGTCTTACCGATACTGTTTTCACTTCAACAACGGAAGGCAGAACCTTATCCGAGACGGAACGGAAAACGGTTTGCAATCCATTCGCCACCGCAAACGCGTCTTCGGGAATGACTACAGTGCTTTCCTGCGCCTGTACGCGCACTTTGGGCGTAGAACATGAAAATGGCAGAAATGCGAGTAAAAAACCAAAAATGACCCCGATAAAAACCAGGTTAAAAATAAATAAATTTCTGGATGAAAGCTTTTTAAAGATATTCATAACAACTCCTGTTAAATAAATTCATGACATATACAGTATAATATAACAAATTGATAAATACCTAGAATAGTTACATGACTTGTATCTGAACAAATCATGAATTACGCACCAATCCAGTATATTGCTCCAGCGGATCTGTAAGAATCTCTGTTTTACCGTTGAAAATGGCTATTGTATGCTCCCAATGAGATGAAACCTGTCCGTTTGAAGTCACAACAGTCCAATCATCGTCAAGAACTTCCACATCGGGCGAGCCAAGAGTGAGCATCGGTTCAATCGCGAGAACCATGCCGTTATTCATCCGCGGATTGGAGCCGTGCGGATAATTGGGCACCTGCGGATCTTCGTGTAAGGCAAGCCCTACTCCATGCCCGCAATACTCCTGCACAATCCCGAAACCGAAAGATTTGGCGTGATTTTCTACGGCGCGGGAAATTTGCAATAGCCTTTCCCCGGCCCGTACCGCTTCAATACCCCGGTACAGGCTTTCAAGTGTAACCGCGTTAAGTTCCTTTACGGGCCGCGATATTTTACCGGCTTCAATGCTGACAGCCTGATCGCTTATAAAGCCGCCCAGGTCGATGCCGCAGTCAAGAGAAACAAGATCCCCTTCGCGGATTCGTCTTTTTGAAGGAATACCGTGAATCACTTCCTCATTGATGGAAATGCAGATTGCAGCAGGATACGGTTTTTTCTTTTGGCAGTATCCCAAAAAGACAGGTTTACCGCCCGCCTTTTTTATCCAGTCCCTTACCCATTGATCAATCTCAATGGTTTGAACACCGGGTTTCACAAGGGGAATTAACTCGCGGTACATCGCGGAAAGCATTTTACATGAGTTTCTGATACCGTTAATTTGTTTTTCATTTTTTAAACGAATCATGTTTAAGCTCTCAGTTTCTCAAGAGTATCGGCCATATAGCGTTTGTAGCGGTTTTCATCCTTTGCGGAAAAACCAAGCCCTATCATTGCTTCCATGCAGTCAATCCATGTTTCCTCGTCAACCTGAGTTCTTAATCTGTGCTTTACAATGGCTTTAAGGTAATTTTTAATTTCAACGGTAAATAGTTTAAAATAGGGACGGCGTTTTTCTTCGGCAAGTATCGCGGCAAGCAATTTAAAAGCCTCGAAAGAAAAGCCGCGCTTGTCCAGTTCTTCGGCAAGAATGAACTGACAGTCCATCCAGTCTTCTCTGTCCATATACTTTTCCATGCGGAAATCAAGACCGCCGTTTTTCCGCCATACGGCAATCGCCTGGTCTTCTTCAAGGTGAAGGAGTTCAAAGAAAATCAACTTAACCTGGCTGTATGGATCATCCTGTTCATTAAGCCATGTGCGGTAATCAAAACCTGATTTTTTTAAAAAGCGCGAATACGCCTTATCGTACTCATAACGGCGATCCGGACTGGAAAGCACTTCATAAGCGGTAAGAAGTTTGCGCATTGCTTCCGCATGACCGGAACCTGAAATATCCGGGTGAAGTTTTTTCGCTTTTTCACGGAATGCCTTTTTGATTTCGGCGAAAGAGGCTTCATGTTTTATTCCAAGCAGATCATAATGGCAGATCATAATGATGTTTAGTCTTTTTCAGGCGCCAATTCTTTTTCCCATCGCCTCGGCATGAGGGCCGTCAAATAAAATATCGCTCCAGTTGATAATCATTCCCTCTTTTTCCATTGTTTTCATCAAATTGGAAATCGCGCGGTTTGTAAACAGACCGGACTTTTTTATAAACGCCGCGCTCTTCTTTCCCACAAGAGCGCTCCCGGATGTAAGCACTTTTGAAACAGGCTGCGGAATTTTTCCGGAAAAAAATGAATTCGGCTCTGCGGCAACGACTATATACTCATAACCCGGAAGCCTGAACCCGTCTTCCGTCCATGCGTCAATTATGTCTACACGGTGTCCCATGGAAGACATTCCTTTAACCAGTCCTGTTATATAATCCGGCGGAGGTTTTCTGACCGCCGGAGCGCTGACAACTGCAATTCTCATATATTACCAACCTTATTGTAATTTCTAAGTGTGTTTATAGATTCTATCAATGTCCGGCTCCTTAACAAGCATTACCGAACATTTCGCGTTTGCGATAATTTCACGGTATGAATGGCCGATTATATCCCTGGTTTTTGTTTCCTTTTCCCATCCGCCAAGAAGGATAATATCAGCCTTTTTTTCATCCGCTACATGGAGAACTTCGGTATAGATTGCGCCCCTGCGCATGATTTTTTCCGCTTTTACGCCCTTTGCATGAGCAAGCTCATCCACATAAGTCAGATAACGATGGCCGTTATTTTCCAAATTCTTTTCATATTCGGCCGCTTCTTCCTGAATGAAAATTTTACTTAAAGCCAACTGTCTGATTGTCGCTGTATCCAGAACATAGACAACGAATAATTTACAATGATATGTCTTTGCCATGACAATGGCGTACTTTGCCGCTAATATGGACGCATCCGAACCTGTAACTACCGTAAGAATATTACCAATGAGAGATTTCATTTTACCGGTTTTGATACTCCTTTCTTTTTTTCAGAAGTTTACTGGTAAAAAAGGAATCCCTTTCCCGTTCTTCCAGCACAGATTCAATATACGTTTTTGTTTCGCTGGCGGACGGAATGACCATTTTTTCCAGGGCGTTTACCCGCCGCTGAGTCCGCCTTACATCCCGCGCAAGCCGCCAGGCAACTGTTCTGACTGCTGCCAATTCAATACAAATTTTTAATAATTCAAAGAATTCTAACACGGTTTCATCACATTCTGCAAATGAATTCACTGGTGAATACTTTAAATCTATGTTAGGAAGGCGGATTTCCAGCCCCGGAAGCTTCATCCCGGCGGTTACAACCTGTTTTTCCCTCAATTCAAATTTATAGGAAATATTTTGCGCCAGCTTGTTGGCGCGTTCCCTCCCCACAACTATCAGCATCCGTTTTAGGCACGGATAAGCCGTATCAACCCGTTTATCAAGCTCCCGTTCCAGCAGCTTAACCAATTCCACCTTGCGCATCAATTCTGATACCAGAATCTCCCTTTTTTGCTCCAAAAGGTCATAACCTTCCTGCGCGATACTCAGTCTTTCTTTTACCTTCAGAAGATTACTTTTGGTTGGGGCTATCTGCTCTCGCGCCATGGGGAGATGTTAGCAAATAAATAATAAATTTGGAACAACCAGAAAAATTCTGAAATGAGAAAAATATTACAATTATTACCAAGTTAAAGTAATAAGGCAGGCGCGCAAAACCATACCGGCTCCGGACGGCCGTGGCATTATATAACGGACGCTTTGGCGTCGCCATCTATGTGATCCACGCCGATGTCGCCGGCATGGCTTCGCACGCCTGCCTTATTAATTTAAATCAGTTATAGTATGTATAAAATTTCTGCATTTAACTAATTGAGGTAGTTTTTTTCTTGATACAAACACAGAAAATTATTATATTGCTTATAATGTTGGAAAATACAGCCATTTTAGACAAAAAAAAAAGTGAAATCTTAGCAATTGTAATTCTTGAGGGAATTTTATGAATTATGATGAATTAGACATTGAAAATGAAGTCAATAGTTTAGTCACTGCTGTAGAAAAGGAAATTATCGTCAGACGACAAAGCGTGAATCGATGGAGGTACGTCTCGCTGCGTTGAGTAATATTATCCATGAAATGCAGGAAATTGTACAAAATGATAAATAATAAGTCAGCGCATAGTTCCCATTGCCCAATCCCCAAAGAATTATTACATTATTATAGGGTAGAAAAATTTCCGTATGGAAATATAAATATGCCGGCGGCGGCAAAAAAACCGTTAAGGAGATTTGTATGAAAAAGAGTTTACTTGGTATTGTGGTTCTCATGGTTTTAATTATGTCTTCATGCGCGACAGCCCCAAAAGACGCATTGCCTGAGGGAGCGATGGCGCTTGACGGAAAATGGATATTGATAGGCAGAAATGTTGATGGAGTTTTTCAAGAAAGAATAGGAGATAGAGATACTTCAATCTATGAATTCTCAATAAAAGAAGGGACATTGCGTTCGGCCCTGTACGGAGAAGAAAATGAAGTAAAGGAGGAATTTACATATTTTATTCTTTTTGATGGAAACAAAATATATGGATCACTTGAAAAATCCAGACCAAAGGCAATCACTAAAAATGATAGATATTTTGGACAGTTTGATGTAAGTACGCCAAATGTTTTAATTATTCATGATATTTATGAACAACACAGAAAAGATATAGCCGAAGATGAGAAATATGCAGAGCAGCTAAAAATGATGATCCTTGATTTTGATTCTTATATTGAAATGATTTCTTCAAAAGTAGATTATGTGTATCACAGATATTCGGATTAACGAAGGCGCGGTGTACTTTTCACCCTAAACTGTCGGGTTAGCGTAAACGAAGATAAGACACAAGTAAAAATTACACCGCAAGGACATTGGTCCCCACTGCAAGATTAAATATCTAGAAATATTTTTTTTACCATTCTTTAGGATTGCCGACTGGCGGTGTTATTTTGAATGTTTCTCCTGAAGGTTCTATTACAAATAATCCGTGACTTAACGCAAGCTTTCTAATATCATCCGGTATTACAACTCCCGCAACAGCTCCAAAAAATGATCGTTTATCGCCATGTAAATCGGCGTATTTTCGCATTTTTTCAAGCCGCTCAATATGCGCGTTGACATGATCGGAAATAAGTTTTGTTTTTACTTCTACAAGCATGGCTTTGCTGTAGTTTTCCAAAAAATAATCAATTTCAAAAAAAATATTGTTTTGCCGATCAGAGACTTCAGTGTTTTTACTGGTTTTTTGAAAATTAAAATCAAGCTCATTGAATTTATCCCTGAGATTGGGCGCGATCATATATTCGGATATTTCACCTAGACGGTTGGAATATTCTCCAAAACGTTTATTTATATCATTTATTTGGCGAGTTGTTTCTTCCTGTCGTCTGGCTGCTTCTTCCTGTCGTTTGGCAGCTTCTTCCTGTCGTCTGGCTGCTTCTTCCTGTCGTTTGGCAGCTTCTTGTTGAGATTCCTTAATTATACGTTCAGTGTCTTTATGACTTTCCGCGAGTCTATCCAATGAAGCCCATACATGTTCAAAAGTAATACCTCTTGGGAAGATTGGCTGAATTTGTGCGTCTCCCATAAAAACTCCTTATACATAATATAAATCATTTTAGAGTTTTTGAAAAGGAAAATATACGTAAGCGCGGAGTGCCTGTTACCGCTTTTTGGTTAACAGCCTTTATTTATAGATGGTCGCGGCCGTCAGGAGCCGGTATAGGTTTCCGCGCCCGCCTTTTAATATTTATTAAACAATTTTTTAACCCTGCATTTCTGCATTACAATAATTATTGCATAATTTATTCAGAATCCTTCCCATTTTTCCGATATTTATAGTATACTATCTGTAAGGGAAACCTTTGTTTTTCCGCAAAGGTTTATTGATTTGGGAGATTCAAGATGATAGGAAGAGCTATAGTCCTTTTGCTGCTCATTATTATACTCGCAGTGGGCGGCATTTTCTGGTTTGATTATTTAAATGTAATAGACGCTAAAACCGTACTTGCTCCAGTTTACAGATTTCTTCCTTTTTTACCCGGAGAAGGCAGAACTCAGCCAAAAGTTGATCCTGATGAAATCCTCAATATTGACGCTGAACGGCTTTCGATTCGGCTTGAAGCCTTGGAACTGCGAAACTTTGAAATGGACACACGCCAGCGGGATCTGGATTACCGTTACGGTGAAATTGAGCAAATGGCCCAGGAACTGGAAGAAAGGCAAAAAGCGCTTGATGAACGGGAGAATTCACTCAGAGCGCAGGTGGCAGATGCCGAGAATAAGGACAGGAATGTCGAGCAGAATGCCAGGTATCTAACAGGTATGCCGCCGCAGAACGCGGTGGGTATAATTACCGCGCTGGATGATCAGGACGCTATCGACGTACTCCGGAAGACTGAGGAAATTGCGCAGGCTGAAGGGACAACTTCGGTTGTGTCCTATTGGTTCTCCCTTATGGAACCTGAACGGGCGGCTGAATTGCAGAGGAAAATGGCAAGCAGACCCCCTACCCTGTAGGCATATTCAGATCACCTTCCGGAATCTTCTTTATCAGGAGGTCGGTTGGTGATAACCATATCCGCCTATACAGAACCGCAGTTGTTATACGCCGTAAGTGAGCAGCTGCAGCCTTATGAACCTGAGGATACCGGCGAACACGGAGAATTTGCGGAAATCCTTGCCGGAATGCTCAGGAAAGCCGACGCGCAGGAAACTGCCGGCAATGAAGGAGCCGATGCTCCTCCTGTAGATTTATCAGGCGCTGAAAACAGCGCAGATGTTCCAGCCGCGGAAAAGAACCTGTTTTTCACACATGAAGATTCATTGATCTCTGTAAAGAACGCAGTAGAAAAAATAATTACAGAAACAGAAATCCCGCAAACGGAATTATCACAGGAAGAACTCTTTAAAACTGATTTATCCGAAGCGGAACTGCTGGCAGGCGGACTGTCCGCAAATGAGCTGCCGGCAGACATGCTAGCGGATGAACATCAGGACATTGCGTTAAGCGCGGAATATCTTCTGAGCCGTTCAATTGATACCGCAGCCAGTGATATAAACACTAATATTGACGATGCCGGCATTGATATTCCGCCTGAACTGTTCCAGACCGGCATCGCGGCGCATGACATAAAACCAGATTCAAATTCATCCCCTGTCAAAACAGAAACGGATAATCCGCTTATTGCACCTAACGCCGCGGCTGAACTGGCGGCAGCGGAAAACGCAGCCGCTGTAAACGTGGAGCCTGCTGCGGAAACAAAAAATAAAAAAGAAAGCGTATCTAACGTAAACGAAAAAATTGAAACTCTCCCCGGCGAAAACACGCGCGGCGATGAAATCGCAGGCTTGCGAAAAGAACCCGGAAATGACGGACGCGGCCGCTACGATGATTCGCGAAGCCGCTCCCGCCGCGACAAGGTCACTTTTGATGTCCGCGATTTAAGAACCGGAACAGACGCGAACGCGCCGAATAACATTCAGGCAAGCGTTACAGGCGCGGAAAAAACGCGCGTCCAGGGCTCAAACGAAATTACTCTGGAACTGCGGCTGCCGGGCAGTCAAAACAGCGCGGGACAAAGCGTTCAGCAGGCACAGACAAGCTGGGAAGCTAGATCAGGCAGCGCACTCGAAAATATGC
Organism: Treponema sp.; assembly: GCA_009787835.1. Lineage (GTDB taxonomy): Bacteria > Spirochaetota > Spirochaetia > Treponematales > Breznakiellaceae > WQXQ01. The sequence goes on from WQSN01000012.1 coordinate 29,835, forward strand.
TTGCGAGAGAACTGCATAATTTTAACGGCGACATTGTCCGCCATGCTTCGATGGCGCTTCGTAACGGAGGAGAGGGCACAATAAAGCTTGCACTTAAACCTGAAAGTCTTGGAAATGTAAAGATACAGCTGGAAATGACCGAAAACAAGATTACAGGTATTATCGTTGTTGAAAGCGAAGAGGCCTTAAACGCCTTTCGTAAAGAGCTTGCTTCACTGGAACAGGCATTCAGGGAATCAGGCTACGAGAGCGCAGACTTGAATCTGTCCCTGACAGCGGACGGTAAAAGCACGCAGGAGCGTCAGCAGGAAGCGGACGCTTTCACACCCAGGAATGTCGCATCACGTTATGATGAATCGTTTGAACTGGATTCATTGCCCCTGGCCGATGTCTTTTATGGACGCGGAACAGGCGCTATTAATATGCTTGCATGATTATAGGAGAAAGTTATGGAATTATTTAGTCCGGTCCTGAGTTCTCAGGAAAAATTTGAAGTTGAACAATTTGTCCGCGATTTTAATTTAAAGACAAGTCCGACCCGCAAGGTCCAGGAAGGTCTGGGCAGGGATGATTTCCTGAAAATTCTGATTAAACAGCTTGAATTTCAGGATCCGACTTCGCCGATGCAGGACAAGGAATTTATCGCGCAGATGGCTCAGTTCTCAACACTGGAACAGATGACCGGAATGGCGCAGGATTTCGCGAAACTTACCTCGATAATCAGCGGCAGCGAAGCGTCTTCATCGTTAGGGAGAGGCGTAGAAATAATCGAAGGGGATCGCATTATACAGGGCATGGTTGAAGCTGTAACCAGAGGCGAGATTCCCCAGGTGCTGGTTAACGGAACTTTCTATAACTGGGATCAGGTTAACAAGATTTTTATTGAATAAATAAGGAGAATTGCCAAGCGAGCTTGGCTTCCGATTGAACAGCGTTTGCCCTACGGCAAACTTAAAATAAGGAGTATTGCTTATATGATGCGATCATTGTTTTCCGGCGTTTCCGGACTTCAGAATCACCAGACCAGAATGGATGTTATTGGTAACAACATTTCCAATATCAATACAACCGGTTTTAAACGCGGACGGGTTAATTTTCAGGATATAATCTACCAGCAATTACAGGGCGCTGCCCGTCCCACCGATGAACTCGGCGGCGTAAACCCCAAGGAAGTCGGTCTTGGAATGTCCATCGCGTCAATTGATACGCTTCACATTCAGGGAACTTTACAAACCACAGGCATAGGAACTGATCTTGCCATCACAGGGCAGGGCTTTTTTATTCTTGATAATGCGGGCAAACAGGTATTTACAAGAGCAGGCGCGTTTTCCATTGATTCCGATGGCATTATGGTAAACCCCGCAAACGGCATGAAAGTGCAGGGCTGGATGGCGCGTGAAGTAAACAACATCACAATACTTGATGTATCCCGCCCCGTAGAAGAGCTTGAAATTCCTGTCGGCGGCAAAGACCCGGCAAAGGCAACCACAATGGTAGACTTCGCCTGTAACCTGGACAAGCGTATTCCTGAACTGCCGGAAAATCCCACAGGAGAGCAACTGTTAAGATCAACATGGTCAACAACAATAGCCATTTACGATTCATTCGGCGACAAGCACGATTTACAGGTAGAGTTTACCAGGGTGCCCGGCACACAGAACAGCTGGAACGCCAATGTGGTTGTCGATCCCCAGAATGAAATTTCAACTAACGCTTCAATCGGGTTCGGCGAGGAAGCTCCTGCGGCGGACGGACCTACAACCTTTACTGTTAATTTTTCGAATAACGGAACACTGCTTTCCGCGGAAGACGGAGACGGCAATATATCAGGCGATTCAGGCCAGGTGCAGATGTATGTAGCCTACGATGTTCAGACCGCGACCCCAAATGATGACGGCACCATGGTCAGGCAGGAATTTGTTCTTAACCTTGGCACTGTCGGCGGCTTTACCAATTCAATCACCCAGTACGCGGAATCAAGTTCAACCAAAATGGTGGAACAGGACGGACGCGCAATGGGTTATCTGGATGATTTTAAGATTGACTCATCGGGAGTCATTACAGGCGTTTATTCAAACGGCAGCACAAGGATTTTGGGACAAGTCGCTATAGCCACCTTCCCCAATCAGGGCGGTCTTGAAAAACTCGGAGACAATACATACCGCGTGTCGAATAACTCCGGTTCCGCGAATATCGGACCTTCCGGGATCGCGGGCAAGGGACAGATCAGAGCTGGAACTCTGGAAATGTCAAACGTTGATATGGCCGATCAGTTTGTAGACATGATCGTTACCCAGCGCGGTTTCCAGGCCAACTCAAGAACGATTCAGACAGCGGATCAGCTGCTGCAGGAATTACTGACGCTTAAGAGATAATAGGGATTTTTATATAGTATGATAAAGGTCACCCGGCTTGACGGGACGGAGTATTACATTAATCCTCATCAGATTGAATGTATAGAAATCCGTCCCGATACAACATTGATGATGTTATCCGGTAAGACGCACATTGTGCGGGAAGAAGCGGACATTGTTTTGGAAAAAATTAACGCTTACCGTAAAAAATTGACCCCTTATATAGTACAGGAGTAATAGTATGGATCTTGCATCCCTTGTAGGATTAGTTGGCGCTTTCGGTATGGTAATATTTACCGCAATTTATACCGCAGGCAGTATGGTAGGTCTTGTACGTCTTTTAAATTTACCGTCATTCGCCCTAGTTGTAGCCGGCTCTTATTTCGCGGTTATGGTTGCCAATAAATGGAAAACATCCATCGGCGCATTTGGAATGATAGGCCGTACTTTTAAAGTGCCGTCGTTTAACGAACAGGCAATTATCCAGAAACTTGTAGCCTTTTCCGAAAAAGCCCGCCGTGAAGGGCTTTTGGCGCTTGAAGATGAACTTGAAGACCTTGACGATGAATTTATGAAAAAAGGTTTACGCCTTGTTGTAGACGGCACTGACGCGGTTATTATCCGCGACCTAATGGAACTGGAAGTAACTCAAATGCAGCTTCGCCATACTGTCGGTCAGGGGCTTTTGATGACTTGGGCTGGTGCCGCTCCTGCTTTCGGAATGATGGGAACGGTAGTCGGGCTTGTAAATATGTTGTCAAACCTTGATGATAAAGCCTCTATCGGCCCTAACATGGCGATGGCCCTTATTACAACTCTTTACGGTTCATTGATTGCAAACGTAACTGTCGCGCCCTGGAGTACTAAATTAAAAGCGCATTCCACCGCGGAGAGCAGCGTAAGAGAAATGGTAATTGAGGGTGTTCTCTCCATTCAGGCAGGCGATAATACCCGTATTCTTGCAATGAAACTCCTGGCTTATCTTGATCCGTCCTCCAGGAAAGCTCTGGAAGCGGAAGTGCTTAAGGACTAATTGGGGCAAAGATGGCGAAGAAGAAAAAAATAGATGAATTAAAACCGCCGGATTGGCTAACCACCTATTCGGATATGATAACGCTGTGTCTTTGCTTCTTTGTTATTATGTTTAACCCTGACGAGGTTACCCAATCTCAGTTGGACGCGATTTCCGCCGGCATGAGATCCGCCGGTATTGGATCAATGCCGGGGGGCTTCACCCTTTCCGCGGGACGCAACGCAGACCTGGGAAATACAATAGCGGCTTTACCTTCAATGGAACGAGGCAGGGTTATGGGAACCGCCATGCGAAGAGCGGTTTCGGTATTTTCTCCTGAAATCCGATCCAATAAAATCAGGGTAACCCAGGATGAACGCGGTCTTGTAATAACCTTAGCTGCAGATGCGTTTTTTAACCCGGCCAGCGCGCGAATTAATATTGAAGCTACAAGGGATACTCTGCTGCGGCTTGGAACCTATATGTCCTCTGATGAACTTGCGGACAGAATAGAAGCAGATGGTACAAGAAGAATAATTAAATTCAGAATTGAAGGCCACACAGACGCAGTTAATATAGACCCCTCAGGCCCCTGGGAAGACAATTGGCAATTGTCGGTAGAACGTTCAAGATCCATACTCCGTTACCTTGTCGCATTAGGCATAGACGAGAAGCGTTTTCAGATAGCTGGTTTCGCTGACACCATGCCCATTGCCTCAGGCACATCTCCCGAAGCAAACGCGCTTAACCGCCGTGTTGATATTATTATTATTAATGACGGGCATTTATAGAAATCCAAGTCATAAAAAATTTTCTGTAATATTCATATAAAACCTAAAAAAATCTTGCTTTTTTCCCATTCTTCATTATAATTAAGAAATTACTCAGTGTATTGAGTATTTTGCTCAGTATATTTAGCATATTACTCAATATAATAAGTATTTTGCTCAGTATATTGAGTATAATGTTAAACATACAGAATAAATCAGGAGGAAATGAATGCATAAACGGAAACTGGTAATGCAGCTTACCAACAGATTAAAAGAGCCGCGCAGGTTTATATATGTTATAACAGGACCGCGTCAGACAGGAAAAACGACTGCCGTTTTACAGACTCTTGAAGATATTCATATTCCGCATCATTTTATCAGCGCGGATGATCCTGAGGTTATTTCACCGCAGTGGCTTCACAATGAATGGGATAAAGCAAGAGTTTTACAGAAGCAGACGGGCAGCCAAATTATTTTTGCCATTGATGAAATACAAAAAATCCAAAACTGGTCGGCTGTTGTAAAACTCCTGTGGGATGAAGATACCCGTAAAAAATTACCTGTTAAAGTAATATTACTGGGTTCATCTTCGCTGCTCATTCAAAAAGGATTAAATGAATCAATGGCAGGACGATTTGAGGTATTGTTCTCTCCCCACTGGGAATATAATGAATGCAAAAAAGTCTTTAATTACAATCTTGATGATTTCCTCTTCTTTGGCGGTTATCCCGGAGCGGCGGCACTAAAAAACGACATTGAACGATGGGTGCGTTATATAGGAACTTCCATAGTGGAGCCGGTCATCTCCAGAGACATTGTTCAGATGGAAGAAATACGAAAACCGGCATTACTGCGATCATTGTTTACTCTGGGAGCGTCATACTCCGCACAGGAACTTTCCTACACAAAAATTCTGGGACAACTGCATGACGCTGGTAATACCGTAACTCTGGCTCACTATCTTGAATTATTAAATAATGAGAATATTCTTTGCGGGCTGCAAAAATATTCATTAAATAAAATACGGGTAAAACAAAGTTCACCGCGTTTTTTGGTATATGATACATCTTTGTTAATATGGGCTGCCGGAGCTTCTCGCAGAAAATTTCTGGAAATGCCGGATTACAAAGGGCGTTTAATTGAAAGCGCAATTGGAGCCTATCTTTTAGCGCGCGGTAAAGAAGAAGGATTTTCAGTTTATTGGTGGCGGGAAAGAGAAAAGGAAGTTGATTTTGTAATTGAAAGAGGGACTACAGCTCTTACGGCAATAGAAGTTAAAAGCGGCATTATCAAACATACAGGGGGCAGTATGGAGTTTAAAAAACTGTTTCCTCATGCTTATTGCATTACAGCGGGGAGCCATGACTGCGGTATCGAAGATTTTCTGTCAGGGAAAGTCCCTTTATTTAAGGACTTCTGAACAGTCTGCGTTAATATGCCATATTACTATAAAATTAAACTTGTTCAAAACAACAGAATGGTTATAAAATAACAGTACGGTTTTTATGCCGGATAAATCATTTTATAGGAGATAAAAATGAAAAAGTGGATTTGTACAGTTTGCGGTTATGTTCATACAGGCGATCAGCCGCCGGCGGGATGCCCTACATGTAAAGCGCCATCCTCAAAATTCAAAGAGCAGGATGCAAGCACGGGATTTGCTGCGGAACACGTAGTTGGCGTCGCCAGGGGCGTGGACGCTGACATAGTAAAAGATTTACAGGCGCACTTTAACGGCGAATGCTGCGAAGTGGGAATGTACCTTGCAATGGCGCGCGTTGCCCATCGTGAAGGATATCCTGAAATCGGTTATTACTGGGAAAAGGCGGCATGGGAAGAGGCCGAACATGCCGCGAAATTCGCGGAACTGCTGGGCGAAGTAGTAACCGACAGCACAAAGAAAAATCTGGAAATGCGCGTTGAGGCTGAACAAGGCGCGTGCGCTGGTAAGACTGATATTGCAAAACGGGCCAAGGAAAAAGGACTGGACGCGATTCACGACACAGTTCATGAAATGGCGCGTGATGAAGCCCGCCATTGCGCAGGTTTCCGAGGACTCTTAAAACGGTACTTCCAGAACTCTTAACGCCGCATCCTGAGTCAGTTACAGGTTAAAGTGTTAAGAATTAATTAATAACACACTGGAACTGACCCCAGGAAAAACGGGAAGTATGGTAATTAACCGCATAAATAATTACAATAACTCCCATGGATCAAAGCATTAAACAAAAAAGTAAAAAATTCGCAGCTAAAGTAGTCCTTCTCCATAGACAGCTTTCAGCCAGAAAGAAAGAGAGTGTTATGTCCGAAGAACTCCTGAGATCCGGCGCGGGGATTGGCGCGGGCCTTGTAAGGTCGGAGTGCGCAATAAGTAAAAGCGACCAAATCGCCAAGGTATACAATGCACTGCAAGACTGCGCGGAAGCGAAATACTGGCTTGAACTCCTGAATGAAACAGGATGCCTTACAGAATTTGAATATAACGACACCCTGAAAGAATGCGACGAACTGCGTAAGCTGCTTGTCGTACAGATTAAGACAATAGGAACTGTAACATCAAAATAGAAGAACGCTCATTGCTCTAAAACAAATCTTCCCTTACAATATCCTTATCAAACTAGAATCAGGAGAATGCCATGAGCCGAGAATCCAAAATAAAAGAATTAATTACCCAAATGACGCTGGAGGAGAAAGTTTCCCAACTGGTTTATACAAGCGCGGCAATTCCCCGGCTGGGAATACCAGAATACAACTGGTGGAACGAGTGCCTGCATGGAGTAGCCAGGGCCGGTATAGCGACCATCTTTCCCCAGGCAATCGCGCTTGCGGCTACTTTTGATGATACTTTTATACAGGAAGTGGCGGACGCTATTTCCGATGAAGCGCGTGCAAAATATAATGAAGCGATTAAACATGGAAACCGCGGACAATACTGGGGACTTACTTTCTGGACGCCGAATATTAATATCTTCCGCGATCCGCGCTGGGGGCGGGGACAGGAAACTTATGGCGAAGACCCTTACCTGACAAGCCGTATCGGCGCTGCGTTTGTTCGCGGTCTGCAGGGCGATGATCCTGAAAATTTAAAAACCGCGGCCTGCGCGAAACATTACGCCGTACATTCCGGACCGGAAAAAGACCGCCATACATTTAACGCGATTGTATCAAAGAAGGATCTTTTTGAAACATATCTGCCCGCCTTTAAAGCGTTAGTTGATGCAGGAGTTGAGTCTGTCATGGGCGCGTATAACCGCACTCTGGATGAGCCATGCTGCGGCAGCGCCTTACTCCTTAAAGACATACTGCGCGAAAAGTGGGGATTCAAAGGCCATGTCGTTTCCGATTGTTGGGCTATCCGCGATTTTCATGAATACCACAAGGTGACCAAATCACCGGAAGAGTCTGCGGCTCTTGCGTTAAACGCAGGCTGCGATCTTAACTGCGGATGCACATATCCAATGCTGAATGTTTCTTTTAAACAGGGGCTAGTTACAGAAGATGCGATTAATACAGCTCTTGAGCGTCTGCTCAGAACCCGTTTTAAGCTGGGAATGTTTGAACCGCCGGAATCTGGCAAATACGGAAAACTTGGCCGTGAAATAATAAACTGTGAAAAACACCAAAAGCTTGCGTTAAAAGCGGCGCATAAATCCATCGTACTTCTTAAAAACGATAATAATATTTTACCGCTGGACTCAAGTCCAAAAAGAATAACCGTGACAGGTCCCGCCGCCGCTAACGCTCATGCGCTATTTGGCAACTATTACGGCGTCAGTTCACGTTTTGTTACCATTTTGGAAGGAATTGGTGAAAAAACAAGGAATTTATTCGGTACCTCAATGGAATACCGTCAGGGCTGCATGATGTACGGCGAAAACAGTAAATCACTGGTTCATTACGGCGAGGCTGCGCCTTCCGATGTGGTAATCGCCGTAATGGGACTGGACGGCGCTATCGAAGGCGAAGAAGGCGACGCGATTGCGTCAGACTTAAACGGCGACCGCAATACAATCGAGCTTCCGCCGTGGCAGATAAAATACCTGGAAAAAATCAGGGAAGCGGGAAAAAAGATCATTTTGGTATTGACAGGAGGCAGCGCAATCGCATTCCCGGAAAACCTTGCGGACGCAATAATTTTCGCCTGGTATCCGGGCGAGCTTGGAGGCAAGGCAGTAGCTGACATCATCTTTGGCGATATAGCGCCGTCCGGAAAACTTCCTGTAACATTCCCGGTTTCAACAAAGCAGCTTCCGCCTTACGATGACTATTCAATGAAGGGACGCACTTACCGTTACATGACTGAAAAACCTCTGTACCCATTCGGTTTCGGGCTTTCATATACCAGCTTCCGTTTCGATTCTGTTGACCTGAGCGCGCCCACAATTTCTGCGGGCGGCAGGATAAAGGTATCTGTAAAAGTAAGCAACACAGGATCATATAACGCCGATAATGTTATACAAATTTATGTTACCAAGGACAACCGAAATGAAAATGATCCTCTTTTCTCTTTGAGAGATTTCCGCCGTATTCATATTCAGGCAGGTAAGAGCGAAACAGTTGAATTCGAACTTTCATCACAGGCTTTTGAAACTGTAAATTCCGAAGGCGGATACGAACTTACGCCGGGAAGTTACACGATCATTGCATCGGATGCAGCGCCGGTTCCGGCTGCCGTTGAAAAAGGCGCGGCACAGCCTGTATCAGCTAAACTAATGATAAATTAATTATATAATGAGGCAGTTTCAGAAAAACCGGAACTGCTTCATATAACGGGGAAATGAAAAATGAAAATATCAGTAAATAAACTATATAATTTTCCATTGGCGATTATTTTAATAACCTTTCTTGCGGCTTCCTGCAGCGTGGATGACAGACTGCTTTCCGTGGATAAACAGGGGCGGACTGTAGTTGAACGTTTTGGCCGGCTAAAGGTAGAAGGCGTAAAACTTTTAGCTGAAGACGGCAGGCAAATTCAGCTTAGGGGGATAAGTTCGCACGGGCTTCAATGGTTCGGCAGATACGCAAATGAAGGCGTTCTTAGGTGGCTAAGAGATGACTGGAATATGCAGGTTTGGCGGGCGGCCATGTACCTCAGGGAAGACGGTTATATCACTCAAAGGTCGGTTAAATCATTTGTTACAAGTTCTGTAGAAGCAGCCATCAATCTTGGGCTTTATGTCATTATCGACTGGCATGTCCATCATGATCAGGATCCGAATTTTTACAAAGACCTTGCGATTGATTTTTTTACAGAAATGGCTCAACTTTACGGATCCTACCCGAATGTTATTTATGAAATCTGTAATGAGCCGAACGGTTCTCATGTGACATGGAACGAGGTTATAAAACCGTACGCGCAAGAGATAATATCGGTAATCAGGCAGTATGATCCTGATAATATCATCATTGTGGGAACGCCGAATTGGAGTCAGGATGTGGACATTGCCGCCTTAAATCCCATAAACGGTACAAATATCATGTATACCCTCCATTTTTATGCAGGATCACACGGTCAGGAGCTTAAAAACAAGGCAGCATTCGCCATAGAAAGAGGTTTACCCATTTTTGTTACAGAGTGCGGCACATCTCAATCATCCGGAGGCGGCGGTGTTTATGAAAAAGAATTCCTGGAATGGCTCTCTTTCCTGAAAAAACATCAAATCTCCTGGGTAAACTGGTCTTTAACAAACAAGGGAGAGGATTCCGGCCTGTTAAGAATGAATACCGACCGTGAAGGTAAAGGCGGCTGGACTGATGATCAACTATCCCAATCGGGACGATTTATCAGAAAAATATTGAAAAATGAAATAAAAATAAAGTAAATCATTAATTTTATAAATGAAATAACTAAAAGAAATGAATTGACTTTTAATGAATAAAAATGTACAATATTGTTCATTAGGCCTAAAAATTTTTAGGTAAAATTAAGATTTTTTTGGAGGAAAAAATGAAGAAAGCACTAGTCATTTTAGGGGTAGTCCTTATGCTGTTCAGCATAATCGGCTGTAAAAAGGATCAGGGACTTGTTGTGTGGTCATTCACGGATGAGTTGGAAGACATGATCAAGAATTACTACATCCCCGCGCATCCGGATGTCAAAATTGAATATACAATGACTCCGACAGAGCAATTCCAGGGTAGGGTAGATCCTGTATTCCAGTCAGGCAAAGGCGCTCCTGATATTATCGCATTGGAAGCCGACTTTGTCCGCAAATACGTGGAATCGGGACTTCTTTTGGATATCACTGATGTTTATGAAAGGAACAAAAGCAAACTCTACAATTATCCTGTAGAAATCGGAACATACAACGGAAAAGTATACGGTATGTCATGGCAGGCAGCGCCAGGCGCGTTCTTCTATCGCCGAAGCCTTGCGAAAAAATATTTCGGCACCGACGATCCCGCAGTTATTCAGACTTATTTCTCCAGCTTTGAAAAATTCCTGGAAACAGCTGAATTCCTTAAACGGAGTTCAAACGGCGGATGCGTAACAATCGGCAGCCGCGGCGATTTGACAAAGGTGTTCTATGAATTACGCTCACAGCCCTGGGTTGTAGGCGGCAGAGTAAACATTGATCCCGCAATGGAACAGGCAATGGATATAGCAAAAATCATGAATGACAACAGGTATGACGGCCGCGTAGGCCAGTGGTCAGAAGGCTGGTTCGCGAGCTTTAACGGAACCCTTACAGACGAAACCGGCAAGCAGCTTGAAACATTTGGAACATTCCTTCCAACATGGGGTCTCCACTATGTTCTTAAAACAAACGCTCCCGATACCTCAGGCGACTGGGCCATGATAGCCGGTCCTGTAGGCTGGAGATGGGGCGGCACATGGATTGGCGCATATAAAGACACCAAGAATGTACAGGCCGCAAAAGATATGATTGAATGGCTTACAACAAGCGATGTTTTCCTGGAAAGATGGGCAAGAGATAAAGGCGATGTTGTCGGCAGCCAGGTTGTTGTAAACAAGATTAAAGACACATTCCGCGAACCTTTCCTCGGCGGACAGAACCACTATGCGGCATTTGCGGACATGATTCCGAATGTTAATGGCAGGCTTGTACAGGCAACCGATTCAGTCTTTGACAATCTATTCAATGAAGCTATGACAGCTTATGTAGAAGGCGAAAAAACCAAAGCGCAGGCTCTTGATGATTTAAGAGCCCAGGCCAGAACAATGCTCAATCTAAACTAGTCAGAGGATTAGCTGGCTGAGAATCAAATTTTTACCTGACCACTTTACCAAGTGGTCAGGTTTTTTTTTAGGAGAAATTATGGAAAAAAGAATAATTGGTCACGAGGCAAAGACAAACCGGTGGGGTTATGCCTTTGTCGCGCCTTTTATAGTTGTGTTCTTAATTTTTAACCTTTGGCCTACTATTAATACAATTTCACTTGGGTTTACAGATCTAAGAGGATTTAACCGTACCAGAAATTTTGTTGGATTGGCTAATTTCGCAAAACTGATAACCGATCCGTATTTCTGGAGCGCTTTAGGAAATACATTTATCATCTGGATATTCAACTTTATACCTCAGCTTGGTATGGCCCTGGTGCTTGGAATATGGCTTTCGGATACACAGTTGAATCTCGCAGGTAAGGGTTTATTCCGCGCTGTTGTTTACCTGCCAAATCTTCTTATGGCAATGTCTGTAGCCATGCTCTTCCGCAGCCTTTTCGGACAGGGCGGTCATGTGCAGGCGCCGGCGAATCAATTTTTAAGAATGATAGGAATTTATTATAATAACGTGGAACTGGGAATACCCAAAGACGCGTTTAATTTCTTCCGAAGTGAACCATTTTCAAGAGGGCTTGTATCATTTATACAATGGTGGATGTGGTACGGCCATACATTAATCATCCTTATGGCAGGTATTACAAGCATACCCACATCTCTTTTCGAATCCGCTGTTGTTGACGGAGCAAACAGCAGTCAAATCGCACGGAAAATTACCCTTCCGCTACTCCGCCCCATTATGCTCTATATACTTGTCACGTCAATGATTGGCGGTATGCAGATGTTTGATATACCATTTACGCTTACCGACAGATACGGCGCGCCGAATAACTCGATACGAACAACTGTAGTGTATCAGTACAATATCGCGTTTATGGGCAGCAATGATTACGCGTATGGAGCCGCTATTTCCATTGGAATATTTTTAATAACAATGATTTTAGCTTTAATGATATTCTTCCTGTTGCAGGATCGCAGCGAATTGAAATCAAGAAATGGAGGCGCAAAATGACATATAGAACAGGTAATCCGTTAAAACGGCAGCTTATCCATTTATTGATGATTATTCTGGCGATTATGGCTATAGTGCCGGTATATGTGCTTATGATAAACGCTACTCGTTCTACTGAAGAGATCAATACAGGTTTAGCCATTCTGCCAAGCAGAAATGCCGCATATAACTGGAACGCTCTTACGAGCAGAGGTTTTAAAATATGGCACGGCTTTTTGAACAGCGCGATAATTTCTATCGCTACTACCGCAGTAAGCGTTTATTTCTCGGCACTAACAGCCTACGGTCTTCATGTCTATCGTTTTAAAGGCAGACTCGCGTTATGGGGACTGATTCTGATTATAATGATGCTTCCAGGATCGCTAACATTTATTGGTTTTTATCAGCTAATGGCTTCGTGGAGGTTGACAGATAACTACCTGCCTTTGATTATTCCAAGCATTGCGGCCGCCGGAACAGTACTGTTCATCCGGCAATATATGAGCGCAGTATTAAGCAAGGATCTTATAGACGCAGCCAGGATAGACGGAGCGGGCGAATACAGTATTTTCAACATAATTATTTTACCGGTAATAGTTCCGGCTCTTGCGGCTCAGGCAATCTTTACATTTGTCGGTTCATGGAATAACTTCCTTACGCCGTTTGTTCTGCTTTCATCAAACTCAAGATACACCCTGCCCATGTTTATCTTTCAGCTTCGCGGTGATATTTACCGGACAGAATTCGGCGGTATTTATTTGGGAATTGCCGTTTCGCTTATACCCATTCTGATTTTCTACGCGTTAATGTCAAGGTATATAATTTCCGGGCTTACTTTAGGCGGAATTAAAGAGTAAAAGTGAAAAAAAATGTATGCTAGTGTCCTGTAATATTCTAATGACGGAGTAACATGTTAAGTTAATTCCTAATATAATAAGGAACTAACGCATTTTGTTATTTTGGAAACAGAATATTACAAGACACTAGTACTCCATGAAGTCTAAATTCGAGTATACAAATGTTGGCGCTTAATTCGAGCATCATCGGTGGTAAATTGCCACCGTACAGTAGCTTTATAACTATTAGGGTTGGTAACCCATGGTTGCACTTCACTGTCCTTTTTTTAACTGACGGTATTCTTTACCCCAAACACTGTCAGCCGAGTACGCTAATTTCCAGTTCAGCCATATTCAGCCATGACCCATGTTTTGGCGTGTAATGTATTTCAAAACGTTGTAACCGTCAAAACAAGCGGTGAAAATATTCTCGAATGATAAAAAAAACGTAACGAAAAATTTAGCAATTAAAAATAATCCAAGGAAGCAGCTTTTCCCAGTTTTCTGATAAATTTGCGAACGGAGCTTTATCAAATAGTGTACGCAAATAAAGAAGCGGTTCAATCTTATTCTGCTAGGCAGTTTCAATGAGGGAATAAATACCGCAGGAGCTTTTAGCACCGGCAGGGCTCTTATTGAAAAGCCAGTTTTTTCTACCAAGTACAAATGGACGAATCGCGTTTTCACAAACGTTGTTGTCAGGGGTTAAATAAGGACTATCAAGATACATGATTAATTTATCCCACTGTTTTAGTGTATATGCAATCGCTTTACCAATCTTGATATTTCTGAATCATTATGTAACTTACAAGGCTCGCGCCCGCTATAGAACGAGGAATAATACAAGGAGGCACAGGCGCGATCTTTACAACAGGCTGTTCCTCGTCTTCTGTTCCCTCGCTGCAGCGGCATCGGACTGAAGTCCGCGCGTATTTTGGTCTTATTGTTTTTCTTACATATATAGATTGAGGTATTATTTCAAGTTTTTCTAAGGACTTTAGTCCTAGGTTTCTTCGCCTATTCTGGTCATTTTTTCACCGCAGGCGCATGTTTTTTCATCTTCAGGGATATCTACGATTTCTTCAACTCTGCGAAGATTAGGGTCAAGTGGTTTGCGTCCCGGTTTTTTTCCTGTATAGGATTTTATTTTCTGCTTCTCTGTTTCAATGCCTTCTTCTGGCAATTCTGTTTGTTCTGTTTCTTCGACGAATAACGATTGCTGTTTGTCATCGGAGAGTAATTCCTCGGCGCTGCGGCAAAACCTTTTGTATATCAGAAGGTCATAGCGTTCATTTAATTCATAATATTTATGTTTAAATGATTCTAATTCTATTATTCGCTTATTGTCTGTTTCTAATTTGCGTATGTAGCTTAACACTTCAGGATTTAATGTTTCAAACTGTAATGCTGTATTCAGCATATCTTGTTTAATCACGCAACGATCTGCTTGTCAACTTTTTTATAAAATATTTTTTATTAATCCGACCCGAAACTTCCGGATCGGATTTTTTCTTACGCTGCCTTTTTATAAAACAATTCTTTATGCGCTCTGAAGAAATCAATGCCTGCCAGTAACATCTGTAGTTCCTCAGCCGCCAGCTCTCTCGCTTCGCTTTCATCGCAAGGCCATGGAAACTTGTTCTTCTCAAGCCGCTTCCGGCTTAACCAAAATCCGCACTACTTCGTAGTGAGTCTTGTCCCAGTAAACCGCTTTTAACAGTTTTCTGCTGCGGTTGCAGAACAAAAAAACACTCCCGCTGAACGGGTCTTGTTTTATCCCTTCCTGCACAATTGCCGACAGTCCGTTTACCGCTTTTCTCAAATCCTTTGATCCGGGATGCAGGAATATTCTTGCTTTGCTAAGGTCTATTATCATAGCGAAGCTCCAAATCCTTCCATGACAGCTCGCAGTTGATTGTGGTTTATTACAAGCGGTATGTATATTTTCATATCCCCTTTTTCTATAAGTATTTCCGGTATACCCATTGATGGTTTTACCACAGCCGCGTTAGCTGTTGAAACCGCTGGGATTTCTACAAAATTATGTTTTGTTTCATCCACCGCTTTTGTCCAGTTGAAAAATGTTTGTTGATTTATCCCGCTGTCTTTCGCATACGCCCACGCACTCTTTCCACTTTGTTTCCAGTCTTCCAGCCGCTTTATTTTTTCTTCTTCACTGTACCTCATCTTTTACCTCCAGTATTTATTTTTCCTGGAAGTTTACTATGCTTTTTTTACTGATGGTAGAAGCGCTTGTTTTGACGGTTACCTGATAACAATAAATTCCTATAACTTAATTAATGTGAAAAATGGCAGATAAATGTGCAGATAAAATCCCAACTCGGCGAACCGTAGTGTTCTACAGCAAACCGAAAAAAGGGGAAATGAGATCATTTTTATTGACTTAATATTCCCTATGGTTTACAGTGATTTGTAGAAAACCATAAGGGTTTATTGAGTTCACCTTCATGGGTCTTTTAAGGCGGTGGTTGGAGGTTCGAATCCTGCGCGGCTCAGTTGAAAAAAATAAATGAAGGCTTCGTCAAATGATGAAGTCTTCTTTTATATAATTGGTATGCCTTGCTTGCAGAAAGGGTTATTTACGGTTTTTAAGCTCAGCTTCTTTCTTTTCTATTGCATCTTTAAGATTAGCAAGTTCGTTTAAAAGCGTCCTGAACTCTACTGTTTCGCGATCAATTACAGGCTGATCGCGTTCTGCAAACGCCAGATAAACTTCTGTGCCAAGACGAGTCAGCATCTTCTGCGCCTGACCTTCCAGCTGCTTGATTTCAAGCATTAATATGCCCCGCTCTCCCAGATCCTGCGCTTTCGCTCCGGCTTTAACAGCAAATTCTTTTGATACTGCCAGGCCTTGATCGAGTATTTCTTTCATTCTATCGCTAAATGCCATGTTATTCTCCTCATTAACAGTATAACACATTAAGGTCTTTTAATAAAACCATGAAATAAATATTAATTCAGGGATTCGTATTTTCATATTATCGTTATGTGTTTAATTGCTTTTTTTGATTTATCGCGATATAATTACCTTATGAGTAATATAAGAAAAGCGATATTTTTTGCAATTATACTAACATGTTTTACAATGGGTTCTTTTGGAGATATATTTTATAGTTTTTCATTGGGATTAAACCGTCTAACTGAACAATACCTGGATGATGATTACGGCAAAGAACTAAACGGAGTTGGTTTTGTCATGTCGCTTAACTATTATCCTGAAAATTTTCCGTTGGGCTGGTTTATCCGAACCTCTTTAGGAAGCATGAATATGGGTTACGAATGGAAAGATAATGAGATAGATTCGATAGAGTTCGATTCATCATTGGATTTAAGTTTAAGCATGGGTCCTTCATTCGTAATAAAATTGGGTTCAATAATTTACATACCGATTTCAATTGGGCCTGTAATTAGCAGTTACCGTGAAGAATCCGCAGGATATTATAACGAAAATATTATTGGTTTTTATGACGCAATTAATATTGGAGCGCTCCTGGATTTAGGCATTACAATAAATCCCGCAAGACGATTTATCATAACAAACAGTATTATTGCATCCTATGACTTTTTACGATGGGAAAGGGGTAATATGTCAACAAGTTATCGAAGTATTAACAGCGGAAATTTTAAATATGAAAATTATTCCGCATTCAATATAGGTTTTTATTTTGGACTTGGAATACGATTCGGAGGATCAAGAAATATTAGTTAAATGCCGGAGCGTGAACCTTTGGTTTGAAGCGGTATTAAACCAAACTTATGAAAAAAGAAAATAATTTTTCACTTGAAAAAATTAAAATAGAACTATATAATATTATCAGGGAATTCCGGTTATGAATGTTACATCCTTTCGCTTGACTTTTAGGAATTTAAGGGGTAAATTTATACAATGAATCTCAAGACAATAATTACTAAAGATACAATTAAACTTAACCTGAAAGGTACTACCAAGAAAGAAATCATCAATGAACTGCTGGATATTCTTGTGAGCACCGGAAAAATACAGGACAGACAGGAAGCCTGGAGCGCGGTTATGGACAGGGAAGAAAAAATGTCCACAGGCATGAAACACGGAATAGCAATTCCTCACGGAAAGAGCGCAATAATTCATGATTTGGTCGCATGTATTGGAATCTCAGAAAACCCGGTTGATTTTGATTCTCTTGATAAAGAGCCGTGCAGAATCTTTATTATGACTCTTTCACCGGTTGAAAAAACAGGGCCTCATTTGCAATTCCTGGCGGAAATCAGCCTTCTTTTTAAAAGTTCGGAAAAACGTAAGGAAATTCTGAACTCCAAAACATCAGAAGAAGTTCTAAAAACACTGACAGAATAAATTCCCGCGGGCAGCAGAGCTCAAACCAATAATTTTCACATAACAGGTAAGGGGAAAGAGTATGCGCATCAGTAAAAATTTAATTTATGACAATGAAGGCAGGACGCTGATTCTGCGCGGAGTGAATCTGGGCGGAGATTCAAAAATACCTTTTTGTGCTCCCGGCAGTGAAATTGATCCGGAATTCCTGAATACTAATAAAAAAGTTTCTTTTACCGGCAGGCCGTTTCCCCTGGCCGAAGCGGAGAGCCATTTTCAATTATTGAAAAAGGCAGGCATGACTTTTCTGCGGCTGGTTGTTACATGGGAAGCCATTGAACATGAAGGGCCTGGAATTTATGATGAAGAATATCTGGCCTATCTGCGCAAGATCATTCTCGCGGCGGATAGGGAAAATATTTCGGTTTTTATTGATCCGCATCAGGATGTGTGGAGCAGGTGGACAGGCGGCGACGGCGCTCCCGCGTGGACAATGGAAAAACTTGGAATGAATTTGGATTTACTCGATCAATGCGGCGCTGCCATTACAAAACAGCGTTACCGCGTTTATCACAAAAGCAGGAAACATCCAAACGGCGTTCCTTTTCCGAAAATGATTTGGCCCAGTAACTATAACAGATACGCGGCTTCTACCATGTTTAGCCTGTTCTTCGCAGGGCTTGCATACGCGCCGGATTTACAGATAGACGGAGAAAATGTACAGAACTGGCTGCAAAACCGCTACATTGCCGCTTTCAAACACGCACAGCGCCGTCTGAAAAATTGCGCGGCCATTAAGGGCTGGGGGGTAATAAATGAACCGCATTTTGGCTTTATCGGACAGCAGGATCTAAACATTACCGAAGACAGCATAATTCCAATCGGGCCTAAACCCACTCCATGGCAGACAATAAAAGCCGCAAGCGGTTATAAAACAGAAGTGCCTGTGTTCGGAGCCATGGGAAAAAAAATTACGCATTATGAAACATTTAACAGCGGCAAGGTTTCACTGTTCAAAGATGGTTTTTCCTGCCCATGGAAACAGGCCGGTATCTGGAATGATAATAACGGAGAGCCTGAACTGATACGAAGCGATCACTTCAGCAGGTTTAATGGACGGCGCGCTGTTTTCATTGACGACTTCCTGAAACCATTCACAGTAAAATTTATAAACGCCATGAAAGAATCTGATGAAAGCGCTTTTTTCTTTATCGAAGGTTTGCCGGGCTGCACAAAAGAAGATTCTCATCCGTCATGGGACGCGAAGGAAGACAGTAATGTCATTAACGCTTTTCACTGGTATGACGGAGTAACGCTTTTTACCAAAAGTTTCCGTTCATGGTTCAATGTAAATATTGACACAAAAAAACCAATTTTGGGGAAGAAGAAAGTGGCAGCTTATTTTACCGAATGCCTTGCAAAAGGAATAACCTGCACAAAACAAAAAACGGGAGATGTTCCGTGTCTTTTGGGAGAGTTCGGCCTTGCATTTGACATGAATAAAAGAAAAAGTTTTAACACAGGCGATTACTCATTGCATGAAGAAGCTCTTTCAATGTATTACGACGCGGTAGACGCAAATCTGCTCCACTCAACAATCTGGAACTATTCCACCAGTAATTCAAATAAATACGGCGACGGCTGGAATGACGAAGACCTTTCAATTTATTCCGAAGGAAAAGAGCGCGCGGCCGCGGGATGGAAGCGCCCCTATCCGATGGCTACAGCCGGCAAACCGCTTTTCTTCAGATGGGACAGAAAACGCGGTGAATTTATTTTCCGCTTTAATGCAGATAACGGAATTGCGGCGCCGACAATAATTTATCTGCCGCCTGAAACATTCGGCGCTTCGCCGGATATTAAATCCAGCTTACGGTACGATTACCAATACGAAGAGCGGCGGCTTTTAATTTATAACGATGATTATAATGGGGAAGCGGAAATTAAAGTGCGGCTGAACTGAGACTGTTTTTGACTCTGCGGCAGCGGAATATTAACGCCGGAATTTTCCGCAAAATGATTATCCGCCGGCTGGTTTTCAATTGGCTGGTTTTCTGTTAAACGGTTTTCTTCTTCCCTGATCAGCATAAAGTGAAAGCGGTTTTCTATCCTGCTCCGGTTTTCCAGAATCCGGCTGATATAATCAAGCGTAACTTTTGGAGCGCCTGTATTGCTTATCCTGCCGGTTCCGGCATTGTACATTGCGAGAGCGGAAACTTCGCTGCCTCCGGTGTTAAGGCAAAACCGCAGATGACCTACGCCGTTACGCGCATTATCTTTAATATTAAAAAATTGTATTAGTTCCATATTCGGAAAAGAACGGTTATTAAGCTGAAACAGGCCGCGATCAACGCTTCCGTCGTAATTATGCCTGTTAACAGCAAGCGGATTAAATTTGCTTTCTTCCCAGCTTAACGCAAAGGCAAGCGCGGGCGGCACATTATATTCATCCGCGCCGTCCAGCACAGCCTGCGCTATTTCACGGCTGGAACATATATCAGTAAAAAAACCAACCACCCATTCCCGGTATACCGGATCGCGGTAATATGTCAAAACAGCGTCATCAACTTTATTAACCGCCATAAATAAATTAAAGTCATCATCGTTAGCTGACACAAAAATATTAAAATTATCCGGCTCCTGCGCCTGTTCTGCTTCAGTTTCATTTGTGGCGGTGACATCCGTAACAGCCGATTCTATATATACAGGATTGTGAGAAGCGATGAATGAACATAAAACCATGGAACACAATAACCCTGTAAACAGGGGAATGAGCGCTTCAATCTTTTCTTTATAAAGATTCATGTTCCTTCTTATTTAAAAATAACCCGGACTTTAATAATCCCGGCTACTTTTCGAATTTGATCCAGTACAGATTCCGGGATTTTTTGATCTGAATCAATAATACTGTAGCCAAATTCATCGCGGTGATGGTTGATCATGTCCTGAATATTTATATTAGCGCCCGCAAGGTTTGTTGTAATCTGGCCGACCATGTTGGGAATGTTACGGTTAACAACCAGCAGCCTGTATGGGAAACGCTGTTCAAGTCTGCAGAGCGGAAAATTAACTGAATTGCGTATTGTACCGAACTCAAGATAGTCAATTATTTGCCTGACTGCCATAATCGCGCAATTGTCTTCGGCTTCAGCGGTGGAAGCTCCAAGGTGCGGAATGCCGATTACTTTTTTACAGTTTAACAGTTCAGCCGTCGGAAAATCCGTAACATAGCAGTTGATCTTTCCCGCCTCCAGCGCTTCAATTATATCCTTGTCCTTGACAAGCGCGTTTCTGGAAAAGTTAACGATGCGCGCACCCTTTTTCATGATGTTTATTTTATCAGCATCCAAAAGACCCTTGGTCGCTTCGCTTTGCGGAATATGCAATGTAATGTAATCGGATTTTACCAAAAGGCTTTCAAGAGAATCGGCGCGGACAACATCGCTGGAAAGATGCCACGCGGCGTCTACCGAAATAAAAGGATCATAGCCGATAACATTCATGCCAAGAGCCATCGCGTCATTTGCGACCATTACTCCAATAGCGCCAAGACCGATCACTCCAAGCGTTTTTCCCTTTAGCTCCGGCCCCGCGAATTTGGATTTTTCTTTTTCAACCAGTTCCGCGACATCAGGCTTGCCGGCAACAGACATTGTCCAGTTAATACCGCCGATAATATTACGCGAAGAAAGAAGCAGCGCCGCGATAGTAAGCTCTTTAACCGCATTGGCATTCGCGCCAGGCGTATTAAATACCACTATCCCGCTCTCGCTGCAGCGCTGAACGGGAATATTGTTATACCCAGCTCCCGCCCTTGCAATCGCAATCACGGAAGAAGGTATTTCAATACTGTTAAGATCCGCGCTGCGAACCAGAATTGCGTCAGGATTGGAAATATCACCCGAAATTTCATATTTATCTTTCGGGAAAAGATCAGTTCCCAGCGGTGAAATTTTATTCATTGTTTGAATACGAAACACTTTTACTCCTTAGTTTATATAAAACAGCCTGTCTGCGATGCATACACATTATAGACCGGCTCTGATTAAATCTGACTGCCTGGCTGAAGCGCGATCAGGAAAATTTTTCCATAAAGCTAATCAGCTCCTTAACTCCTTCAATCGGCATGGCATTGTAGATACTGGCTCTCATGCCGCCAACAAGACGGTGTCCTGCAAGGTTCAGCAATCCTGCCGCCGCCGCTTCCTTTACAAAACGTGATTCAATTTCATTCTTTTTCGCCTCATCCTTTTCTTTCGTGATAAAGGGGATATTCATAAGGCTGCGGTACTGTTTCACGACAGGCGAACAGAATACCCTGGAGTTGTCAAGGTAATCGTAGAAAAGCTGCGATTTTTCGCGGTTCAATTTGGCGATTGTTTCTACACCGCCGAGCTGCTTTAACCATTCCAGCACCAGACCAATTATATAAATACCGTAACACGGCGGAGTATTGTAAAGCGAACCTTCGGCGGCATGAATATCGTAACGAAGCATTGCAGGCGTCCAGTCAGGCGCGCGGCCGATTAAATCCTCGCGAATAATGACTACTGTAGTTCCCGCAGGTCCAAGATTTTTCTGCGCGCCTGCGTAGAGTATACCAAACTTGCTTACATCCAGAGGTTCAGAAAGAATACAACTGGAAACATCAGAAACCAGCGGGACAGAACCAGTGTCAGGGATTTTATCCCATTTAGTGCCAACGATTGTATTATTCAGTGTGATGTGATAATAAGCGTCATCGGCCGCCTGCGCGGGCGCTTGGGGGATGTATGTGTATGCTTTATCCTTTGAACTTGCTCTGACTTCCACAGCGGCGTACTTGGCGGCTTCCTTTATTGCTTTATCTGCCCAGATACCGGTATCAATATACGCGGCTTTCTTCCCCTTACCGGGCGCGTCTCCTGCCGCCAGATTTAGGGGAACCATGGAGAATTGTAATGAAGCGCCTCCCTGTAAAAAAAGTACTTTATAGTTTGAAGGAATTCCCATCATCTCGCGCAGTAAAGCTTCTGTCTTTTCGATAATGGGTTTAAAATCCTTTGAACGGTGGCTCATTTCCATTACGGATTGACCTGTACCATTTGCATCCGGCATTTGCGCCGCGGCTTTTTCAAGCACAGGCAATGGAAGAACCGAAGGCCCCGGGGAAAAGTTATAAACTCGCATTGTAACTCCTATTTATGTGCGGTTGAATAACCGTACGAAGTTCCAGGATAATTCCTGTAATGATTATAATTTATACAATATTGAATATTATGTCGAGACATGAATGTGTAACTGTTATTAATTTGGGGTTTTCTTGACCAAGTTGGTCATGTATGATATTATTAGATTATGAAAACAATGCAATCAGCAAAGGCTAAAGCTAACTTTTCTTCTGTATTAAAAGAAGTTGCCGCCGGAAATGAAGTGGGAATCACATACGGAAAAAAACAGAAAACCATTGCCGTTATTATTCCATTTGATGACTGGAAAAAAAGCCGGAAAAGACAATTGGGAACATTGGAAGGGAAAATGTCTGTCACCTTTGCAGATGACTGGAAAATGACCGAAGAAGAATTCATAAATTTATGAATTACCTCGTTGATACCCAAATTTTATTATGGTCTTTTCTGGAATCCAGGAAAATATCAAATGAAGTTAAATCAATTTTTATTAATGAAGATAATAGAATTTTTTACAGCCCGATCAGTTTATGGGAAATATCAATAAAATTTGCTTTAAAAAAATTATTTTTAAGCGGAGGAACCCCTGAAGACTTTTTCATGGAACTGAATAATAGTTTTTTTCGCTGCAAAACAATAGAACCTAATACGCTAATAAGCATATACAAGCTGCCATTTTATCATAAAGATCCATTTGACAGGTATTTAATTTGGGAAGCAATAAGAAACGATTTAACATTGATAAGCACAGATGCCAAAATGGAAATGTACGAAAAAGAGGGATTAAAGGTAGCGCTATAACTTTATGCCGGCTTTAATTACGGGAGTAAAAGAGTTGTTCAAAAACTGAAGCTTCCGGACAACTCTAATAACACACTACTCAACAAACAACTGCGTTATTTCGTCTCTTTTCTTTTTACCCTGTGAATCCATAGGTATTTCGTTAACATAGCGCCATCTTTTCGGGACTACCAGGTTTTCAAAGTAATTAAGCAGGTGTTCCCGCCAGAATTTATTAATATCGTTCTTTTCAAGTCCGGCGAATTTTTCTTTTCCCTGAGCGTTAAACACGATTGCGGCTGCCAGAAATTGGCGGCCTTCTTCCAGGGCGATAACGCACGCATCGGAAGCGAAACCGGATTCCATAATACGATTTTCCACTTCCGGAAGAGAAATCCGCTTTTCCTCAATCTTGACTATAGTATCCATCCGTCCTATTAAAATAAATTTGCCGTTTGGAAGCATTTTAACCAGGTCCGCGGTTTCAAATATGCCTGTCTCATTTTTAATATAATCTGATTGGACTACCAGACAGCTATCCTCATTAACCCACAGTTTGGCATTTGGAAACGGTGTCCACATTGGACCTTCATTTTGCCTTCTCCATGCGACGCCGGAAGTTTCGGTGCTGCCGTACATCTCCCAGGGCCAAACGCCGAAAACCTCAAATACTTTTTGCGCGACATCCGGGAAAAGGAACCCGCCGGAAGCGAGGATACACGGTGATTTTAATTGAAGGGTCAGAGGAGTTTCAAGTTCAACAGCCCGTTTTAAATACGCCGGTACTGTGACAATAAAATATTCAGTATCGGAGAATTTTTCCAGTTCCTCAGGAACATTTATTATGTTTCTTCTGAACGGAATACCCGCAGTAAAAGGCAGAAGCACAGAAAAGAGGAAACCGTAAATATGGTGCTGGCTTACAGTGGAACAAATTTTCCTGGGATAAAATAATTCATTTCCCCACTCATTAAGAATATTCACATTATCAACTTCAAATTCTTTTAAACGCTGCTGTATCTTTTTCGGCTTACCTGTAGTGCCAGAGGTATAAAAATTGAAATAAGCCTCATCACTGTTGATTGACGGTAAAACATCAGAGCTTCCGCTTTTTTGACTTAGCAGCGCAGGGATATGGAAAGTGTTCCCCATGTCCTGGGGAAAAACCTTATCTGTAATAAAGGGAGTATCCCCCTTAATTTCCGCAAGGTAGGCAGGGCTAATATTGGCTGTAAGCATTACTTCCTTTTTGCATTGAAGCAGGGCCGCGAAAGCAAGGAGGAAAAACCAGCAGTCCTCACTGTGCAGAAGCCATTTATCACTCTTTACGGATTCAATCTGTTTACGAAGAACGGCTGTTCCCTCAAGGAAATCTCCCCATGTCATGTAATCTTTGTCGCTCCAAATACCCTTATAACAAATTGCCGTGGAAGGATCCCTGGAAGCGCTTTTCATTTCTGATAACGGAATAAATTGTTGCATAGTTTATAACCTCTTTTCTATGTTAGTATCTTTTTCAAAAGATACTTATAAGTTTACATATATAGAAAGTGTTGTCAATGAAGAGATTTAACGTTACATTTCATGCAACCAGCCACTCATTCCTGCGGAACAAAATGGCAAGTGTCATGTTATATTCAAATGACGGAATGAAATGTTAAGTTAAATCCTTATGTAGTAAGGATTTAACGCATATTGTTATATTGGAAACCGAACATGACAGGACACTAGCTGCCTGGATATGTTCTCGTAAAATTATCATATTTTAACAATTTTTAGTCTTGAGTAAAGCGCTGCACATCCGCGCACCCATATAGGGTATCTATGAATTTTTCTTTGAAAAATTCATGGCCGGCGGTGTAGGCTGCCGGATTTTGACACAGGAGGGATGTATGAACAACCTCAATTCAATCCTGATCGAAGGCAATCTGGTAAAAGATCCGCTGCTCAGGTCAACACCCAAGGGTACGCATGTATGTATTATGAGTCTTGCGTCTAACCGTTATTACAAACATGATTCAAATTTTCAAAAAGAAGTATCTTTCTTTGAAATTGAATCGTGGTCGAGACTCGCGGAGGCCTGTTATAACAAGGGGCGAAAAGGCCGCGGTGTGCGTATAATTGGCAGACTGAAACAGGACCGCTGGAACGGAGCTGACGGCAGGCCTCATTCAAAAATCAGCATAATTGCCGAACAAGTTGAATTTCGTCCTGAATTTAAAAAGGATGTAAGAGGCGAAATACCTGTTAATGAACCTCAAGCATTACGCGAAGATTCCTCCCTTGATCAGGATTTATCCTGTGATCAAAATTATTTCGGAGATGAAACAGGTGATCCTGTACTGGTAATGGTAGAAAAGGAACCGGAACTTGTAACATTTTAACCGAAAGCGAAGAACCCCGTTGTTTTCGGCGAGGTTCTTCAGCACCTGCCATCGTTGAATAAAAAATCAAATACCAAATATATAATCCGCCGCAAGCCCGCTCAGGACAGCAAATAAAACGGTAAATAACAGGTAAAATAAAAAATGTTTAATTCCCAGTACAATTTTAACAGCGCCCAGATTGGTAATTTTCATGGCCTGGCCTGTAATCATAAACGCTGTCGCGGAGCCAAGCGACATGCCGTTCTGCAGCCATGTTTGAAGCAGCGGGATTGTTCCGCCGCCGCAGGCATAAAGCGGCACGCCGATTGCCGCCGCCATCAATACGCCGAAACCCCTGTTGCTCCCGAAAATGTCAGCAAAACTTTCCCTCGGCACATAACGCTGAAAAAGCGCGGAAAGAACTACGCCCAGCAAAAAATACAGTCCTGTCGCTCTGATGTTTCGTCCAACATTTTTGATAAAACGCAGGAATGGATTGGGATCTGTGTCGCGGTTTGCCATGTTTTCAAATTTGGAAAACTGAAAAAAGGCGTTTTTCCTGAACAGCAGTTTTACGCAGATGCCTGCCGTTACACCGCAGATAAAACAGGCGGCAAAGCGGATAACAAGCACGTGTTTACCCAGAGCCGCGCTGTAAAAAAGCAGCTGCGGGTTAAGAAGGATTGAGCTCATTACAAAGGCCGCGATCCATTCCTGCGACATTCCTTTTTCGGAAAAGGACGCGGCGACCGGTATTGTTCCGTACATGCAAAGAGGTGAAGCGATGCCCAACAGTGAAGCCGGAATAACGCCGAAGAGACCTATTTTGGTATTATGCATTCTGACAAAGAGAGAGTGAATTTTTTCCCTGCCGAAAACAGAAATAAAAGAGCCCAACGCGATTCCAATCAGCCAGTACAGAAAAATCTGCTCTGCCTGAATTGAAAAGTAATAAAAAAAATAAATAAGTTCCCGCCACAGGATTTCAGTCATACTGATTTGCAGCTAACATTAAAGTTCAATAAGTCTGTACGTTTTACTGCCAACTCCAATGGCGGCCGCGTGTTCAATTGTTAAAAGTCCGTTTCTGGATTCAATCCGCTGTATCAGATCTCTGCTGTCGGGAGCCGAATAGACAAGGTCGATACAGGCCTGATCGAGGGCTACAGGGTCAAGAGACGCCAGTATGCCGATGTCCGCCATGGTGGGCTGCGCAGGTCTTCCGTTGCAATCGCAGTCAACGGAAAGGTGATTCATCACATTGATATAAAGAATCTTTCCGCCGGTGCTGTCAACAATTGATTTCGCGGCTTCAGCCATCGATTCAAGAAAAGCGTCCTGATTGCCTCCCGACATGCTGGTTTTGCTTCTGCCCGCGGTGTGTATCCAGTTCTTACCCGCGGTTGACGCGTAACCTATGGATAAATTTTTCAGCGCGCCGCCGAAACCGCCCATCTGATGTCCCTTGAAATGTGACAGTACAATGTGAAAATCAAACTCATTAAAACGCGCGCCTACAAAATTTTCTTTTAAACGTTTTCCCCCTGTAACAGGAATACTGATATCCGCTTTCTCATCCAGTATCACAAAGGGCGCGATGGCGGTAAACCCGTGATCCTGGGCAACCTGATAATGGGCTGCCGTGCTTGCGCGCCTACCTCCGTATGCCGTGTTCGCTTCGATAATGGTTCCATTTACTCTTTGAACAAGGTCTTTAATAAGATCTGGTTTCAGAAAGTG
>WQSN01000013.1 GCA_009787835.1 Treponema sp.
TGCTTCTGCAAAAACCGGACATACTGTTACTCGACGAGCCTACCAATCACCTGGACGCGGAAACTGTCGCCTGGCTTGAACGCCATCTGCGCGATTATGCAGGCACTGTCATCGCGGTTACTCATGACCGTTATTTTTTGGATAATGTTGCAGGCTGGATACTGGAACTTGATCGCGGAGAGGGCATTCCATGGAAGGGCAATTATACAGGCTGGCTGGAACAGAAAGAAAAGCGCATGGCGCAGGAAGAAAAGGGCGAAAGCGACAGACGCAAAACACTACAGGCCGAGCTTGAATGGATACGCATGAGCCCCAAAGGCCGTCACGCGAAAAGCAAGGCGCGCATTACCCATTACGAGAAACTTTTTCAGGATGATGAGAGGGAACGCTCACGCGGAGCGGCGGCCAACAATAAAATTACAATCCCGGCGGGTCCTCATCTTGGCAAGCTGGTAATCGAAGCGGAAGGGCTTTCAAAATCTTTCGGGGATCGGCTGTTATTCGACAATATGAGTTTTACAGTGCCGCCGGGCGCGTGTGTCGGTATTATCGGGCCTAACGGCGCGGGAAAGACCACTCTCTTTAAAATGATAACAGGCAGCGAAAAACCGGATGCAGGTCTTTTAAAGTTAGGTGAAAGCGTTAAAATTGGATACGCCGATCAGATGCGTGATTCACTTGACAGCAATAAAAATGTATGGGAACAGCTTTCTAACGGACAGGACTTAATAAAAATAGGAACAGGACAGGGAGCCAGAGAAGTAAATTCCCGCGCCTACTGCGCATGGTATAATTTTTCAGGAGCTGATCAATCCAAAAAGGTGGGCGTCCTTTCAGGCGGAGAGCGCAACAGGTTAAACCTCGCGATGATGCTAAAAGAGGGGGCGAATGTTCTGTTACTCGACGAACCTACAAACGACCTTGATGTAAACACTCTTCGCGCGCTTGAAGACGCTCTTGATACTTTCGCAGGCGTCAGCCTTGTTATCAGCCATGACCGCTGGTTCCTCGACAGAATTGTCACTCACATTTTAGCCTTTGAAGACGGCGAAGTAATTTGGTACGACGGTAACTGGTCAGAGTACGCAGAATGGAGAAGAGAAAAACTTGGCTCTGCCGCTGACAGTCCTCACAGGTATGTATATAGAAAACTGGAAAGAAATTAAGAATGAGCAACTAAAAAAATGGCGAAGAAAAAAAGCGGCTCACTTTTATTTGATTCCAATTACATCTCCTGTAATAATGCCTGCGCGTGAAAACCAGCCTTGAGGCACTTCAAGCGCATAACGTACAGAGCGGCTTGATACAACGGAATTTTCGTCTTTAGGATACATGTCTTTAATTTCGATTATCCTGCCATCTGAGGCGATAAAGGCAATGGAAAGCGGGATATAGGTATTCTTCATCCAGAAAGAAAGAACCTCGTCTCTTTCAAAAACAAAGAGCATCCCTTCTCCATCGGGCAGCTTTTTACGATGCATCAGTCCCTGCGCACGTTCCTCCGCCGTACTTGCGATTTCCGCTTTTACTGCCGCAATCCGCTGCCCTTCACGCTCAACAGGAAGTTCACGTACAGGAAGTTTCTGGGTTGAACAGGAAAGAATTAAAGTAAAACATAATAAAAAACTGATGCGCCTGATCAACACAGGAAAGTTAAACTCACACAATGATAAGTCCAGCCTATTGATCGCGGCATTAAACTGATGTTTGTCTTTTTCATGTACCTTGCGTGTCACTGCACCTCCAGGTGAGATTTTTAATTTTAAAATTCATTCAGGAAATCCTGACGCAGCTTTACATGGCCGGACTCCGAAAGGCTGGATTCGTTTACAATATCATTAAAGACCGCTTTATCTATATATTTTACTGTTAAAGGACGCTCAATCGCAATTCTGGTTTCACCAGTTTCCCAGACTGCCGTTCCCGGATCAAGCGAGGAGGGCTGGCCGTATTTTTCAACAAACTGTGTAAATACTGAATAATGGTCAATGATTCCTGTATTCAATGAAAATGACATAATAAAAACTTCCCCGTCGCGCAACTGGAAAAAAGCGCGCCTAATAAAGGATGTGCCTGTAGTTTCAACAAGGCTTTGATTGCGCACCGGCAAAAAAGATACATCCCTGTCGCCTCTGAAATTAAAATATCCGTCTGTTATCAGATTTTCTTTTAAATCATCAAGACTCATCCCAAGGTAAAATTCGCGGAACTGTCTCGGCAATCCGCTTTCCTCCGCTTCAGGTTCGTCCGGTGAAGGAGCATTCTGCGCGAAAACACCAGCCTGTATTGTAAAGAAAACCACGAGAAGGGTATAAATTATTTTTATATGGTTCATCATTTTATTATCGGAAATTCCCGGAAAACACTGGAGTGCCGGAAGCTTCGCTGTAATTACACCAACTACCGCGATTAAGCACTATATAATTGTTTTCTTTTCCCTGCGGGATTTTTCCAGCATCTGCATTTTATGAAAATACGCGTTTTGCCTGGCGACCTCTTTTGTGTCTTTAACAAAGATTTTATCATTTAATAACTGAAAACATTTATTTTCAATAAATTTCCTGCCAACCAGCAAACCTTCTCCCGGATCAAACCCCACCATATTAATAAGTTCTTTAACTCCGAAATCGCACGCAAAAGAAGTCGCGGTATTTAAATCAATTTTTTTCTTTTCCATCTGAATTTGCAGCATATCATACATCCGGCCCAGGGGATCGGCGATCAATGTATTGGCAAGCTGTTTGTAAATGAGCCAAATTCTGTCAGCAAGAAGGGTTGTAAGCCTTGCGATAAGCTGAGGCTGGGCTTTAATCATCTGTTGAAAATTATCACGGTTAACCGCCATAAGCTGGCAATCCTCATAAGCGACAGCTCCTGCGGCTCTTGGTTTGGATTCAAGCAAAGCCATTTCCCCGAAAATATCCCCGGATTTTAATACCGCAAGTAAAATTTCATTATTTTCAGTAATTTTTACGATTTTTACGCTGCCCTTCTGGATAATGAAAAGTTCATCACCGGGTTCTCCTTCGCAAAAAATCAATGAGTTTTTGGAAAAAGAGCGAACCATCTCTGTAGGTTTATAATCCTTCTGGGGATTATTAACATACTGGACAATATCTCTTAACCGTTCAACTGCGTCGTTTACATTGCCGCCCTGGGGACAGTACTTTAAATATTTCTGATAAGCGTAAAAAGCCTGGTTATGCTGTTTTTGTTTAAAGTAGTATTCGGCAATATAAAATATATGACTGGGTTCCTGATTGGTGTTGTTTTTTAGGGTAATCCTTGTATAAGCTTCGTCAAGATACCGCATTCGTCTTGAGAACTGCATAATGATCTTCATCGCTACAGGCGCATTATTCTGAATTAGCTGGCTGAACTGTTCCCTTTGAACAGAGATAAGAGTAATATCTGTCTTTGCCTGCGCTGTTTCAATATGGCTATGGCCTGACATTGTAGATACAACGCCGAAAAAATCACCGGGTCCCAGAGTATCGCCCTGCTCTTCCGCTACAATCTGCACTTCCTTGGAAAGCCGTACCTTTCCTTCGCGAATAATAAAAAAGCGGTCGGCGTTTCTCTTACCTTCCACAATAATATATGAGTCTTTGGAAAAATTAACAAAAGCCAAATGTAATGGAGCGGTCATTTCTCCCCTTTTTTTACTGATAAATTGAAGCTGTTCCAAAACATCAGTTGTTGAACAGCTGCCATGGATTTAGTTATTATAGGAATTATATCGACACATTGTCAAGAAAAATGAAGATACCCCGCATTATCCAAAGCTGACCCATAGCAAAAAAATATTCTATATAAGTAAATTAATTAAAATAAATACCGATAATAAATTGTAATACCATGAATAAGCGGATAAATTTTGAAGATACAGTTTTCATATTGAATGTCAGAATCAGAATGATTCGGGATCTGTTACAGCTTGATACTGATACAAGCCTGTTTATCAACCAGACCATTGTAGATATGGATTTCATTAATTCTACGCTGGATATATTAATGGAAAAATTTCTGGCCAATATAAAATTTCTGGATCGTGATATTGAAGCGGATAATCTCTCGGACGCTGAATGGCAATTCGGCCAGATAGTAAACGAAGTCGCCAACAAAGCCAGCCCTTTCTCTCCTGCGCATTTTCCGGAGATTCAAACATGGATAGAAAAATTCAGAAAAAACAGTGCAAAACGGCAGAAGCTGATTGATGAAACCTATGTATCAATAGGACAAGCCGTTCTGGAACCTGTAGTAAGCAATGCTGAATTAAACGGTTTACTTGGAAGCGCATAAACCTTTGCGCTTACTGCGAAAATGCAATAACATAAAATAATTAAATCAGGGCTGACATGAGAATAACCGGTGGAACATTACGCGGAAGGAAGATCGCAGTTCCTGCCGGAATTATAAGGCCAAGCATGGACAGGATGCGCGAATCTGTTTTTGCGTGTCTTGGTGATATATCAGGCCTGTCTTTTCTGGATATATTCACAGGTTCAGGCATTATAGCTCTGGAAGCGGCTTCCAGGGGCGCGGTTAATATTGAAGCTGTGGAACAGGATAAACTGAAACGAAAAACACTCCTGGAGAATATTTCCATCGCTCCATGCAGGATAAACTGCCGTTTTATACCAGCAGAACTGTATATTAAACGCGCAAAAACCTCATTTGATATTATTTTTCTTGATCCGCCTTTTCCGTATCAGTATAAATGGGAACTAACAGCGAGTATCGCGCTCTCCTGCCTCGCAAAAGACAACACAAGAATCCTAATTCACCGTCCGCGCCAGGATTATCCAAAGACTGAAATTCAATGTCTTACAAAAACCGATTCCCGTGAATATGGCCGCTCTGTAGTAGATTTCTTCCATAAAAGAATTAGCATTGGTATATAACAATTAAAAAAGTCTTGTTTTTTTATGATAAATAGCAGATAATATAGTAACATCTGGCAAACAATGGATATAAAAAAAACTTTTGAAAAATTTGATCATGAAAACTCATTTATAAGAGTGACTGTCCCCAAGCCAATTGAAGGATCTACAAAGGCTGCGCTGAACCGGAAAGGAAATCAATTATACAATGACGGAGACATTGAAGGGGCTCGCAGGATTTTTGTTACAACAAGGTATTCTGATGGTATTTCCAGGATAGGCGATTATTATAAATCCAAAAATAAAACACTTGACGCTTTGCGAATGTACTGGACTGCGCCGGATCGTACAAAATCCGAACCTTTGATTGAACAGCTTGCGCGTGTCGTGCAAAGCTTAATTCATGAAGAACAGGAAGTAACAAGCAATGAGTGACATGATTAATGAAAAACAGCCTGATACAGAAGGGCAAAAGATACCCGAGATTTCAAAAATAGGTTATCAACTACTCAAAGAGAACAGAATCGCTGATGCCATTGATTGCTTTACAAAGATTCTTCTGTTGGATGAAAACAACAATTACGCGCTTGTAGGCATGGGAGACGCTACGCGCAAACAGGGATCTATACGCGAAGCTGTTAAATTTTACCAAAGGTGTCTGGTGCATCATCCCGGAAACAACTATGCGCTTTTCGGCCTTGCCGATTGCTACAAGGCAATGAATCAGTATCAAAAAGCCATTGAAATATGGGAGCAGTATCTGCTTCATGATGATAAAAATATTACGGTACTTACGCGAATCGCGGATGCCTACAGAAAGGTGAGGGATTTTGACAATTCCAGAAATATCTATATCCGCGTCATGGAGATGGAAGAAACCAATCCGTACGCAATCATTGGTCTGGGTCATCTGCATTATGATTTTAAGGAATACAGGGAAGCGCTGTATTACTGGGAGAAAATGCTTAAATTAAAAAATTCTGATGTTGATATCCGCGTTCTTACATCAATCGGAAACTGCCACAGAAAATTAAAAACATTCAACGAAGGCATCCCGTATTTTGAAGCCGCGCTGGAAAGGGAAAAGTTTAATTTTTATGCTCTATTCGGCCTTGCGGACTGTTACCGCGGCATGAACGACATGGAAAATTCGCTTATTTACTGGAACAGGATTCTTGAGCAGGATCCGAGAAATAAGATGATTCTGACGCGCGCAGGCGACGCTTACCGTAATCTCAATGATTTTGATACTTCCCAGATGTTTTATGAAAGAGCGCTAAATATTGAATTTGATACCTATGCCGTAATGGGACTCGCGTTAATCGCCAAAGCTTACGGAAAATATGAAGAAGCGATTACATCCTTCAAGCGCTTAATCCAGCAGGATAACAGGAACTACCGTCTTTACATTGAACTATCCGACTGTTATATGAAAACAGGAGCGCGCAACAAAGCCATTGAGATTCTGGAGGAATTCCAGAAACTGGGTATCAAGAATCAAAGAATATCCGAAATGTTAGAATTTATATAATGAAAAATGAAACCGCGCTGGCAGGGATGCTTCCCGCGGAACTTGAAAAAAATCTGTTAACTGTTCCCTGTTTCCGCTGCGCGCAAATTTACAAATGGATAACGCGCGGCGTCTGTGATTTCGATCAAATGACCGATATTCCCGTTTCCATGCGCCATGATTTAAAAACGCGCTTCGATATTTTTTCATGCGTTATAGACAGCATCCAGCCGGACAGAGATGCGGATAAAATTGTTTTGTCTCTAAAGGACGGTTTAAAAATTGAAGCCGTGCTTTTAAGCGACGGAAAAAAACGTTTCACAGCCTGTCTTTCAACTCAGGCCGGCTGCCCTGCAGGATGCGTATTCTGTAAAACCGGCAGTCTGGGATTTACACGCAATCTTACCTCAGGCGAGATTACTGAACAATTTCTGCATCTAAACGCGGTAAATAATTTAAAACAAAAAAGCATAACAGGGGAAACAGGAGATGACATATCTGAACGCGTCCATGATAACAGTATTGATAATATCGTAATCATGGGCATGGGAGAGCCTCTTTTAAACATGGCGGAATTACGCAAGGCAATCGAATTTTTTACCGATCCTGAGGGATTAAATATTTCAAAGCGAAGAATAACAGTCTCCACCTGCGGAATTTGCGCCGGTCTTTATGATATTGCAGATAACGGCCCGTACATCAGGCTCGCTTTGTCACTGACCACGGCTGATGAGCCTTTGCGTCAGAGACTTATGCCTGTTACAGCCGCCAATCCGCTTAAAAGAGTAAAAGATGCGCTTATTCGCTTTCAGAAAAAAGGCGGCGGCCGCGTAACGCTGGAAATACCTCTCCTTGGCGGCCTTAACACCCGCAGCAAAGACGCCGCATCCATTGCGCGGTTCGCGGAAAATCTGAATGCGGTTATCAATATAATACCCTGGAATCCTGCCGCCGGTCTGGAGTTTGAAGGGAAGCCGTTACGCGAGCCATCCAAAAAAGAAATTGAGAACTTTATCTTTCAGCTTGAAAACCAAAAATTAAAAGTTACCATGCGCCATCGCAAAGGCCGCAGAGCAATGGCCGCCTGCGGACAGTTGGGCTCAGTATAATTAGTGTCTGTCCACAAAGTCGGTTACTTTGCGGACAGACCTTGCATTTTCTCGCCTTCAAACCTTTGATTTGCAGGCTGCGAAAATGCTGTTTTTATGGAAGTCTGTCTATAATGTGTCCACATTATAGACAGACTATAATTATTTTTACCTCAGGAAATATGTTAAAGTTGCCTGGAATAACCCGATAAAAAATCCCAGTATTCCGCCGAAGATGTCTATCCATAAAAATTGATCTGACATGACATCAAGGATAATCCTTTCTACGCGAAGCATTTCAAGAGAATCGATTCTGTCGGAGACAAGCGCTTTGACATTTATTGAAGTAAGTATGCTTTCAATCTGACTGTCGGCGGCTGTCATAAGTTTATCGAAAAGATAATCATCAAGTTTTTCCTTGTCCGTTCCATTTATTTCGAGTAACGCCGCGATATTTTTATTCTGATCACAGATGATTTTATTAAATGAAGAGCAAACAGCGCCTGTTAAAGTTTTTTTTGTATTTTCAGTCTGCAGAAGATCCGCCGCATTCGCAATTAACTTCTCAATTATTTCAGGCATTTTTTCCTGAAGAGTCATGTCGTATTGCCCTGCGGTAAGGAAAAAACGCTGAAATACATTCAACTGCTGAAAAATATCACGCAGGAAAATACGTCCCCGCGATTCAAGTTCATGGCGAATTTCCTTGCGGCGCATAAATTCTAAAAGCCCCCTGGTAAAAGCCGGATACGCTTTCTCCGCTGTCATGGATATTTTTTGCGAAAGCACATCTTGACGGCCTTCAAATAATTCACCGGGTGTTTTCTCAAGGATTTTTTCCGTAAAAACCGAAATTGACTGTTTTACTTTTTCGCGGACATCTTCGCGGGCGAGCCGTTCCCTTAAAATTTCAGGAGTTAAAAGTTCCCGTTCCACCATTGCGCCTATGCTTTGAGCGAGCCTTTTTCTCTGTCTTGGCAGAACTCCCGGCGTAAACGGTAATTTAATTCCAAAGATGCGGATTTCCTTCAACGGACGGAAAAGCATCCTGATGGCTACAACATTTGTAACAAAACCAATAATCGCGCCCGCGAAAGGCGGAACGACAAAAAGGAGTATGGTATTCATCTGCTCATGGACTCCGCGGCGGTTTTTGCCTGACCTTCGCTTTCATAAATATCCAATACTTCTTCTTTTAACCAGCCCTGCTGGTTTCCCTCAATTAAGACCCATGATACAAAACTGCCGCCTGTCCTTATTGCCTGCCGTCTGAGTACCCGCACCACAGAACCTCGCCTCAGATATCCCATAGAAACGCTGTCATCGGCAGGTTCAGCCGTCACGTGAGTAAATGAAGCGGTTATAACCCCAAAACCTATATAGTCCCTGGAAAGAGGAGATGTTAAAGGAGGAATAATCGGTGTTTCTTCTTTCCCGGCATTGCAGGAACAAAGTATCAATAAACAAAATATCAGAGATAATTGACCAATTAAACGATTAAACATTATCATCATATAATGAAAAATATAACCGTTTTAGCGGTTTTAGTCATCATAATCGGCGCATCAACGGCAAATATTTCAGTGTTTTGCCAAAACAACAGCCGGGAAACAGAAGACTACCAACAGAAAATAAACAGTAAGACACAAAATGTAAAGCAGTATGATTTTTCATTTGCCGCTCAGTATGGATTTGTTTATGGCCAGGCTTCTGAACTAGTTTATAAGGGAAACATAAATAATGATTTACTCAGCGAATTGTTATGGGACATGAAACCGGTTCACTACCTGGGGGTACAGCTGGATTATAACAGCAAAGACTTGATGAGCTCTCCGGGATTTTTTGCGTCAACATCTTTTAAGGCAGGTCTTCCGGGAGATTCCGGCATCATGGAAGATCGCGACTGGATTAACAGCAGTTTCCCTACTCATTTCTCAAGTCATACAAACAGAACTGATGATTTATTCTGGATTGATATCGTTCTAGGCGCTTCATTTCCGGCAAGGCAGTTTTACATTAAACCGTTTTTCAGCGGATCATGGATGCGCTTTTCATTTTCAGGAAGAGACGGTAATGGGATATATCCGGGAAGTACAGTATCATTTCAAGGTAAGGAAGTAATATATTATCTTCAGGACTGGTTTCTGATTGGCACAGGTTTTTCTATAGGCACAAAAATTCTTTCACCGTTTTCTTTTGATCTTTCTTTTCAAATGAGTCCGTTTACATTTTGCTCCGCTACAGACGAACATCTTATGACGGAAACCACATATAGGGATTTAACTGCATGGGGCTTTTATCTGGAACCCGGGGGAAATATTTCTGTTAACATGAAATATATCAGTTTTTCTTTTAATTTATCCTACCGTTTTATCGGCAGAACCATTGGTCCGTCATATAGGGATAAAGACAATAGCGGATTTTTTATTCAGGAAGGCAATGCCGGCGCTGGTCTTTCTCTATTAGACACGCGCTTTCTTATCAAAGTGCATATTTAAATAATACTGAAGTTTTTAGAGTTTTTACAGAAAGAGCGCCTGCGGGATAAGAAAATGTATGAGGGCGGTTCCAATTAAACCCAGTCCTACAGATTTCCTGTAACGCAGGAGATTCGCGCCAAGACGGTCAAGCTGTCCTTCAGACGCCGATGATACGCCTTTACGATAAATGCCGAAGATCATTAAGATTCCGGCAATGAGGCCGCTTGCCGCTGGCACCATATCTCCAAGAATCAGAATTCCGTCCAAAGACGGAGAAAGAAGTTTTAAAAAACCTGTTACAGCGCATAATATTCCCAATACCAGATGGAAAGTAGGATTATCTATTGAAAATTGAAGTCCTTTTCCTGACGTGTCTGTTCTGGTTTCATCGCCGGCATATAATATATACCCGCTTAAACCATTGCATAAAACAGACAATAAATACAATTGAATCATGATTTAAAGATACTGGAAAAAAGATTTTTAGTCAACAAAACAAATACAGCGCTTCCGTTCTGTTTGCTGCATTGCATTTTAATTGCGGCGGCCTACTCAGTTTTTAATTTAAACTGCAAATCTGATTTTTCTGACTGAAGGACTACCAGCAGATCGGGAACATCGAAAGGGACCGCAAAACGGTATTCCTCGGCTTTATCCATTGTAAAAAACACACGGTGATAAAAAACCTGGGAGTTATCATTTTCGCTGTTTACGGTGGGAGAGACGGCAATGTCCACAGCGCCGGAATAAGGAGATGCGGTTATTGACGCAATTCCGGTTCTGACAGATTTTTTTAATACGAGTATTGTGGCGTTTTCAAACCTGGTTCCGGAGATGTCAATCCTGTTGCCGTCTAATATATATGAACTGTCAAAGAAGCCGGTATTGGAAAAAAACAATATCATCGCGCATAAAAAAATTATTGATCCAAAAAGTACGGCTCTGGGTCTGTCTGCAACAAGCGGTTTGAACAGATTAAAGCGCGTCTGTTTTTTTTCAGAATAAAGATCCTTTACAGCCTGCGGCGCTTTTACAAGCCTTCGTTCACGGCTGTAATGGAAAAGAAGATTCTCTTCCGCGCCCGGTTTTGGAGAACCTTCATGCATCAGGTCAGGCGGAGATTCAGGATGGCTAAGATTATAATTGGCATTCGGCCTGCGTTTTTCAGCGCCGGTTTGTTCTTCGCCTTTTGTCAATTGCTCATTGTTATTTTCTGTTTGTTCATTGTCCATTTACATATCGCTTATATACCTGTCTGTCCGCCACCAGACCAGTTTAACAGTAAAGTTATCCGCCAGCATCGCGCAAAGAATGCCTTCCGTCGAAAAATAAAAATCATTGTACCGCAGTTCATCATTGGATATATTTATGCTGCCGCGGCGCTGCTGATGCGAATAGGTGTCAGCGAACAGAACCGCATAACCTGTATCAACGGGAAAATAAAGCAGAACCTTTCCGCTGCGCATGGCGCCTAACATTGAATAAAATACTTTTATGCTTGAAGTACGGTTGCTTTCCGGCAACTCAAACAGCGGGATTTCCAATGAATTTGGATAAGTCCCGTCTTCAACATTAAGCGTCCATATAACAGAATTTACCGCTTCGGAACCTGTGCGCGTATTCGTGGACTGATCAAAAGTGTCGCGGCTGTAGTCTACTTTTATAAATAAATTTCTTGAGTCAGGCGCGACTGTAATATTATCCAGGGAAGAAAGCACGCCAACCCAATCCTGAGGAACAGGGATAGCGTCCGAACTGATTTTTACAAGATATAGAAGCACACCCGAAGCGTTATACCAGTATACATTCCAGCCGTCGGGAAGCCGGCAAACAACCGCAAGTTCGTCCCTGATTGATGTATACAGCCCAATAATTCTGGGAAAGGCTGTTCCTCCAATTCCCTCACGTCCAAGGTATTCGACAAAACGGCCGTTCTGATCAAAGTGAAGAATCATCCCGTCAAGCGTTGCTTTGCTTTCAGGATCATTTCGATGCGCTTCAGGCGGAAGACGATCTTCAACAAAAATATGTTTGCGGGAATCTACTGCGATCCAGCCAGGCGCTTCAAGAGGATAGGTATAAGCCCATCGCGTAGCCTGTTCATCGTCGGACATATTTGTTTTCAGGCTGAACGGAGAGGGATTGGTTTCCTCATTATAGATCATGAATAAAAGGTCGCCGTAGGAATTGTAACGCACAATTTTTCCGCTGTTTCCGTCTGCGATGTAAAACAGCCCGTCCCGCATGGTAAATCCGGTCCGCCTTATTCCCCTGTTCCCTTCAAGGTGATAAAGCGCTATTTGATCTTCCATGTGGCCTATTTCCAGTGAAAAAAGATCTTCCCTCTCTACAGATCCGCTCTGATTATCGGTGCAGGATGTTATGATGAGAACCGATGCCAATAACAGGAATAAATATTTCATTATCATATACAAAATCCACTTTTTTCAGTTATTTGTCAATGTGTATTCCCAATTCCCCATTGTTAGTAAATTAAAATCATAATATACTGAAAAACATGGATAAATTAATTTTAAACGCGGTAGAACTGGACGGATTTTTAACAGATTCAGATAAGGATAATCTGCGCACCCTTGATGTTCTTTTTGAAAAAGCGCTTAAAGTTTTCCCGGAGCTTGAAACAGAAAGCGATACAGCCAAAGAAAAACTAAAAAAACTTTACAATGAAATGGGAAACCTTATGCAGGAAATTTGCAGGAAAAACCCGCAAATTCATGTTTTTTCATTTGAATCTCCGCAGGAAAATCACCCTGAAGCATCCCGTGTCATAGCAAAATTAAGGGATATAAATACTGAAAACCATGAATTTATTTACTATATCCAGCGTTCCTTTGAAATGCTTTTTAAACTCGCATGGGGAGGCATTCCCGGTTCTGAGAAACATCACCTGATTGTAAAAACGCCCGTTACGCGGCCTGAACAAAATTACGCTGTTCATAAAATAACCAATATAGACGAAAAAATCGAAAATACCGTAATGTGCGTGCTGCTCAGGGGCGCGCTGTTGCCGTCCATGATCATGAGCAAGGAAATTGAGGAATATTCATCGCACGGTTATGTAACGCCGTTTGCCCTTTTCAGAATTAAGCGGAATGAATGTAAAAAAGAAAATGATATGGAATATATTCTGGACCTAAGAAAATCATTTTTTAATATTGAAAATCTTAACGGCAAGGACTTGATATTCGCCGATCCCATGAACGCTACAGGCGGAAGCCTGGTCACCGTAATCAAACATCTCTCCGAATCCGGAATTAAGCCGCGTTCAATAAAATTTTTTAATGTAATATCCGCGCTAAAGGGAGCGCTCAGGGTTGTGCGGGCATTGGACAACTGCGAGGTTTATACCCTTTGGATGGATCCGGTGTTAAATGAAGACGCCTATATCATGCCCGGGCTGGGAGACGCGGGAGATCGCATTAACGGCATAGACGGCGAAACCAATCCGCGGAACATGATCCAGCTAATCGCCGATTACGGTGCAGGCATCGCCAACCTTTACCGCTGTCAGTTACGTGAAATTGAGAATACCGTGCTTAACTGCGGGAAGCAGTAACAAAAAAAATGATTAATAAAAACTTTTCATATATCATTATTTTCTTTATTATCTTATCTCTTTCTTCATTTAATTACGGCTGCAGCAGTATGGCCGCTTCAGCGGAGGAATATTATTCAATCGGCATGGCGTATTTCGAACTTGGAAAATATGAAGAAGCCGAAAGATGGCTTAACCGCGCAAAAACAGCGGACAGAACAATGACAGCCTCCCAGTATAATTTGGGGCGTCTTGCGTTTGAAAGACAGCGATACCGGGAAGCGGCGGAGTATTTTGAAGATATTCTAAAAAGGGATCCGAATAATGTCCTGTCCCTCAGGGCCGCGGCTTACACAAGAATTAAAACAGGCGATATTGGCATAGCGGACAAACACTATAAAAAATTACTGGAACTGGTGCCTGAAAGCATTGATGACGGCTACAATCACGCGCTTGTGTTATACGCCATGAAGCGCTACGGCGAAGCGGAAGAAACGCTTTATAAATATCCCGCTGCCCTGGAAGAAAGAGACTCGCTTCTTCTCTACTCCCGCAGCCAGAAAGCCCAGAACAAGCCTGAGGCAATCGACAATTACGCTAAATGGCTGGGCGTCAATTCCGATTCATCTGTCCGGTATGAATACGCGCAGCTTCTTGAACAGCATGAACTGTACGCGAGAGCTCTTGAAGAATACCGCAAACTCCTGTCGCAAGCCGCATCTTCCAATACAGAGCCGCCGCGCAGCGCTCTGCGCTACTCAATCGCGAAACTTTTGCTGATAGCCGATTATGAAAGCAGCGAAGGAATTACAGAAATGGAAACGGCAGTCAGCGAAGGTTTTATTGATACTGAAGCGCTGGAAGTTCTTTTAAACAGCGGAAAAGTAAGCCCGGATAATATGGATAGTTTAAGGCTTATAATACACAATATACAGCGCGGCGGAACAGAACAGAACCAGGAGACAGCTAATGAACAGGGTCAGGATACGCGAAGTGAAAGTTCAGCTTCATCAGAAACCGGAACTGAGGGAAATCCCGGCGCGCCATGATCGTTTCAATGATACAGATAATTTTTGAACTTCCCGATATAGACAGCATTAAGGAAAAACGGCGCGTAATTAAATCTGTAATGGAGAAAATGCGCAATCGTTTTCACATGAGTGCGGCGGAGGTTGATCTTCAGGACTCGCTTTCTTTCGCGCAAATCGGCGGCGCTCTTGTCTCAAATTCAAAAACATTCGGCGAAACTGTGTTGCGCAAAGCGTTTAATATGATAGAAAAGGAAACTCCTGCGCGAATTCAGGATATGAGCATACATTCGGAGGAATTCTGATGAAGATAAAAAAAATACTGTTAACGCCTTTATTTATTTTAATACTAAATTCATGTTTGGGAATTAATACAGACATACAGATGCGCAGAGACGGGTCGGGAAGAATAACGATGGAATATAAATTATCCCGCATGGCGGAAACAATCGGTAGGCTTGACGGCAATGAACAATGGCCGGTTATTCCTGTCGGCCGCGCCGATTGGGAACGCACCGCAGCGCGCATTGATGGCATAAGGCTTGTATCTTTTTCAGGCCGCGAAGACAATAAAGATTTTATTAACAGAGCCACTCTTGAATTCGCAGATACAGACGCCTTGCTGAAACTGCTTGACTCTGCCGGTAAGCGCGCTTCAATAAACCGGGAAAACAACTCAAACAAACTTAACATAATTTTGAATGAGAAAGTTTCCCCGGATATAAATCCCGATCTTCTGGAATTAATGAAGCAGGTTTCCGCCGGATACATGTTCAGAATTACTTTCAGCGCGCAGGGGAACTCATCAATTACATTCACAGACGGCGCCGGAAAAGCGATAACTCAGCCGGCGGGAGTAAACACATCAACATCAGGGCGGACGCTGTCGTTTACAATTGATACCGCTGAACTATTAAACAAGAAAGAAGGGCTTGGAGTAAGCTTTACCTGGTAAATTGAGATTGTTATTTCCCTGCTGTTTCATAAATTACCAGTAATGTGCGCTCCACGCAGGAATCCCATGAATAGACTTTTGCTCTCTCCAAACCAAGACGGCGGCATTCATTGTACATTTCACGGTTGGTGCTTATTGTAACCATTCTGTCCGCCATATCCTCAATATTGAGAGGATCAAAGTAAAGCGCCGCATGATCCGCTGTTTCAGGAAGAGATGCGGCCCGGGCGCAGAGTGCAGGAACCCCGCAGGCCATAGCTTCAAGCACGCCCATACCGAAACCTTCGTACATTGAAGGAACTACAACAAAATCAGCGCCCGCGTAAAGTTCCGGCAGGCTTTTATTTGGGAAATGGCCGGTAAAGAAAATATCGGCGCGCCATGGAGACGCTTCCGCAGCTTTTTTAACCTTGTCGGCGTTGTTACTGTCGCCGCCTGCCAAAACAAGTCTGTGGGGAAATTTTGTCATTTCCTTAAAGATTCCAAAAGCCTTTATCAGCCTGATATGGTTTTTTATTGGGTGATCAATTCTTGAAACGCAGAGAACATAAGGCCTTCTGAAACTAAACGGCTGGATCAGCAATACGCTTTCCTCGTTTCTCTGTCTTGGATAAAAAGTAGAATGATCGATGCCGTTTGGGATTACTTCTATTCTGTTTTCCTTTACATGCGCGCCTTCAACCAGTTCCTGTTTAACCCATTCGCTTACAGCAATAATCCTGTCCATCCTTCGCAATGAATTGGGTAAAATTACCCGTAAAAGAGCGCCTAAATGAGCTCTTGTTCTGGCATTACCCCAATAGGCAACCATATCGTGAACAACACCGATAGTCGGACAGGGAGATTTGTAGGGAGGGCGTCTGTGAGCTGCGGGGAAAAAACATGTATCATAATTACGTTTAACGGCAAATTCAGGATATCTATAAAGATGCCAGAGTGAATTGGCGGTTCTGCCGTTCACTGAACATTGAGGAATAAATTCAAAATCAGGAGCTACTTCACTGTATGCAAACCGGTCATAAGCCCAGCCAAAAAGCTCACAATAAGCCTGCGACGAGGGTGGGATTCGTTTAAGCAGCTGGGTTAAATACATACCCACTCCGGATTTTCCACCGTCGCAGGCAAAAGTATCTATCCCTATTTTCATCAATACCTCCTCCCCATCGCATACTATCATAAATTATTTAAAGAAGGAATAGAAATTAGTAAAAAAAAGAAAAAAAAGTACACAAAATATGGTGAATTTACTTGACATATATACTATATGTATGGCACTATATATATATATAAGAAACTATATATGTGGTACTATATATATTATATAAAAAACTTATATAGAGTGCCATATATACAGTATTATTATTATATATAGGGCGCTATATATGGTATACGGAATGGAAGGTAACGCTATATGCGATGTCCGCATTGCGGCACTATTGAAGATAAGGTAATTGAGTCACGGACATTGGCCAATGGGGACGCTGTTCG
Source organism: Treponema sp. (assembly GCA_009787835.1). Taxonomy (GTDB): domain Bacteria; phylum Spirochaetota; class Spirochaetia; order Treponematales; family Breznakiellaceae; genus WQXQ01. Next base: position 16,989 of record WQSN01000013.1, read on the forward strand.
CAGACGCAGGGAGTGTATTAGCTGTAATTACCGTTTTACCAGCTATGAACGCATTGATGAACGGCAATTCATGGTGGTTAAGCAGGATGGCAGGCGTGAGCCTTTCGACCGTTCAAAACTTGAGCACGGAGTGATACGGGCAATGGAAAAACGTCCGTTTTCACAAATGGAGATAGAAGCACTAGTTAATGAAATTGAGGATGAAACCGCGATTTTAAGCAAAGGAAGCGGCGAAATACCAAGTTCAATAATCGGGGACAGGGTGCTGCAGAGATTGAGCAATCTGGATAAGGTCGCTTATATCCGCTTCGCGTCAGTGTATAAACAGTTCAAGGATTTGGAAGAGTTTATACAGGAAATAAATAAAGTTGGACTGGACTAAAAATCCAGCATGTATATACCTTGGGGATTACTGTACAGGTCTTGGGTGGGGGCCCTTTTAGGTGAGACCTGGCGCTTTCCTTTCAACAAATGAAAGGAAGACAACTTGGGCTGCGTGGGAGCCAATAAATCTTCCACGTAGCTTTTTTTATCTGAAAATCATTCCAAATCATTGTCAGGTATTGCCTTATTACCCTACATGCTGTTCAATAATATGCATGACCGCATCTGAAAAACAAAAAATAGCAGTTTTTATGGATACCGCACAGGATTTTTTTACATCCGGATACCGTACTTACAGCGAAGCTTCCGCTACCATGCAAAAGAAATATTATTTTATGGATGATGACGCTCCCGCCGTAAAGCCGGATCAGTCAGATGGTTTTCCTGTGAATGTTAATGACTCCGCAAAAAGCGCATATACGGGCGGCAGACCCGTTGAGCAAAGGCGCAGTAATGGATCTGATGACAGCCTGGAAAAAATAGCGGCAGAAGTAAAGGCATGCAATAATTGCTCTCTTGGCGGACTAAGAACCAACGCCGCGCCGGGTGAGGGAGTAACACAGCCATTAGTACTGGTCATTGGCGAAGGTCCTGGCGCAGAAGAAGACGCTCAGGGACGCCCCTTTGCAGGCAAAGCCGGCCAGCTTTTGGATAAAATGCTCAGTTCTATCGAACTTTCACGTAACACCAATTGTTTTATCGCCAATGTAATAAAGTGCAGGCCGCCCGGCAACCGCGACCCATATCCGGAAGAAACATCGGCATGCGCGCATTTTCTTGAACGGCAGATCATTCAGTTAAAGCCGAAATTCATTTTAATAGCCGGAAGAATCGCCGCGCAGACCCTGTTGAAAACAACAGAACCGATTGGCAGACTGCGCGGCAGGTTTAAGGAACTTACAATCGCAGACATGACCATTCCGCTCATTATCACATATCATCCTGCCGCGCTTTTGCGTAATGAAGATTTAAAACGCCCCGCATGGGAAGATTTAAAACTTTTACGCATAAAAATAGAAGAGATAAGCGGGGGAAACTGATTGGCTTTCTTCGACATAGTTTTTGATATTCCTTCAGATCAAAGTTTCACTTACAAAATTGATGAAAAAGGCGAAGCCGCGTCAGGAAAGCGCGCCATGGTTCCCTTCGGCAGAAGGGAATGCCTTGGATACATAATCGCGGAGAGGGAAACCGCGCCTGATGGCGTAAAAGAGGAATCTGTAAAAAAAATCCGCCGCGTAGTGGACAGTGAGCGTATTTTTGATAAAAACGATATTGAAATCGCCCGCTGGATGGCAGGATTCTACCTGTGCGGCACAGGGCAGGCGCTTGCCGCAATGATTCCTTCAGGCAGAAGAATGACTGTCCCCTCCCTGCCCGGCAGCGATGAAGATGACGAACCGTCCCTAAAAATATCCGAAGAACAGGAGGCGGCGTTAAACGCAATCACATCACCGCTCCCAGCTCCCTGCTCCCTGCTCCCTGCCAATAAACTTCCTCCCATGTTCTATCTGTACGGCATTACAGGCTCCGGTAAAACAGAAGTATTCCTGCGTGCGGCGCAGCATATAATGAACGCCGGTAAATCTGTAATATATCTTGTTCCGGAAATCTCGCTTACTCACCAGACAGCGGAAGTTATCGGAAAACGTTTCGGCTCGCAGGCTGCGACTTTACATTCAGGGATGAGTCCGTCCAAACGTTTCGCCGAATGGATGAGAATCCGAAAAGGAGATGCGCCTATTGTTGTCGGTCCGCGCAGCGCAGTATTCGCGCCTGTTCCGAATCTTGGGCTTATTATTATTGATGAAGAACATGACAGCTCTTATAAATCAGGCAACACGCCGCGCTACCATGCGCGCCAGATCGCTATCCGCCGCTGTTCACAGGAAGGTGCGCGTCTTGTAATGGGCTCGGCTACTCCTTCTGCGGAAGCATGGAAATTAATGACCGATGGAAATATAAAAAGGCTCGATCTGTCCCGGCGGCTTTCAGGTGGTAAAATACCGGAAATAAAACCTGTAAGTTTAACCAAAACAGAAGGCTGCCTTACAAAGGAACTGAAAGATGAAATTCGCCTGACAGCGCAAATGGGAAGGCAGACCATTCTGTTTATGAACCGCCGCGGATTCGCTCATTTTTACCAATGCCCTTCCTGCGGCTGGGAACAGACCTGCCGCAGATGCTCTGTATCACTGACATGGCATAAAAGCCGTGGGCGTTGTATCTGCCACTACTGCGGTTACACTGAAGCGCCGCCAAAATCCTGCCCGAATTGCGGTTCTGTTGAAGCAGGCTACCGCGGCTTTGGCATTGAAATGATCGAAGAAGAGGTTCGGCGCACATTTCCGGATTTACGCCTTCGCCGCGCGGACGCCGATACTGCCGGGAAAAAGAGCGCATCTGCGACTGGCGGTATGTCACCTGACGGAAACCCCGCATCCACAGGGAATCACGCTTCCAATCTTGAAGAAACACTAGCGCTTTTTAAAGCGGGGCTAATAGACATACTGATAGGTACCCAGATGGTGGCAAAAGGGTTAAATTTCCAGGGGGTACGGCTTGTTGGCGTTGTGTTTGCGGATACCGGCCTTCACCTGCCTGATTTTCGCGCGGCGGAGCGGACTTTTTCCCTGATAGTTCAGGTTGCAGGCCGCGCTGGACGTTACTTCCCCGATGGTAAAGTTATCGTTCAAACGCTGCGAATGGAAGACCCGGCAATCACCCGTTCCTGCGCTCTTGATGTAACAGGTTTTTTCAATGCGGAATTAAACCAGCGCAGAGCGCTTAATTTCCCTCCTTATTCAAGACTTATCCGTTTCACAATACGTTCCAAAGATGAAAAACGCGCCGACACTGCGATAAAACGTCTTGCATCCCTCGCGAAACCGCTCCTTCCGGGCGGCGCGGATACGCTCGGACCCGCCGAATGTCCCATCGGGATTATTAACAACAATTTCAGGCGTCAGTTTATTCTGCGCAGCGCTTCGATGGGCGCAATTCACGCCGCAGCGAGGGAGCTTCTTGCCCGTTATGAAAAAGGAAAAGATTCAAAAACATACCTGGAAGTGGATGTTGATCCTGTCAGTATGCTGTAAAATTAATAAGTCCTTTCTTGAAGATAACAGTACTGCTGAACAAAATTAACAGGAATACAGGATATTGATGGTATAGACAATTACAAGCATTTGTAAACAAGAAGAGAAAACTTCATAGTGGTATATACTGTAAAACTACGCTATATATGGTGTACTTATTGAAACAATGTATATAGTTGAGGCTGTTCCAAAACTTTCGAACCGCAGGTTCGCGTTTTTGGAACAACCTCAGTTATAAAAATTAAATCCGTTTTATATTCAAAATTAAAAAATATCATTTGTTAATAATTTATTTCAATATGTAATTAATTATTGTGGAATTTATAATCACACCCCTAGCAATATAAACTATTCTACGTTAAAATTCACAATATGGAACCGATCATTTTGGCCTCCGGCTCGCTGCGGCGGCAGGAATTTTTTAAACTGCTTGGAATACCTTTCAGCATTATACCCGCCGGGATTGATGAAATATATCCTGGGCAAACCAACCCGTTGAAAATCACAGGGGAGTTAGCGAAGAGAAAAGTAGAAAAGGCGATACAGGTTATGAGCAAAAATCTGCCAAAGTGGATTTGCGGGGCGGATACAGTAATTGCCCTGGATGGAAAAATTTTCGGCAAAGCGGCAACCAGAGAGGAAGCCGCCGTAATGCTGCACGAATTATCGGGAAAGCAGCATAAGGTAGTGACTTCAATCGCGCTCTTCAACGGGCGGGAAGGAAAAATAGACTGTCGCGGAGCATCATGTACCGTAACTTTCGCAACGCTGACAGATGAAGAGATTGAATGGTACCTTGATACCAATGAATGGCAGGGAGTAGCGGGCGCTTACCGAATTCAGGAAAAGGCAGCCTGCTTTATCACAAAAATAACCGGCTCTCCGAGCAATGTGGCAGGCTTGCCAATACGCGAGTTCTATGCTATGTTAAGGGACAACGGCTATCCGTACGGAGCTAAAACAGTTAAGAAAGAACAATTAACTGAAAAAAAAAATCCGGTTGCTTAGTTTAAGCGATTCTCAGGATAGACGAAATTTCCGTCTGACCGCTAAAATTAATTAATATGTCAGACTCAATGCGGCGGTAATCCTTTTTTTAATATATGGTAAATATATTTAATGTCCGCATATAATAAATTTTAGTGGTCAGATGAGATATAACGATGGAAGAGTTTATCACGTTAAACTCTAAACATTAGGAGGATACTTTGGCAGTAGTTACCATGAAGAATCTCCTGGAATCAGGAGTACATTTTGGTCATCAGGTGAAACGCTGGGACCCGAGGATGAAGAAGTACATCTTCGCGGAAAGAAACGGCATTCATATCATCGACCTGCAAAAAACAATTCAGGCAATCAAAGACGCTTACGACGCTGTACGCAAAACTGTAGCGGCCGGAAAAACTGTTCTTTTTGTAGGCACAAAGAAACAGGCGCAGCAGGCTGTACAAAAAGAAGCCGAACGCTGCGGAATGTACTTTATAAATAACCGCTGGCTCGGTGGAATGCTGACTAATTTTGTTACAATAAAAAAATCATTGCTGCGCTTAAAAAAACTTGAAAAGATGGAAGTTGACGGCACTTTCGAAAATCTCACGAAGAAAGAAATCGCAGGTCTTGCCAAGGAACGCGTAAAACTTCAAAAGAACCTGGGCGGTATCAAAGAAATGAAAGAACTGCCCGGCATTCTGTTTATCATTGACACTCGTAAGGAAGCGATTGCTGTCGCCGAAGCGCAGCGGCAGGGCATACCCATTGTGGCGGTCGTAGACACAAACTGTAACCCTGACGGCATCAATTATCCAATTCCAGGCAATGATGACGCAATCAGGGCGATTACCCTCTTTACCCAGATCATCGCAAACGCAGTGGTAGAAGCGGATAATGAAGTGGGACTAAAAATAATCGAAACTTTGGGCGATGAAGATGAAGATATGGAAGGCATCCTGACAGACGCTTCTATAAAGGAAGAAGACAGGGAAATTGATATCGAAAAATACACAACCGAGGAGGCTTACAGAGCCGCAAAAGCGGATGAAGAAGTCAGTGAAGAGGAAGGTGAAGAAGATCAGATTCAGGTTGATGTCGATAAAGTCTATAATGACGAATAGCCATTTTCTTAACCCGGCTAGTTAAGAAAATAGCTTTGAAAAAACCAGTAAACTGGTTTTTTCCTAAAATTTAAGGTAACTTTTTCAAAACTGAAGTTTTGAAAAAGCAAAACGAAAGGGAGACAATAATGGCGGAAATTAGCGCTGCAGATGTTAAAAGGCTTCGTGAAAAAACCGGAGCGGGAATGATGGAATGTAAAAACACTCTTGTATCCACAGAAGGTGATTTTGACAAGGCGGAAAAATTACTCAAGGAAAAAGGTCTTGCCGCTCTGGAAAAAAGGGCGGATCGCGTAACAAATCAGGGAAAGGTTTTTATAAAAATCAATAACGACAGATCGGCGGCAATGCTTGTTGAGCTTAACGCTGAAACCGACTTTGTGGCAAAGAACCCGGAATTCATAGCGTTAGGTGAAAAGATAACGGAGAAGGCTCTCGAAAAAGGCATTAACTCGGTCACTGATGAGCTTGCCGGCATGGTAACGGATCTCGCAACCAGGATCAGGGAAAACATGGGTTTAAAGAGGCTATGCCTTGTAAAAGCGTCGCCATGTGAATACATCACAGATTACATACACGGGGACGGCAATATCGGCGTAGTTGTTAAATGCGAATCTGACAAACCAGAAATTTTTAAGAATGAAGAAGTAAAATCATTTGTTCATTCACTTGCACTGCATATAGCGGCATTCAACCCTTACGCGATTGACCGCGATAAAATCGATCAAAACTGGCTGAAGGAACAGGAAGAGATTCTGCGCGTACAAACAGCAAATGATGAAAAACTGAAAGATAAACCTGAAAATGTTCTGGCAGGAATCCTGAAGGGCAAGGTGAATAAATTCTTGAGTGAAATATGCTTCCTGGAGCAAGGTTATGTGAAAGATGAAAAAATTACTGTAGCCAAAGCAATTGAAGATTGCGCAAAAAGCGCGGGTGCCAAACTTGCGGTAAGCGATTATGTTTATTTCAAGGTCGGAGGCGCTGAAAGTTGATTGGCTTGTCCGGGAAATTCCAGGGCAAATCACGATAATACGGGGATAAAAATGCAAGATGTCATTTCCTTAAATGAGGAACGGATGAAAAAAACTGTGGCAAACCTGAAAGAGGGGTTTGCCACCCTGAGGACCGGGCGGGCTTCCGCTTCGCTTTTCGATAAAATACGCGTAGATTATTACGGTGAAAAATCACCCATAAATCAGGTAGCGAATATTTCTGTGCCGGAAGCGCGTTTAATTGTAATTCAGCCATGGGATAAAAATCTAATCGGAGAAATTGAAAAAGCGATACGCTCTTCGGAACTGTCGCTGAACCCGTCAAACGACGGCAAGGTCATCAGAATTTCAATTCCGCCGCTCACTGAAGAAAGGCGCAAGGAACTTGTAAAACAGGCAAAAAATCATGCGGAACAGTCAAGGGTGGCGATTCGCAATATACGCCGCGACGGCAACGATGAATTAAAAAAACTTTTAAAAGATTCTAAACTGACAGAAGATGATGAAAGTAAGGGTGTGGCGGAACTGCAGAAACTTACGGACAGTTATGTCGACCAGGTGAATAAAGTATTGGAAGAAAAAGAAAAAGAAATAATGGAAGTATAATGGAGAATATCCCTGTTCATGTTGGCATAATAATGGACGGTAACGGCCGCTGGGCGCAGCAGCGCGGGCTTGTCCGTACTCAGGGGCATCTTGAAGGGTTAAAAACCGCAAAGAAAATTGTTAAGGCGGCCAGTGACATCGGGATAAAATATTTAACACTTTACGCTTTTTCAACAGAGAACTGGAAACGCGCTGCCGAAGAAGTCGGTTTTATCATGGGTCTTGTTAAACAGTACCTGAGAGCTGAACTTGACTTTAGCCGGAAAAACCAAATCCGCACCCGGTATACGGGAGATATAGCGGGATTGCCTGCCGACATTCAAAAAGAAATTAAAGACTCAATGGAAGCCACTTCTCATTTTGAAGGAATGCAGGTTGTGCTTGCCATTAATTACGGCGGCAGGGATGAAATCGTGAGGGCGTTTAACAGATTTATTAGCGATATCAACAATGCGGTAAACAGCGCGCAGCCTAATGCGTCCGCCATTGGTTTTATGTCACCTAACGAAAAGGATATAAGCGCGCATCTGGATAATCCCGATATACCGGATCCCGATTTAATTATCCGCAGCGCAGGCGAATACAGAACCAGTAATTTTTTACTTTGGGAAGGAGCCTATTCGGAACTGTACATATCAGATAAACTCTGGCCGGACTGGGAAAAAGAAGATTTGCAGGTGGCGATTGACGATTACTCAGGGCGTGAACGCCGGTATGGCGGCGTCAGAATTATCGCAGGCGCCGCATCTGTTTCCGGCAACGGGTAAAAAATAATGAAGAAAATAATTGAAAGATTACTGGTATTTTTTATAGGGATTCCGGCGGTGGCGTCTCTTGTTCTGTTCCTTCCCTATTACAGCCACCTGACAATGAATATATTTGTTATTATATTTTCCGCGGCCGGCGCCTATGAATTTTCCAAAATGCTTGAGAACAGGCAATTGAAAATAAGCAGAATGGAAGCTGTTATTCTGGGTTCCCTGATGCCGTTAGCTGCAACACTGGTGACAAGTTTCAATTGCCCCGAGTGGCTGTTTTCATTTTTATTTGTAACAGGTTCCGGGTGGGTAATATTGTCGTGCGTTTTCTCAGGCGCGGATAAAATGGATTCTGTCACAGGCCGCATTGCCGCGGGTTTTTCAGTGATTATTTATCCCGGTTTCTTTATGTGCTGGGTTGTCAGAATGACAATATGGAACAATCCGGCTGCTATTCTGGTTTTTCTTTTTATTGTGTTCGGAAGCGATTCCGCAGCATGGCTTTTAGGGAATATTTTTGGAGCAAATAACCGGGGAATAATCGCGGCAAGCCCGAATAAAAGCATCGCGGGTTTTATCGGCGGTTTTATCGGCGCCATAATTGTCTCCTGCGGCGCGTCATTGATTGTTCCTGATGTTTTTGTAACTCACACGGATCTTCATGCGGCAGTATCCGCAATTATTTTGGGCATTTGCACAGGTATAGCGGCTACATTGGGCGATCTGGCCGAGTCCGCGATAAAGAGAAGCTGCAATGTAAAAGATTCGGGAAATATGATGCTCGGAAGGGGCGGAATTCTTGATTCAATTGATTCAATTGCAGTTGCCGCTCCTGTTTATTTCCTGCTCTTTAACATATTTTTTTATTAATTAATGAAACGTATCGCTGTCCTTGGCGCGACAGGTTCCATCGGAAAAAGTTCTCTGGATGTAATTTCCCGCGATAAGGAAAACTTTGAGGTAGTTCTGATCAGCGCGCACTCCAGCCGGGAAGAGCTTGAGCGGTTATCACGGCAGTTTCCTTCCGCTGTTTGCGTTTTTTCAGGGGACACAGGCGGTAAAGAAAAACTCCTTACAGCGATTAAAAACGCAAACGCATGTTTAATAATAAACGGCATATCAGGCAGCCCAGGGCTTGAACCGTCTCTTGCGGCAATTGAATCAGGAGCGGCTCTTGCGCTGGCAAACAAGGAAACAATTGTCATGGCAGGGCGGCTTGTTCTGCGCCGCGCGAAAGAAAAAAATGTAAATGTAATCCCCGTCGATTCGGAACATTCGGCCATTTTTCATTTATTGCAGAGGGAAATATTTAATCACAGTGCATCACAGGGTATTACACGGGAAGATTTTTATAACAGGGCATCACAGGGTTTTATGGAAGAAGATATTAAAAGTTATTTGAATAACCATGTAAGCGAAATTATTCTAACAGCATCGGGCGGTCCATTCAGAAAATTCAGCCTGAAGGAAATGGAAAGCGTAACCGCAAAAGATGCCCTGACGCACCCTACATGGAAAATGGGACCGAAAATTACAATTGATTCCGCGTCCATGGCAAACAAGGGGCTGGAAATAATTGAAGCCTGCGTTCTTTTCAATATGCCTCCTGAAAAAATCAAAGTAGTTATTCATCCGCAGAGTATTGTTCATTCCATGGTACGCCTTTGTAACGGCGCACTTTACACTCAGGCTTCAATACCTGATATGCGCCATCCAATTCATGATGCCCTGTATTGGCCTGAAACCAAACCGTCATCTTTGGAAAGTTTAAGTTTCGACTCGCTTACCCTTGAGTTTGAAAAACCGGACACGGAAAAATTTCCCATGTTAAATCTCGCGCGCAAAGCGGCGCAGTACGGCGCGCTTTTCCCATGCGCCTACAATGCGGCAAATGAAGAAGCTGTCGCCGCCTTTTTAAACGGCCGCATACGCTTTACTGATATACCCAAAGTAACAGAATACGCGCTTGAAGCGGATTGGTCTTTAAAATATGATGATTTGGAAACGGTATTAAAGGCTGATAACGAGGCGAGGGAAAGAGCGCTGTCCTTTATTCATAAACTGGTATAATACCCGAGCCTTCCCCCTCGAAAATAAAACGGCAATGTGGTATAATAAAAACATATATGTTAATACTCAAAATAGTGCTTGGACTTTTTGGCCTGGGAATAGTGGTTTTTATTCATGAACTGGGGCATTTTCTGGCTGCACGCTTGGTTGGAATCAATGTAGAAGCATTCTCTATCGGATGGGGAAACCCGATTCTAAAAAAGAAAATCGGCACTGTCGAATACAGGCTGGGAATGTTCCCTGTCGGCGGTTACTGCAAGATGAGAGGCGAAACCGACTACAAGGAAGCATGGGAAAACATGAAAAACGGAAAAAATCCGGAAGAAGGTTCTTATCTTGCTGCAAAACCAGCGGCGCGAATACTTGTTTCTCTGGGAGGGCCGTTATTTAATTTGATTTTCGCGTGTCTCCTTCTTTCCCTGCTTTGGGGTATTGGATTTGAAATAAACACCCTTGATAACAGAATAATACTTGCTTCTGAAGTATCTTCTGATCTTTACCCTGCGGATAACGCGGGACTGAAAACAGGTGATCGAATTATAGAAATAGCGGGAAATGAGATTTCCTATTATCACGAAGCGCAGGAAAATATCGCGCTGAACCCCGACAAGGCGCTGCCCATAACAGTTGAACGAAACGGTGAACTTGTCAGATTAAATATCACCCCCGCTCTTGATAAATCAAGCGGCGCAGGAAAAATAGGAGTATATTTCTGGACAGATCCCGTAATTGAAAAAGTAACGGAAGGCAGCCTGGCGGCAATGGCAGGTCTTTTACCGGGGGATATTATAACAGGCACCAACGGCAAATCAATACGAAACAGCGTTGATTTTATGATGATCATGGAACAGGAACCCGAAACTCTTTTTATTGAATATGAAAGATACGGTCAGCGGCATCAGACGCTGATTAATATAAATGCGCCTGCAAACGGGCTGCCCTCAAGCGGGCTGCCCCCAAGTGGGCTTGGGTTTTCATGGGCGCCTGTGAAATACCGAACTCCCAGTCTTTCATTTCCCGCGGCAATAGAAAAGGGAGTAAGAGAAAGCTTTAAAACCTTATCCATTTCAATAAAGAGCCTCAGGCTTCTTTTTATGGGCATTGATCTGACGCAGGCAGTTTCTGGTCCTGTGCGCATAACGTACATGATGGGAGATATGGCGACACAGAGTTTTGGCCAGGGATTGGGAATTGGGTTCCGCTCATCAATAGAATTTATTTCGCTGATATCCATAGCTCTCTGCGTTATGAACCTGCTGCCCCTGCCAATTCTTGACGGCGGAATGATTATACTTTTCTTTGTTGAACTGCTGCGCAGAAAACCCGCGCACCCAAAAGTTATATCGGTCTTTCAGGCATGCGGCATGGTTATAATTTTTGGCTTAATGATATTCGCCTTTTTCGGAGATATAATGTACTTTGTCAGGCGATGATTCGGGGAGACTGGAGAATGAAAAGCAGTATTCACTGTCCATGCGGTAAAATATTTTCTGTTGAAATTGAAGAAGAAATAGATTTGGACGCGAGTAATGACAACCTGGAAAAAATCAACAACGGAACTTTTATGAGTTTTATCTGCCCTGGCTGCGAAAAAAAACATAAACCTGAATATAAAATAAAAATTTTATGGAATTCCAGAAATTTAAAATTTGAAATTCTGCCGGAGCCTGACAGAAATGATTTCTATCTTAAAAAAAAGGTGAAAACTTTCGCCGGAAACAATCAATACGAAACAATAATAGGCTATCCTGAAATGGCTGACCGTATTTCAGTGATAAATGACAATCTTGAGCCTGTTGTGATAGAAACGCTGAAATACTACCTGCTTGTAAAAGCCGATGAGAATTATCCTGACAGGGATATAAACGCATGGTATCACGGGAAAGGAGATGAAGGCATTGAATTTCATCTTGACGGAATCAGGCCGGACGAAGTTGCGGTAATGAAGGTGCCTATGAATGTTTATGATAAAACCTGCAAAGACTACCGCAAACATCCGAAGAACGGAATATACAGGTCATTGCGCAGCCGCTCATACATGTCGGTTCAGAATTTATTCAGGCCGGAAGCGATAAAATGAATAAAATAAAATATTTTTCCATTTGTGTTTTATTGGTAATTTTAATAATGCCTTTGTCCGCGCAGAATGCCGGAAGCTCCGCTGGAGGACACAGGGCAAAAGTCACATCACTTGCGCATAACGGAGACACGGTTATTAGCGCCGGCGAAGACGGTTTTATTGTAATCTGGAATACGAACACTCAATCCGCCATAGATCGTCTTCAACTTACATCGGGCAGAATAAGCGCCATGGTAAAACATCCGCTGAATGACGAAATATGCGTCGCAGAATCTTTAGGTCCGGATCAATACAGACTGTCCGCGTGGGATTACGCGCTAAAAGTAAAACTTTTCTCGCTAACCTCAACGCAACCTGTAACCTACATTAATTATTCGGCGGGCGGGAGTTTTATTATTGCGGCCGGCTTAAACGGCGCGCCTCTTACGCTTCTTAATTCCGGCACAGGAAGCGTTAATTCCGCTCCCGTTATTCCTTCAGGAAATGTGTCAGCCGCAATGACAGGCAGGGCCGAGCGAAACATGCTGTTTTATCATTCATCACAGGAAAACTCCGAAGGTTATATAATGTACTATGACTTTACCTCCGCTTCCATAACAGGCCGTTTCAGGGTTCCGTTTTCGCTTTCAAGTCCTGTCATCTTTGGAAACGGGCGTTTTCTTGCAGGAATTAATTCATCCGGCAGTCTTTTGGTAATTGACGCGGCGTCGGGAACGGAATATGACAGTTACAGAAATATAAACAGAAACGCCATGCTCTGCTCCGCAGAAGAAGGCTTCTACTGCCTCAACAATGAAGGAATGTATCTGGTTCTGTATAAGTTTGCAATAAACAGCTATGGAAATCTGGCGGTTCTGGACAGAACATCCATTTCCCAATATGCAGCAGGCACTGTCAGTTCGATTGCATTTAACAAAAGTCCTGCTATGGCAAACACCGAAGGCAGACTTTTTCTGCTTGGAGAAAACGGGAATATTATTAACTTCAGCTATAATTTCCAGACGCGCGTAAGGGAAATAGCGTTTGCCAACCGCAGTATCGCAGTCATGCTAGAAAACAGCGAAATATTTTTTCTTCCCGGCGATTACCGCCAGATTAATCATTATGAATCATTATCCATGAAGGTAAAAAACGGCTATACAAAAATAACAGCACTGCCGGCCTCCTCCCCCTACGATGACGGAACAAACAGGTTTATTATTTGGCAGAGCGCAGGCACGCAATACATTCCGCAAATTGTATATTCAGGAAATGTATATGATGACATAAGACTGGATTTTATTACCAGCCGCATCCCCATCCGTTCAATTTCAGTTACACATAACAGAATACTCGTTCTTGACATGGCGGGAAATATTACTGTTTATAATAATGATAATTCATCTGTGGAATTTACTTTTTCTTCGATTGGAGCCATTGACGCGGTTTTGGTTAACAATGATTATTTTATACTCTGCCGCAGCGTAATGAGCGGCAATAGCCCTTTCCTTCTCGTAAATTATAAAACAGGCGAAACAGTTCCGGTATCATTGCGCGCTGAAGCGGGCATAATGGCCTATGTCGGAAGAACAGGAAACATATACGCCGCGGCTGTTGAGCGTAATAATTACGGAGTAAAAACCCTGGTGCTTAATATCGCGGCGGCATCGTCATCGACAAGTACAGACATTATAATCGAAGAATACCCAGGTGAAGCATTTCACCTGACAATGGCGGAATCTTCGCGGTTTTTTGCTATCGCGAACAGCGACGCGGGGTCGTCCATTTACGGGGAAGAAATCCTGCAACTGGAAAGATCCGGAGGGTTTCCGGAAAAATTGCTGGGCAGCGATAATTATTTTATTTCACTTGACAGCGAAGGCAGCATCTGCTGGCATGACAACACAACAGGCAAATTACTTGCAACCTTTAAACTATACGGAAACATGTGGACATTAAAAAGCGATACAGAAATTTCCGGTTACATCAGACGTAATTAATATTTGCGGAAATAGGCTTAATCGTGAGCCGGATTCGTTTTCACCTTTTGAATTGCGTATGTTACTGCGGTTTTTATGCTGTTGGCATAAGCCTGTTCATTCATTGCCTGGGATGCGTATAATGTTCCAAGCAGGGAAAAACGGTACAGCGGTTTTACCGAATTAAGCGCAATTGCGGCTATATCCACTACGCATTCATTACAGCGGCACATGTCTTCAGGTTCAGACTCCAGCTGTTGTTCCACTTCGCTGATAACCAGCACTTCCGCTTCATTCTTCAGAAGCTCAAAATCATAATCATCAATAAAAGCCATATTACCCCCACTTCATGTTATTATAATTTAATTATATGTTTAATTCAAGTATTTTATTACTTATTGTTCCCTTGTAACGGCTACAAACCTGGATACTTTTGATTTTAACTCCAGTTTAACGACTCCTGTAGGTCCATTGCGCTGTTTTGCGATTATCAGGTCCGTAGGAATAACATCAACAGGCGTCTGGTTTTCCTCTTCTTTGTCATTTTTCTTCTTTTTCGCCTGATCACGGTGCAAAAACAATACCAAATCCGCGTCCTGTTCTATCGAACCTGAATCCCTTAAATTCGCCAGAGTCGGCACCTCACCCTGTGCGTCACGGTTTAGCTGGCAAAGAACTACAACGGGAATGTGCAGTTCACGCGCAAGACTTTTAAGTGAACGGGAAATTTCAGAAATCTGTTCATAACGCGGCAGTGAAGTGTTTTCATGGCCTATAAGGCCCAGGTAATCGATAAAGATAATTTCCACCTGCTGCTGTGAGCGAAGCTTTCTTGCCTGAGAGCGGAGATCCAGAAGTTTCATATTCGGCATATCAACGATGTGAAAGGGAGCGTCGTTTATATAACCCGCGACATCGATGATTTTTTTATAGTCGCTTGAACTGAAATACCCGCTCCTTAGATTCTGGGCCTGAACCATTGCTTCGCTGCTTAAAAGACGCTGTACAAGCGCGATGCCTGACATTTCCAGAGAAAAGAAAGCTGCCGGTGTTTTTTTATGGAAAGACATATCAGCAGCCATGTTAAGCGCGAGAGCGGTTTTTCCTACCGACGGTCGCGCGCCGATTATAATAAATTCATCGCGCTGAAAACCGGCTGTCATTTGATCAAGTTTTTCATAACCTGTGGAAATGCCGGTAATCCAGTTCTTGGATTTCCGCACATTATCAATGATATCAAATGTTTTACCCAATACCTCGCCTATTTTCCGCGATGAAACAACATGGCGATCATCGCTTAGTTCAAAAATACTCTGCTGTACTTCTTCCAGCGCTTCCCTGGAATCCTTCGATTCATCATAAGCGTCTACCCCTATCTGAGAAGCCACTTTTAACAGCGCTCTTTTCAGGGAATAGCTTTTTACCATTTGCGAATAATATTCGATATTGGCGCTGGAAGGGATAACGGTTGTAAGGCCGGAAACATACGAAGCGCCTCCGGCTTCATCAAGTTTTCCGGTATGTTTTAATTCCTGAACTACTGTCTGAATATCAGGACGCAGACCTTTGGCGTCAAGGCTCAATACCGCTTCAAAAACGCGTATGTTCGCCCGCGAATAAAAATCATCCGGACGCAGATGCTGCTGAATAACAACGCTTACCGCTTCAGAATCCATTAACAGGCTGCCGAGCGCCGCCCTTTCCAGCTCGTCATCGTGAGGTGGTATATTACTCTTTGGTCCCTGAGCCATGTAATAAAGTTAAACGCTTATTATGCCTGCGCTTCACCATTAACTGCGGCTTCTTCCTGCGGTTTCTCTTCGACAGAAGCGCTTTCGCTTTTCACGGTCTCAGGAGCGGCGGTTTCCTGAATCTGGGTATCCTTTACATCCTGCCGTTCATCTCTCCTGCTCCTGCGCTGAGGTTTGGGCGCGGCAGTTTCAGTTTTAATTTCCTGAGCCATTATGATAACTGTTATTTCCGCTGACTGGCTCTCGTAAAGTTTAATTGTTGCTTTATATTTTCCTACATTTTTAAAACCGCTTCCCGCAAGTTCAATGCGTTTGCGTTCAATATGGAATCCGCTCTTTGTAAGCTCATCCGCGATTGTCTGATTTGTAACAGCTCCGTAAAGCCTTCCGTTCGCGCCTGCGGGCATTGTTATGGATAGTTCAAGATTTTCCAGTTTCTCTTTAATTCCCATCGCGTCGCGGCGTTTGTTTTCCTTGCGCGCGTCAATTTCCGCCCTGCGGCTTTCAATAAGTTTTATCATCGCCTGCGTATAGGGAAGCGCAATCCCTCTGGGGAATAAATAGTTACGCGCGTAACCTTTTGCTACATCTTTTACATCTCCCTCTTCGCCGAGAGTCGCAAGATCCTTGTTTAAAATAACCTTCATACCAAGCTCCCTGATACCTCCTGTGAGGTATCCTGTTTAATATTACAACTGCAGAAGTCAGTTGTTTGCCTCGGAGTAGAGGCGGCATCGCCATTTTGAATCATTTTTCTGCCGCAACTGCGATGCGTCGAATCGGACGCCAGCATTCTATAATGCCCAATATAATTGATGCCGCGAGCGCTAATGTATTAATGCCGGGGGTGAATATCATAATGATAATCAGTACATTGCCGGCAACCCGGAAAACAGGGCTGCGCTGTGATAGTAAATATACCAGTATTCCCGCTCCCTGAGCCAGGAAAATAATAACACATACGACAAATACATTCCATGCCATTACTTCAATTATTTCAACCCTGAACAGGTTTGTCAGTAAAATGAGAGCCAATGAACAGGATAATACCCAAATTGTTTGGGGCGGAGCGAAAAACGCTACAAATCCTGATGTTCTTCTTTGCTTTTTTATTAACGAAAGGGCAATAAATGATATTTGACGGTTAATAAAAAACAGAAAGATTACGCCAACAAGAGCGCCGCCCCTGAAAAGAACACTCCGTGTAACTTCCACAACTTTTTCGGGGGATAATATCTGTAGAAGAGCAGAATGTCTTACCGGGTCGTATTCTACGGCGGAAAAAATAACTGAAGTGCTATATTCCGCCATACCCATGAGCATGATATTAAAACCGGAGTTACTGCTGTCTCCAACAATAAATCCCAAAAAAGCTAGAGAACCTGTTACCGCAGCCAGCATAAAACGATAAACGGCTCTGATCTGAAAATACTTTACATTATCAATAACCCAGGAGAAACACAGAAACAGAACGGTAAAGTAAAGTATTTCTGTCAGCATACCTACCGGAACATTCTGATGTACCATATTTAAAACAATGCTAAAAAGCGCGTTAATTACCGCAACTGATGCAAACACGGGCAAGACAGTTCCGGATACCAGAACCGCGTAACCGAGAGGAGCCAGATAAAATAATGACAGTATGCCTGTATTCAAAAAAAACACACAAAGACACGCGCATATCAGAATTGTAATGACAGGTATCGCCGCTTTGGAAACAGGTTCCATTACAGCTCTCTCTTCTTCCTGAATCATATTAATTTATTAGTTTTGTTCCGCTCTTATTCCGCTACATACGGAAGCAGCGCGATACTTCTGGCCTGTTTAATCGCGAGAGCCAATGCTCTTTGGTGTTTTGCGCATGTGCCTGTGATCCGGCGCGGAAGAATCTTTCCCCTTTCTGTAATAAACCTGCGCAGAGTATCCGCTTCCTTATAATCAATCTTTAGTTTCTGAGCGCAGAATTTACATACCTTTTTCTTGAAAAAAACCTTGCTGCCGCTGCCCTTTCCGCCGCGTCCTGAACGATCATCGCCGTCCCTTTCATCCATTTGCATATCCATTCCCCGGTCATGACGGGATGAATGTTCATTATCCATATATTTATCATCAGATGTCATAGATGTTTCTCCTTGAATTTAATTTCTAGAACGGAATATCATCGGCAAAACCATCGCCCCTGGATGATCCGCCGTATGAGGGCTCAGGTGAACTTTCACCTGGCTGGCTGTAGCGTGAATTGTCGTTATATGATGAATCCCGCTGTCCTCCCTGGACATTTTGCCTGTCGCCGGAATTTCCGCCGCCCAGAAGCTGTAATAAATTGGCGACAATTTCCACTTTGGAGCGGTTCTGACCATCCTGCTGCCAGCGATCCTGCCTGAGTTCACCGTCAACCGCTATCATTTTCCCTTTTACCAAATACGGGTGAAGCGATTCCCCCTGCCTTCCCCATACCACAATATCAAAAAAATTCGCTTCGTCCTCCCATTGATCGCCGCTTTTTTTTCTGCGGTTTACAGCAATGGAAAATTTACAGACAGCCTGTCCCGAAGCGGTATATTTTAGCTCCGCTTCCCTGGTCAGACGCCCGATCAGGACAACATGATTAAGATCAACCATTCGCGGCTCCTGACTTCCTGCTTTCAGCCTTTTTATCCTCTTTTTTGTGATCTTCATCGGCGCGTACAAAGAGATATTTGAGGAGATTAGCGTTTAATTTAAAAATGCGATCCAGAACGGTAATAACTGCCGGATCAGATTTGATTACCAACAGAACATATCTTCCGCGTTTTCTCTTTTTAATTTCATAGGCAAGATCACGATCCCCGACTTCATCGGTTCTCTCAATCTCGACTCCGTTTGACGCAAGATCGGCAAGCACCTGCTCCCGTCCTGCCCTGTGCTGGTCTTCTTCCAGAGGGAAGATAACCGTAAGTTCGTATCGGCGCATAGTTCCTCCTTATGGCCGCGTCTGACTAAAAAACTGGTGTTTTAACTGTCAGAAAAGAGGTATCGCTCTCAAGCAAGAGGCTCGCGAGCGGGGGCTTAAAAAGTTGTTTAAGCTTAATTTAAGTTAACAAAAAATTGAAGAAGTGACAAGTACCGCAGGTAACAGATGCCATTACGTTTAATGACGTCAGAAATTAGGCTGGTGACTCGCCATTCATTCATTGTGATTTTCGTTCTTCAATTAACCCGGTAATGTCTTCGATAATGTATTCAGGGCCGGTTGTATGTAAAGCGTTATAGCAATTTAAAATATATTCATGGATGCCATATTTTCCAAACAATTGCATCACTTGTTTACCGTTTAAATTATGCGCAGACTTGTAAATCTCAATACAATACACCAAAAATTTTGTTGCATTATCCATAATTTACGTTTCCTCAGGGTAATTAATGCTTCCGGTTTCAAGTTCTTCATTAAACAGCTCATATAAAATTAAAGGGCTCAAGTGCCAAAGCTTACTCGCTTCATTTTCCAGCATTGCGTATAATGCAGAATTATAAAATAATTCTATCGCTTCAATATTTGTAAGGTTTCTTTTATCCATTATTAACTGGATTGTTGCAGGATTAATAATAGCCAGAAAAGCAGATAACTTTTTATCAGTCATGAGCGTATATCCTCTTCTATTGAATTTTCAAATTTTAAAAATGATAACGCTTTTTCTGTTTTAAACACATATTGACTATACAATTGTTTAATCTTTAATGCTTCAATAGTTTGTTCCACATTTAGAATACCCTGTTCATAAACAATTAAAGCCGCGAAAACATCATCATTGGCTACAGGCCCGATAACCAAATCATATTGTATTCCTGTATATGTGCCGCTTCTGTTTTGATGGACAAATTCAAGCCATAATTTATCAGGGGAAGAGAATTTTAATATATTTAAACTTTTTTCCGCTGCTTCAATATCAAAATTATATATACTTACCGATTGGCTTTTCTTCTCTTTACGTATCATAACTTTTTGCGCAAACGCTATTGCCTGGTCCTTGTTTACAGTCGTATAAAATCCAATGCCAAAGTCCAGATATTTTCTGGACAAAATAAGGTTTGGAGTTTTAACTGTTGAACTGCCGCCATGATAAAGGGTTATCATATTCATAAAGTATAATGTAAAAAACAGATTTATCCAATTTCTACTTCCAACTTAAATGAAAAAACCCATACAAACTTATAGCGTATTTTTATAATCCTACAGATTGACAATTTTTAGTACAACTGTTAAAATATAGAAATTACTACCAAAAATAAAGGACAATAACATGAAAAAATTGTGTTTGATTATTCTGGCATCGATGTTATTTTCAGGATGTTATACAACTCCAAGTTTATCCGGAATACCAGCTAATGTAGCGGAAGGAACGTATGCGTTAAATACCCGTCCAGAGTATATAAAAGATCCTAAACATATAACTTATGCAGTGAATACATGGGTTAAAGAACAAGGTTATACATCATACGATCTTGAAGTTATTATAGTCGGGAAAATGGCAAATTGCTATATAACTGTTCCTGGATCTACACCTGTAGAAGATTTACCGGTAGTAAAATATTTTGATAAAAATAAAACAATTTCTGCGATTGTTGGTCCTTCAGCAGGAGCTATATGGATTATTTTATTGTTAATTATATATTTATTATGACGAGGATAATTTATTTATTAAATGTTCCAAATTTATCTGTGTTAAAAAGGAGTATAAAATGTATAAAAAAAATATATTATTATTAATTATCATAGTTATTGTAGCTGTATCCAGCTTTGCCCAAACTTCAGGCGGAGCCGGAATTTACTTTGGCAGTGATTTTGGCGGCGGATTTAAAGTATCTTTACCTGATTATGGTTCCGGCAAGGAAACATTGCCAAATTTTGGTTTTGGTTTTTATGGTTTTCTGGATTTTTTCCGGATTACAGAAGTATCACTTGGATTTTTATTTGGTTCCGGCTCAAATAATGCTTCAGGAGATTTGTTTGATAATCGTACTAAAATAATAACTGACTTTAATTATTTAGGTTTAAATACAGGTTTATTATTAAAATTCCCATGGGCTTTTTCTCCGGCCATAGGCATTGATTATCAAATATTTATTTCGATGAATTATAGTAATAATAGTTATATTAACCCCGGAAGTTTAAATAATCTATGGTATAAATTTGGATTTATATGGGATATTGGTTCCAGTTCTTTTCCTGTCAGGTTAACAGCGCTATATGGTTTCAGAGACGCAAACAATTATGAAAAGGAAGGAAAAGATTTTTTTAATTCTGCTTTTTCATCTTTAGGATATGATTCACCTGTAGATACCGCGTTAGGTCACGGGCTGACAATAAAAATGGCGCTTAGATACGATGCTATAAACAACTCAGAACGCGATCCGGCGGCTAATCAACAAACGCAGTCTGCTGCATTATCGCCGCATCGTCATGTGTCATTAACTACGGCAAATAATCTTGTTTATATTAACGGCGGAACATTTATAATGGGCAGTTCCAAAAAAGAAGGTGTATCCAATGAAAGGCCGCAGCGCCGGGTAACTGTAAGTTCATTCTCCATAAGCAAATATGAAATAACGCAGAAGGAATATATGGAAATAATGGGAGCGAATCCAAGCCAATTTAAGGGAGAATATCTGCCTGTAGAAAGAGTAAACTGGTTTGACGCTATTGAATACTGTAACAGGAGAAGTATAAAAGAAGGACTAACGCCAGCGTATATTATCAGTAACCCTGATGGCAATATTACTGTAACATGGAACCGGGACGCGGATGGTTACCGCTTGCCTACTGAAGCGGAGTGGGAATACGCCTGCCGCGCCGGAACTACTACTGCTTTCAATACCGGAGATTCCATAAATACAGATCAGGCTAATTACCATACCGAATACGGTCCCAATCGCATAACATCAATTGTCGGCAGTTATCCTGCAAATCCCTGGGGTTTATATGACATGCATGGAAATGTGCTGGAATGGTGCTGGGATAGATATGGAAGTTATTTAAATAAACCAGAAATTGACCCGACAGGAGCAAACAGAGGCGATAATCGTGTAGTCCGCGGCGGCGCGTTTTATTATAGATCTAATAAGGCAAGGTCTGCATTCAGAAACTCTTACAATCCATTGCACAGGCATGTATGTATCGGTTTTAGGGTAGTTCTCCCTGCTGATATGTGAAAAAAGCGGTTGATGTTTTTTGTAACATTAGTAATATAATGCTCTGCGGCGTGTATCATTCGCCTATAAAAAGTATCTCAGGTTCCAGAATAAACCCTGCCGCTTCCCTTACATTAGCCGCTACTTTTTCAGCCAGTGCGCGTATATCCGCCGCCGTTGCGTTTCCGGTATTAATAATTATGTTGCCGTGAAAGGGAGCAACCTGCGCGCCGCCAAGTTTAAGTCCCCGCATACCCAACTCATCTATGATTACGCCAGCGGGTTTGCCAAAATCATGGTTGTTTTTAAACACAGAACCAGCGCAGGGGAAAAGGTAATGTCCCTTCTCTTTCCTGTCCTGCCTGTATTTTTCCATTTTTCCCAGGATTACGTTCTTATCGCCCGGTGACAGATTAAAACAGGCGCGTGTGATCAGACAATCCATTTTCTGAAAGGGACTTCGCTTATAGCCAAAAACGTTTTTATTCTTTATAAAAGTTTTTTTTATTATATAATTACTAGCGGTTCCAGAAAAATCATTCTCATTGCTTTTTTCATTTTTACAAATTATCTCAGTCCATTCTAAAACATCCGCTATTTCGCTGCCGTAACAGCGGGCGTTCATCCACACAGCGCCGCCTATCGTGCCGGGTATTCCCGCTAAAAATTCAAGACCGCAAAGGCCGGCTTCGGCGGCGCATTCCGCAGCTTCATCCATTGTTGTCCCGCATTTAATAATTAGTTTATTTTCTTTTAATGTATGTCCCTTCCATGCGGCGGTATCAAGCGTTATTCCGCGTATTCCCCTATCGCTTACGACAATATTCGCTCCGCCGCCCAGGATAAAAACCGGAACACCGGCGGAACGTGCGTTATTCAAAATAGAAACACAAAACCTCGTTACATTATCCGCTTCACTTCCGCCATTATTCGTCAGATGATCAATATATTCTGTTTCTTGATCGTCACTCTTTTCTTTATTCTCTTCCAGCGGCCTTATCCAGCAATCGGCGGGACCTCCGACCCTGAAAGTAGTGTGTGCACTCATCGGCTCATTAAAACGGAAAAGAATCTCACATGGATTTTCTGCTAAACATTTATCTATAATATTTTTTATTTTCTCTTTATCCATTAATAATTTTTTAACTGTTCTCCGTTTCTATCCCAAGCCTTTCGGCGGTCTGACGCGCTCTCCGCGCTATGCTTTCGTTTCTGTCGTTCAATAACACTTTAACTTCCGCAGAAAGACTGCTCAGGTTATTGTTAGCTGCCATTTCAAGACCGTATAGTTTTTCAAGTACGCTTCCGTTCTGCAGAAACCTGCGCGTAAGACTTTCCATTTCCGCGGTATCGCCTTCGATTTTCGCTTCGCTGACTATTTTTAAAAAACCATTGTAAAGATTTGTCTGGTTTCTCCGTTTTGAATCATCAAGTTCCTCGATTAATTTTGAAAAATAATTACCGGCGGATATTTTCATAAGCATTTCCGCGGAAATCAAACGAACGCGTTCGGCGTTTCTGCGTTCAGAAAAAAGGCCGTAAATTATCTGCGCCGCTTCATCATTCGCGGTTGCCGCCGCTATTTCACCAAGTGCGCGGATCGCTTCATCTTTTACATTTGGAGTATCATCGCGTTCAGCGCGGAACTGCAGGTAGGGAATTGCGTCTACAAGTATGCGCGCGCGGCTGGCCTGCGCTGATGCGATGCGCGTTCTGTAATTCGAGTCCCTGAAACCGTCCAATATCGCCTTATCCACTTCATCGCCTGAAAACGGGCCGAGGGCAGCTACGGCGGCCGCACGCACATTTGGATCGTTTGTGTTAACGCAGGATAAAATCGCCTCAAGGCCCCTTGGGTCGCCGATTTGCGAAAGAGCGTTCATTGCTGCGATGCGCAGGGGAAAACGCGCGTCGGTGTTAGACGCAATCTCTGTGAGCAGCGGAACAGCGTTGGCGGAACCTGTCGCTCCCATGGCGTTTATTACTTCGCTGCGGTTTTCATCGCCCGGATCCCGGTAGTTATAATAATCAGCGAGATAATCCGCTGTTTCGTCCGCCAGTTCGCTGCTGGCTGAACCTGCGCGCCCGAGCGCGCGGAAAGCGTTGTTCATAAAACGCCGCTCTCCGTTATCAAGAAGCTCCATAATAACATGAATTGCGTTGCCGGCCTTAACCCTGCCAAGATAGTCAACGGCGGAAAGCACTGTTTCATTCGCTTCGTCATCGCGTCCTTCAATTGCCCTGATAGCCCGTTCTTCGAGTCCGCTTTTCTCCCGCGCGCTGAAAAAACCAAAAACACCGCTCAGTATCTGCTGGTTGCGCGTGGCGCCTGCCAGGATAATCAGCTCACCATCAAGATAATCCGCGTTTTCATTTCTGAGTGACTGAATAAGGGATGCGAGCTCTGTCTCTGTGCCATATTTTAAGGTCGCAAGCCTTGACGCTTCAATATTTTGCTGTGAATATGCGGGAACAATCAGTAAAAGAAAAAATAATAACCACATGGTTACACAGAATTTCTGAACAGCTCTGTTAAACTCCGGTTGTTTAATTTTTGATTTTTCATATTTCATTTCACATTCTCCCTGTAACCGGATAGAAATTCCTGTTTAAAATCCAGAAATCTGCCTTCCTTTATCGCGCAGCGGGCGCGTTCTACCAGGTTATTAATAAAGTATAAATTATGATAGCTTGCAAGCATAGAGCAAAGAATCTCTTTCGTCTTGAACAAATGACGCAGGTACGCTCTTGAATACGCCTTGCAAACTTTACAGCCGCACTCTTTATCTATCGGCGAAAAATCAAGGGTGTTTTCGGCCTTTTTCAGCGCGAGCGGACCCTGACGCGTATAAACTCTTCCGTTGCGGCCTTCGCGCGTAAAAAGCACACAGTCAAACATATCAATGCCCTGCTCTATCGCGTTCAGAATATAATCCGGAGTCCCAATGCCCATAACATAACGGGGCTTTTCCTCGGGCAGAAGAGAAGCGGTAAAGGTCAATGTCTCATTGAAAAGCTCAGCTGGCTCTCCGACAGACAACCCGCCTATGGCAATGCCCGGAGTATCGGAAGCGGCGCAGACTTCCGCGCTGATTTTTCGCAGATCCTGAAAAAAATTCCCCTGAACAATGCTGAAAAGTTCTCCTTTATAATCTCCGCCTGAAACTGTTTCCTCCCATTTGATCTTCGCCCTTGCAAGCCATCTGTTTGTGATGTCAAGCGCTTTCTCGCATTCCTTTCGTGACGCGCCCCAGGGAGTACAGTAATCAAGCTGCATCTGTATATCGCTGCCGAAAGACGCCTGCACTGTAACGGCTTTTTCAGGGCTTAAAAAATGTTTTGAACCGTCTATATGCGACTGAAACCAGACGCCCTCATCCGTGATTTTGCGTAACGCCGAAAGGGAAAAAACCTGAAACCCGCCCGAATCAGTTAAAATATTGCGATCCCAGTTCATAAAACGGTGAAGTCCTCCGCCTCTTTTTATGACTTCCTCGCCCGGCCTTAAATAAAGATGATATGTATTAGACAGAATTAAATTAAAACCTGTTTCCTTTAAATCGTCAGAGGAAACAGCCTTTACTGTTCCGTTTGTTCCGACAGGCATAAAAACAGGAGTGCAGACACCGCCGTGCGTTAGGTGCAATATACCGTTGCGCGCCCGGGATTTTTTGTCGCGATCTGTAATACTAAAGCGCATTTTTTTAAGTCTTCGCGTTCCGCAGCAGAACAATTCCGATTACTATAAACAATATAACCGGAAACCACGCGCCTACAACCGGAGGAATATAGTTAAGTCCCGCCATTGTCATGCTGAGCATTTCAGTGATGTAGTAGACGACAGCGACAGACAGGCTGGCGAAAAGACTCATCAACAGAATATTTTTTTTGAATCTTCCTCCCATGGAAATTGACAGTATCATTACAATTAAAGGGGTAACCGCAAATGAATACCGGTGGTAAAAATTCGCCTGCGCCTGGGTATACGGAAGACCTGCGGAGCGCAGATCATCTACCAGCAATCCCGCTTCTCTTGCCGGAAGTTCCTCAATATTAACAGCGCTCCTCCTGAACATGTCGGGAGGCTCATCATATACAACATCTTGAGGGAGCGGCTTAACGCGCAATATATCGTCTTCATATTTATATATAACCGCGTTGTTAAACACCCATTGGGTATCATCCCAGACAGCCGAAGGAGCGCGCAGGTTTGAAACAAAATTTCCTTTATCATCCATCTCAATAATATTGATACCGTTCAGAACCAGTTTTACATGATCAAAATAATCAATTGAATAGATAAGGTTTCCGTTTCTGGTTTTAATTACGATATCAGAATTATTTTCCACAACATGCTGGCGCAGGGCGCGTCTTGAAAGATCATTTTTAATTTTCAGGGTAGGGATGACAAAAATATCATCAAGAAAAAAGGATAAAACAGACGCGAGTAATCCTATAAGAACAAGCGACACGCTGAAACGCCAGAAAGGAATTCCCGAAGAAAAAACCGTAGTAAGTTCGTTTCTGGCGTAAAGGTCCCCCAGCGTATACGCCGCAGCGAAAAGTAAAGAGATAGGAAGTGCGTAAGATAAACTTTTGGGGATAAAATAAAGCGATATCCTCATAATCATCGCGAAGGGAACCTCATTATTCAGATAACGCACCAAATTTGAAAATAAATCTATTAAAAGCAGAAGAAACACAAACATGGAGATGGCGATAAAAAAAATGGGCAAAAACTGGCGCACTAAATATCTGTCCAGAATCATTTGCGCACCTTCACTGCCGCAAGAATTAATCCCGCGCTCAGAGTTAAAATATTCGGAAGCCACATTGACCAGAAGGGAGGAGTGCCGACGCGCAGCCCCAGTGTTTGCCCGATAAAAAGCATGGACCAGTAAAGAGCCGCGATAATAACCCCGAAAATAAATCCTACTGTCTGCCCGCTTTTTTTAGCCATTAAACCGAGAGAGACCGCCAGAAACACAAAGAAAAACGCGCCGAACGGAACTGAAAATTTTTTATAGTACTCAATTAAGTGAATTACAAGCGTACGATCATTATTAATGCCTGAAAGCGCCTGGACTTCGCGGCGCATATTGTTTAAATTTGCGGTTCTGCGGTTCCATGACTCTGATGCGGGGCCGGCGCGCAAAGCGCTTTCAAGAGCGTGGGCCTGGACCGCTACCCTGCCCTTTCTTTCATTTGCACGTAACGCTATTTCCGCGCTTTTATTGATAATCGCCGAACGGACATCCCTTGAACTCATCTCCCTGGGGCTTATGCTTAAAACAGCCTGTATTATATCTTCGTTTGATACCCAGTACTGCAAAAAACCTATGGTCGCGTAATCGTAATCTTCCCTGACAATTTCCTTTGATGACTGAATAAAGGCTTTTTCCATATCCAGGCTCAGCCCTTCATTACCGCCGTCCTTCAGCTCAGCGTTACTCGCCATTATAATGCGCCGCTCCCCGTCTCCTGTCCTGTCGAGGATTAAAACGCTGTCTATGGAATTGCCCGTAACATCGCCCGTAACTATTACCGTATCCTGGAATCTTTTTACAGAATTTGCTTCCATTTCAAGCGTGGGGGTGGAAACAAGTATCCGCCGCCACAGTTTGTTAAACTGAACGGTTCCGGCGGGAAGCAAAACATCATTTGTGAAAAATGACAAAAGTGAAATGACGATACCAACCACAATTGCGGGCAAAAAAATATTTTTATAGGAAAGCCCGGAAGAAAGCATTACAAGAATTTCATTATCGGATGTCAGACGCCCCACTGTCATAAGCGTTCCGACAAGTGATGCAAAAGGCGCGGCCATCGCTATAACGGTTGGCAGTGAAAAAAGAATTAAAAGCGCGACCTGTTCCATTGGCACATGCTTGGTAAGCACTTCCCTTGCCATTAGGAGTATCTGGTTTACAAAAAAAATAAAAAAGAAAAAAAGAAAGGAAATAAAGAATGAAAAAAGCATTTCACCCATTATGTAGCGGAAAACAGTTGATGAGAGGTAACGTTTGCTTTCTGTTATTGCTACCTTTCGCATTAATTCTCCGCAATACGGCGAGTGTTTTATTTACCGGTATGTATACCAACGCCTGTGGAACCAAAACCGGCGCTCCCTCTTATAGTATCGGTAAGAATTTCAGTCTCTGTAAGCGACGCCTGGCATACTGGAGCGATTACAAGCTGGGCAATACGATCACCGTCTTTAATTATAACATCCTGAGAGCTTAAATTTATCAGTATTATATCCAGATCTCCGCGGTAATCGGAATCTATGGTGCCGGGAGAATTGAGCACAGTAATGCCGGATTTAATTGCCAATCCCGAGCGCGGACGAACCTGCCCTTCAAAGCCTTCCGGTATCTCAATTCTTAGCCCTGTAGGTATCTTCACCCTGCCCAGATGCGGAACTGTAATATCCTTGTCTAGGAATGCCCGTAAATCCATGCCAGATGCGCCTTCGCTTTCATACTTTGGAAGCGTAACGCGCTGATCGATTTTCAGGATTTTTATATTACAGTGTCTTTCCGCTATTCCCATCGTGTAAAATTTTAATGTTAAGATCTGCGCTGATTGTTATTGTTCCGCGGACGCTCATCCCTTCTTACTCCCCTGTTTTCCTTTTCAGGTTCGGCGCCATTGGGATCAATCGCGTCAATATAAGAGAGGTTAAACCTGCCCATTTTATCAATTTCAGTCAGTTTTACGGGAATCTGCTGCCCTTCTTTCAAAACATCTGTTACCAGAGCAATCCGCTGCCTTGAAAGTTTGCTTATATGCACCAGCCCTTCCTTTCCCGGAAGAATTTCAACAAACGCGCCGAAATCCATTATGCGTTTAACAACGCCTTCATAAATCCTGCCCACTTCCGGATCGGAAGCAACGCCCATTACGGCGATCTTCGCGTCTTCCGCGTCCTTTGTGTTTTTACCGAAAATTGTAACAGTGCCGTCGTCTTCTGTATTTATTCTGACAGAGTACTGTTCGCACAGAGCCTTGATATTCTTTCCGCCCGGACCAATAAGCGCGCCAATCTTGTCAATGTCGATCCGCAGGGTAACAATCTTGGGAGCGTATTCGCTGATTGCTTCCGCTGGCTTGTCTATACATTGATTCATGATTGAAAGGATATGCAATCTGCCCCTCTTTGCCTGATCGAGGGCTTTCCGCATAATTTCTGAGCTTACGCCCGCGATTTTAATATCCATCTGAAAACCTGTGATGCCGTCAGCGGTTCCCGCGACTTTAAAATCCATGTCTCCCAGATGATCTTCTTCGCCCAAAATGTCAGATAACACAGCGAACCTGCCGCCTGGACCCGCTTTCCCTTCTGTGATGAGTCCCATCGCGATACCGGCTACAGGTTTTTTCATCGGAACGCCGGCGTGAAGCATGGAAAGAGTGCCGCCGCAGACTGAAGCCATCGAAGATGAGCCGTTGGATTCCATTATTTCTGAAACAACTCTTACCGTATAGGGAAAATCGTCTTTTGACGGAACCATCGCCTTTAAAGAACGCTGCGCAAGGTTTCCATGCCCAATCTCGCGGCGGCCTGTTCCCATCCTGCCAACCTCGCCCACAGAATAGGGAGGGAAGTTATAGTGCAGCATGAAATTTTCCCGTTTGTCGCCTTCAATATCATCGTATATCTGTTCATCAAAAACTGTTCCTAAAGTTGTAACAACCAGCGCCTGAGTTTCACCCCGCGTAAAAAGAGCGGAACCATGAGTACGCTGCAGGATATTTGTTTCGCAGGTAATATTGCGGATATCTTCAAGCCCGCGTCCGTCTACGCGTTTACCGTTATTTAGAATGGAAGTGCGTAATATTTCGTATTGCATATCTTCAAATAACGCGTAAAAAAGCTTTTTCTGTTTGTCATCCGCGGAAAGAGGCTCTGCATACTGATCTTCAAATTCTTTCATTACAGCTTTTATACCGTCGTACCTTTCCTGCTTGGTTGGCAGAAAACATACCTTTTCCAGTTTCGGATAAGCTGCACTGCGGATAGCTTCTCCGTTTTCAAGCGCGGCGTTCAGTTCATTTAAGGGGAGTTTTGGTATTCCGGCAAGTTCCCGCAGTTTTTCCTGTAAATCGCAGAAATCGCAGATCATGGCATGAGCTTTATCAAGCGCCTCGATCATCAATTCTTCGCTTACCTCTTTAGCGCCGCCTTCTACCATGGTTATGCCGTCTTTTGTTCCGGCAACCACAATTTCCAGAGTGGATTTTTCTATTTGTTCATAGGTTGGATTTACAACAAGCGCGCCATCTACCTGACAAACCCTGACCCCAGCGACAGGGCCGTTAAAGGGGATGTCTGAAATATGAACTGCTGCGGATGAGGCGATTATCGCAAGAATATCAGGAGGATTCACCTGATCTGTTGAAAGTGTCGTAGGTATAAGCTGAATTTCGCGCCCAAAACTTTTATTAAAGAGGGGACGCATGGGCCTGTCGATAAGACGGGATACAAGTATCTCCTTGTCCTTCGGGCGGCTTTCTCTTTTTATAAATCCGCCGGGAATCTTTCCCGCGGCATAGTATTTTTCGTTATATTCGACTGTAAGCGGCACATAATCAAGGCCTTCAACTGTTTCCGATGACGAACAGACAGTAGCGATTACCGCCGAACCCGCGTATTGCGCAAAAACAGAACCATTAGCCTGTTTCGCGATTCTTCCGGTTTCAAGAACTAAATCCTTGCCGGCTATAGAGAGTGTTACTTTATGCATCATTATTTACGCAGTCCCAACTCTTTAATCAGTTTACGGTATCCTTCCAGATTGGTCCTTTGAATGTATTTAAGCATTCTCCTGCGCTGTCCAACCAGCATCAGACGCCCTCTTTGACCTGACATATCCTTTTTGAACTGCTTACAATGTTCTGTAAGCTGATTGATTCGTTCAGTAAGCAGAGCAATCTGAACTTCCGTGGCGCCTGTATCCTTTTCGTTTTTACCGAATTTTGTAACGATGGATGCTACGCTTTCTTTACTTAATGCCATATATTTTTTCTCCTAATTGGGTACTGTCTTAAAAGCAGTTTATCTGTAATGCGTCCGCATTATAGGCATACTCTGTTTCATTTGATATTGGCATAAACAGGGGGAAGTGTCAACGCCTGCTGCGTTCCTGCTCAATGGTGGTAATCTCATCGTGGCCCGGGTATACGCGGATATTACCGTCCATTTTGTAAAGACGATTTAAACTATTAATTATATCATTTTCATCGCCGCCGGGAAGGTCTGTGCGGCCGTAAGCGCCCTTAAAGAGAGTATCACCTGAAAAAAGCACACTCTCTTCCCTGTCCCAGAAAGCTATGCTGCCCCTGGTGTGTCCCGGAAGATGAAGGACAGTAAAAGGGCCTATTGTATCTGCTTCATCCAGAAGATGATCCGGCGGCGGCATATTTTTCCATAACGCGTCAATAAAGTACGAATTACCCATGGCGGCTTTGATACTCAGAATGTGAGCCTTATATGCTTCAGGGCCAAGGTATTCGCTGTCCAGACGGTGAATGGCGATTTCCGGTACCGGATTAAAAGCGCCGGCAAGATCCGGTATTGCCGCTATATGGTCAAAATGTCCGTGTGTGAGTAAAATATACTTTGGGACAAGCTTGTTTTTACCGAGAGCGGCAATGATTTTTTCCGCTTCATCGCCCGGATCGATTACAGCGGCTGATGATTCATCAATTTTATATATCCAGCAATTTGTTGAAATTGCGCCTACAATTATGCGTATGATGTTATTTTTCAGCATAGGAGGATAATAACACGTTAGGTTCTTATTTTCCAGATATATTTATAATTGTAGCGGTTTTTTACGGGCTGCTTCCCATCGCGGGCGCTTTTTTCAGCAGGTACAGATGGAGCCTTTTCAGGAAACAGTTTGACGATCTGCGCCTTGCGCCGCTTTTGGATTACCGCCAGTACCGGCAGATGGGTAACAGCCTGCCCGCCGAAGAGAGCCAAACGGTTTTCCGTTTTACGGGAGAAATTGAATCGATAACTGACGGCCACACGCTTTGGGTAAGGGGTGAAAATCTTACGGTTCCCGTATCATTAATTAAAACAAAATGCTGGCTTTTGCCCATTAATGAGGGCGAAGGAGTTCCGGAAGCGCCGGAAAAACTAAACTGGAACCGTGTTTCAACATTGTCTGAAGGAGCCAAGGTATATATAGGCGGTCTTTTAAAAATGCGGGATAACAGGCTGACTTTTATTTCGAATAACGAAAGGCAGCTTATGGTAATATTTTACAACTGCCCCGACCCGGATCTGACAGACGGAATTATCCGCG
Source organism: Treponema sp. (assembly GCA_009787835.1). GTDB lineage: Bacteria > Spirochaetota > Spirochaetia > Treponematales > Breznakiellaceae > WQXQ01. The sequence continues at coordinate 49,284 of WQSN01000013.1, forward strand.
CGGCAAGAACGCGCAATGAGTACTGGAACAGCTTCACTCCGGTGCCGCTTGCTTTGGGAGCCCTTGTGCTGATTTATATCGCGGCCTCATTCCTTAACAGACCGGCCTTCAGCATTACAGTAATTACCGCGTTAGCCGCAATTTTTGTGCCTGTTTATCCCATATTCCCCCCGGGCCTCCTTCTAACGGTTTTATACAGGCGTTTATCATGGCAGGCAAGAAGGTACAGGGCTTACTGGGACCTTGCGCGGCTTCCATTAAGTTATCTGCCGCCTGGCAGCAAAAACGCCATCCTGAGCACAGGAGAAAAATACGGCTCTGTGGAATTAAACGCATTTACATCCGAAGCTCCGCCGCCGCAAACACCGCCTCTAGAGCATGAAGCCAGCGCCCAGGATACATTGACAAAAACAGCGTTAGACGAAATTCCATTTTTAATACCGGAAATTACTGAAATACGGAAGAAATCGCGCATGTATATATTCGGCGTGCTAAATGAAAATTCCCTTCTGCCGCAAAAGTCAAAAGATCCGTTTGTCAGTTTCGGCATCCTTCCTGATTCGCCCCAGCGCCTTGTACGCCGTTATGCGCTAATAGCTTCTTCCCTGGAAATAGCGGCATGGATTGTACTCCTTCTTGGCATAACCATAAATGTTATTTTTATTTTTATGATTCTATTCGTGTTTGGGATAATATCTTTTTAAATTGAATATATAAAACGATTATTTATTATCAGCTAACTCTTCGCTGTTTTTCATTTTGGCGAAATTGACCGTTAAAGTCCTGCCCCGGAAACGGGTGCTGTTCAGCGTTTCAATGATTTCATCGGCTTTTGTGTCCCGAACCTGGACAAAGGAATAATTATCTAAAATACGAATAATGCCGATATCTTCTTTTAACGCGGAAGTCTTAGAGGTGATAAAGGCCGCCAGCTCGCGCGGGTACAGGCGGCGGTTTTTTCCAATGCTGAAAAAGAGGCGTTTTGATTCATCTTCAGGCAAAGCCGCGTCAGCGTCCGCGAATCTATCAGGTTTCTCAATTTTTTCAATTTTGCTTTCCTGCTGGATGATGTTCCTGTTGTTATCAGGCGCGGGACAAGTCTCTTTCAGATCATAATTCATTAAGAGCCAGGCTGCCGCCCACGATCTTTTAAAAAGTGAAATATTATTTTTATATAATTTATGATACTCTCTCAGCAAAACGACATCAGTGTCGCCCTGCATTTTGTCAAGAATTTCTTTCAGTTTTTTTTCGGCTCTTTCCCTGTCAAACTGCGCCATTCAAGCACCCTATCAATAGTTTTGGTTAGTATGACATGTTTCAGAGTATTTTACAATAGATTTCATCTGAAAGCCATATTTCGTAAATGCTCAAATAAAATTAAATTACGCGCTTTTAGTTGAATAAAAATGTCTAAAAAAGTATATTATTTTATAAATGAAGTCTATTGAGTTAAATAAATCCTACGACCCAAAATCATTTGAGGACCGTATCTATGCTTTATGGAAAGAATCCGGAGCTTTTTCGCCGGATTCAAATAAGGATAACAATGAACCTCCGTTTGTTATTGTGATTCCGCCTCCAAATGTTACAGGAGTACTGCATCTTGGACATGGATTAAATAACAGTTTACAGGATATTATTGTCCGTTTTCACCGAATGCGGGGCGCGCCTGCCTTATGGGTGCCGGGCACTGATCACGCGGGCATCGCCACGCAGAATGTTGTTGAACGAAAACTAAAGGCTCAGGGAAAAAGCCGCCGCGAACTGGGCAGGGAAAAATTTCTTGAAGAAACATGGAAGGTAAAAAATGAGCATCACGCGATAATCACAAAACAGCTTGAAAAAATCGGCGCCAGCGTGGACTGGAAACGCGAACGCTTCACAATGGACGAAGGTCTTTCACGGGCGGTTCGGGAAGTATTCGTAACTCTTTATGAGCGCGACCTTCTTTATAAAGGTAACTATCTTGTTAACTGGTGCACTTCCTGCGGGACAGCCCTTTCCGATGACGAAGTTGAACATGAAGAAACCACTGGAAAGATGTACCGCATCCGCTACTTCCTGACAGGCGATAAGGAAAAATATATCGAAATCGCCACAACGCGCCCTGAGACATTGTTCGGCGATACAGCCGTAACCGTTAACCCTGAAGATGAACGTTATACCCATCTTAAAGGTGTTACATTCCGACTGCCGTTGACAGAACGGGACATTCCTCTCGTTTTTGATTCTTATGTTGATAAGACTTTCGGAACAGGAGCGCTAAAAACCACTCCCGCTCATGATACCAATGACTGGGAACTTGGCAAAAAACATAATTTACCTGTTATTAATATTCTGAACAGCGACGGAACGCTTAACAATGAAGTGCCGGAAAAATACCGCGGGCTTCCGGTTTTAAAAGCGCGGCAGATTGTGCTTGAAGATTTAAAATCAGGCGGATGGCTTGCGCATGAAGATGCCATCAATCATTCAACCGGGCGCTGTTACCGCTGCAATACGGTAATTGAGCCGTTCCTTTCCGAACAGTGGTTTGTAAGAATGAAACCGTTAGCTGAAAAAGCCCTTGCCTGCTGGCAGCGCGGTGAAATTATTTTCTATCCCAAAAAATGGGAGAACACCTACAAACACTGGATGGAAAACATCAGGGACTGGTGCGTCAGCCGCCAGCTCTGGTGGGGCCACCGCATTCCGGCATGGACATGCCAAAGCTGCGGCAAACTCACGGTTTCACGTAACGATTTAAAAACATGCCCGGACTGCGGAAGCGCAAATATTGAACAGGACAGCGATGTTCTTGACACATGGTTTTCAAGCTGGTTATGGCCTTTCAGCACTTTGGGCTGGGTTGGAAATATGAATACATTGGAACAGGGGAGTAGGGAGTCGGGAATCGGGAATCGGGATTGTTGTCCGAAAGAGAATATTGAAAGCAACACCTCATGCCCGCAATCATCCCTCCCCACTCCCCACTCCCCACTCCCCACTCCCGATCTTGATCGCTACTACCCCACCACCGCTCTTATAACGGCTTATGAGATCATCTTCTTCTGGGTCGCAAGAATGATAATGGCAGGTCTTGAGTTTACAGGCAAAGCTCCGTTCAGGGATATTTTTATCCACGGACTTGTGCGCGACAAGCAGGGCCGCAAAATGAGCAAATCACTTGGCAACGGACTTGATCCCCTGGAACTGGTGGATGAGTTCGGAGCTGACGCGATGAAGTTTACGCTCGCTTTCCTGTGCGCTCAGGGACATGATGTGCTGGCGGATAAGGATTCATTTAAATTAGGATCCAGGTTCGCAAATAAGGTATGGAACGCAAGCCGTTATATTCTGATGAATCTTGAAGGACGGAAAATAATTGAAAACCCGCAATTGATTTCCGCTGATAAATGGATATATTCACGCCTTAACAACGCCGCAAAAAAAATAAGCGAAGCGTTTCTCTCCTACAATTTTTATGACGCGGCTCAGACTTCATATGAATATTTCTGGAATGATTTCTGCGACTGGTATGTGGAAGCGACAAAACTGTCTACAAAAAGCGGCGATGAGGCTGAAAAAGACCGTTCCACAACCGTGCTATTGGATGTACTCGCCCAATCATTAAAATTGCTTCATCCGCTGCTGCCGTTTGTTACAGAAGAAATTTATCAAAAACTGCCCATTGTACAAACAACAGATTATAAAGAGCAAAAAACAAAGCTGCTTATATGCGCAAAGTATCCTGTCTATGATGAGAAACTTTATGATGCGCGGGCGGAACGGGATTTCGCAGCGCTTCAGTCTCTGACAACAATGGCGCGTACTCTGCGCAGCGAGTGCGGCATTACCCCTGATAAAAAACTGCGCGTAATGGTACGCGCTGGCGCGGAAACGGAAAAACCGTTTAAAGAGAATGAAGGCCTGATTAAACTCCTGGGCGGTATCGGCGAGCTGAGTGTTGAGAACGCTTCAGTCGCTGCGGAGCGTCCCGCAGGTTCCATCGGAATTGCAGGTAACGGTTTTGAGGTGTTTGTGTTTGTGGCGGAAGCGGTTGATACAGCAGCATTAAGAAAAAAGTTCTCAAATGATCTTGAACGGGATCAAAAATACATCGAAGGGCTGCGCGCAAAGCTGTCCAATGAGCAATTTATTAATAACGCTCCACAGCAGCTTGTCGCGGAACAAAGAGCCAAGCTTGAAGAAGCGATAAGGCGCACGGAAAAATTTACTGATTACTTTAACAGCCTTGCGGGGAACAATGATGGACACTGAGCAGACTGATAAATTAAGCGGAACGCGCCTGGCCCCGTACATACAGGTTGCCACATACCTTATCGGCAAGTCGCGCGAAGGGGGCGGCAATATGTTCCGCCACCAGCTTGATACAATGGCTATCCTGATTGATTACAAATATATAGATACGGTTCTGCTTAAAGCTTCCATTGTTCATGACATACTGGAAGACATTCCGGATTTTAACCACAATGTCCTTTTGTCAATTGATTATGAAAGTTATTCAGTCTACAATTTGGTGCTGGAAGTCTCACGCCGCAACGGAGAGACTAAACCTGAATTTCTTACCCGCATCCGGAACACCGGTTCAGAAAAAGCAAAAATCCTGAAAGTAGCGGATCGAATATCAAACATGATTGCACTTGGTTTTGTAAACGATTTAAAATTTATCGAACGCTATATCAGCGAAACCGAACACTATGTTCTGCCGCTCGCGGCCGAAGTTAACAATGATATGCTGATAGAACTAAAAGATCTTGTAAACTCAAGGCGAAAACTCCTGGAAGATTTCCGTAATTTAAACGGCAGTTGATTTTTATACAATAATGAAAAAAAAGAACAGGCTGTCCGCAGAAAGCGGGCTATTGCAAAATTTGAATTCTCCCAGTGATTTAAAAAATTTATCGTTACGCGAACTAAATCAGCTTGCCTGTGAAATACGGGAACAAATTGTAGGCACAGTCGCGAATAACGGCGGGCATCTTGCTTCAAATCTTGGAGTGGTCGAGCTAAGTATCGCGCTGCACCGTATTTTTGACTCGCCCAGGGATAAAATTGTCTGGGATGTAGGGCATCAGTGTTATGCGCATAAACTCCTTACAGGACGGTTTGCATCCTTTTCATCGCTTCGCAAACACGGAGGAGTTGCTGGATTTCCAAAAATGAGCGAAAGCCCTCATGACGCTTTCAACACAGGGCACGCCTCCACTTCAATTTCCGCGGCGCTCGGGCTTCTGGCGGCGGAGATAACACTTGGCGGCAGGGGACACGCAATTGCCGTAATCGGCGACGGAGCTCTTACAGGCGGGATGGCTTATGAAGCACTGTCTCATGCGGGACATCTCGGCCTTCCGCTGATAGTAATCCTGAATGACAATAAAATGGCTATCAGCAGGAATGTCGGCGGGCTTTCAAAATATTTAAGCCGCCTTTCCATGAAAGCCAATTATCAGACCTTCCGCCGCCATTTTGACACTATGGCGAAAAAAATTCCTTTTATCGGAGAAGCGTTTTTCGCCGTTGTTCTGAGGCTGAAACGAGCGGTAAAAGCGGTATTCTATACCGACAATTTTTTTGTGGATCTGGGTTTTGAATATGTAGGGCCAATCGGCGGGCACAATATCTCGGCTTTGCTCAGCGTTTTTGAAGATGTCAGGAAATTAAACCGTCCTGTAGTAATTCACATTGTTACACGCAAGGGCAAGGGTTACGGTTACGCGGAAGAGGAGCCGGACAGTTATCATGGCGTCGCATCATTTTCAGTTGACGGCGGCATTTCCCGGGAAGGAAGCCTTCACTCATCCTCAGTAAATTCAATTGAGGCTCAAGCGGCAGAAGCAAGACCAACCTTTACCGCTGCTTTTTCCGCCGCTTTGATAAAAGCCGCCCGCCGTGATCAAGGTATTGTCGCGCTTACCGCAGCCATGCAGAAAGGCACAGGGCTTTCCCCGTTCATGGAAACTTTTCCTACGCGTTTTTACGATGTCGGCATTGCGGAAGAACACGCAATAACATTCGCTGCGGGACTTGCAGCCCGCGGACTAAAACCTGTAGTGGCCATTTATTCAACCTTTATTCAGCGCGCAGTCGATCAGGTAATCCATGACGCCGCCCTTCAAAAACTGCCTGTAATTCTGGCGCTTGACAGGGCCGGGTTTGTGGGAGATGACGGCGAAACTCACCAGGGATTATTCGATATTGCAATTTTCCGCAGTGTGCCGAACATGACAATTCTATCTCCGGCAAGTGAAAATGAAATACAGATCATGCTTGATTGGGCTGTTTCAGATGAGAAATTACACAGAGGAGCCGGACCGGTTATTATCAGATATCCCAAGGCTTTATGCCCAAAGGAAGATTCCGCGTTTTCGCTTCCATTGGAACCGGGACGCGGAGTTTTGGTCTCAGGGAGCGGCGCAGGGACTGTATGCCTTTTCTTTACTGGCGGTCTTTACAGGGAAGCAGCTACCGCCGCGGAAATTCTAAGGAGCCTCGGAATTGCAGCGGATCTTTACAATCTCCGGTTTTTAAAACCGGTCGATGAGGAATACCTTGCAGGTTTAATAAACAATTATAAACTTGCAGTCTTTATCGAAGAAGGGATGAGAGAAGGAGGCTTTGGCGAATATGCCGCAGCCCTGGCGTGCAGGCGCGGATGTAAAGCAGAAATCGCTGTACTGGCGGCGGAAAGCGTTTTTTTTGAAGAAGAAAAAGCGCTGGGCAGCCGCGATGAACTGCTTGCGATAAACAGCATGGATGGTAAAAGTATCGCGGGCAGGATAGAGTCAATCATCATAAAACAATAGACTCGCGGGATAACTCTTGGAACAGGCTCAACTAATATTTCAGTCGAACTTTTAAAAATTTTTGTGTAAAGCGCTATACTACCAAGGAGGAAAAGTATGGCGATAACAAAAGAAGTGTTAGACGAACTGCTGAAGGACTGTAACAGTCCGGATGAGTT
>WQSN01000014.1 GCA_009787835.1 Treponema sp.
GAACTGGGGAGAGGCGTTAAACCAATTTGCGCTCATCTACGGAGACAGAGTCCCGTTATGAGTTATTTTTCGTTTTACACAAAAAAAATTAAAAGTTCGATACAATACCATCTTTGTTTGATTGATAAGGTATAAGCATTTACTATATATTATTACTTGGAGGTAGAAAAATGACAAATATGGATATTATCCGTCCGCATGAAAAACCAGCGTTAGGGCAGTGGATACCGCTTTCATTTCAGCATGTTTTCGCGATGTTCGGAGCTACAATATTGGTTCCCCTGTTAACAGGGTTAAATCCGTCAACCGCGCTGTTTACAGCGGGAACCGGAACATTGCTGTTTATTCTTTGCACAGGTGCAAAGGTTCCCGCTTTTTTGGGATCTTCATTCAGTTTTATCGCGCCTTTAATCGCGGTCTCCGCGACCTACGGCCTCTCATACGCTCTTGGCGCCGCTATGGTGACTGGTTTATTTTACTGTCTGATTGCGCTTATAATCCGTTTTACGGGGATAGGATGGCTGGATAAGGTTTTACCGCCTGTTGTTATCGGATCGGTAATAGTGGTAATCGGTCTTTACCTGGCTCCTACCGCCATGAATATGGCATCACGCATTGATCCTAACAATCCGGATACATACAGCCTTGTTTATCTTTCTATAGCTATTGTAACGCTTGGTATTACAATTATTGCCAATGTTTTTATGAAAGGTTTTTTCAGCGCCATTCCTGTATTAATTGGCCTTATAAGCGGTTATCTTTTTACTTTTATCATGGGTTTGTTTATACCCGCTTACGCGATCATTGATTTCAGCATTGTAAGCAATGCCGCATGGATCGGTTTTCCGAAATTCCATGTTCCAAGTTTCAACATTGTGCCTATACTGATATTCATTATTGTTTCATTTGCGACAATCTGCGAGCATTTGGGCGATATGCTTGTAACCAGTAAAATTGTAGGTCAGGATTTTTATAAAAACCCGGGGCTTCACAGAACATTAACAGGCGACGGCCTTGCATCCGCATGGGCGGCGCTCTGGGGCGGGCCTCCCAACACTACATACAGTGAAAATGTCGGCGTTATGGCGATTACCCGCGTTTATTCAGTTTGGGTTATAGGAGGAGCGGCTGTAATAGCTGTGTTCCTGTCTTTCTTCACAAAATTCGGCGCGATTATTCAAACAATTCCTTCTCCAGTTCTTGGCGGAGTATCCATTCTGTTATTCGGAATAATCGCATCAAGCGGTCTTCGCACAATTGTTGAAAGCGGAGTGGATTACAAAGATAAACGCAACCTGATTATTACTTCGGTAATTTTGGTAATAGGCATCGGCGGCGGAAAGCTTGCATTTAACATCACACAGGATCTGCATTTTGAACTTGCCGGAATTGCCCTGGCGACAGTTGTGGGTATATTGCTGAACCTGCTTATCCCAAACAAGACACCGGCAAAACAGGAGTAGATACAGACAAGTTTTTTCGCGGAGACGTATTGAATCTCAGTAAAGCGCTGCGCATCCTCGGCCCGTATATAGGGTATGAGGATTGTTAATAAAATAATTTTTTGGGTGAAAAATATTCTTTTTCCAGATTCTTGCGCTATATGCGGATGCAGTTTTATCAGTGATACAGAAATTCAATACGGATTTTGCGAAAAATGTAAAGCGAATATTTCCCCTGTTCAGGGGCAGGAATGCAGTATATGCGGTAAACCGCTTATTTCAGAGAAGGATATTTGCCTTTCATGCCGTAATGGGGCAGGACATTCCTATGACCGTTTATGGACGCTTTTTCCATATACAGGCATTTTCCGCAAACTGTTAACAGCGTATAAATTCAGGAAGAAAGTTGCGATTGCGGATTTTTTCACTGATAAAATATTAGCAGCAATTGCTGCAAATCCTGTCCTGCAAAGCGCGGTAATTGTTCCTGTCCCGCCAAGACCGGGCAAGATAAAGGATAATGGCTGGGATCAAGTTGATTATCTTGTAAGAAGAATTATTAAAAACAAACAGAGCCGTGTAAAGATAAGTTTCTGTCTTAAACGCATGAAATCCAAAGTACAGAAAAGCCTTAACCGTACAGAACGTTTGGAAAATTTAAAAGGCCGTATTTATCTTCACGGCGCTTACAGTAAAGCTTCCACAGCGCCTGAAACTGTGTTAATCATTGATGATGTAATAACCACCGGTTCTACAATGGAAGTATGCGCTTTTGTGTTAAAGGATGCCGGCGTTAAAAATGTTTATGGACTATGCCTGTTTTATGATTAGATAAATTATATGTTATAATGGAATATGCGCTACGATTTAATTATTAAAAACGGGACAATCGTTACTCCTGAGAAAAGTTTCCCGGGCGATATCGCTGTCTGTGACGGGATAATTTCCAAAACAGGAAGTCTGGATGATTCAGATACCGCGGATGTTATATATGACGCTGCAGGCAAACATATACTGAGCGGTATAATAGATGCGCATGTGCATTTCCGCGATCCGGGACTTACCGAAAAAGAGGATTTTGAAAGCGGAAGCATGGCGGCGGCCTTTGGCGGCATTACAACAGCCGCGGATATGCCAAATGTAATTCCTGTTACTTCTACAGTGGAGCGCTTCAATCAAAAAGTAAAATCAGCCAGGGAAAAATCTTATATAGATTTCGCACTTTTCGCTCTCCTCAACAATGATAATTTTCAGGAAATGGAAGGATTGAAAAAAGCGGGCGCTCTTGGATTTAAAGTATTTCTTGGCACATCAACGGGCGATATCGCGCCTCCTTCTCCCGCTGTTTTAATGCAGCAGCTGGAAGAAAGTTCGTGTCTTGGTATGCGGACAGGTTTTCATTGTGAAACTAGCGAAATAAATGAACACTATACATCTATGTTTAAGAATGTTGAAGCCAATGAACGCGAGACTGGTCTTTTGCTTTCAGGAGCAAGACCGGTATTTTCCGAAGCGCTGTCAATTCAGACGTCCATTTGTTATGCGAAATACACAAATGCCCGAATTCACATTCATCATATAACATCGGCGGACGGCGCGCTCCTTGCGGCGGAAGCTAAGCAGAAAGGCATAAACCTTACCGCCGAAACCTGCCCTCATTATCTGATTTTTGACGGGCAAAACGCCGTTCATAAGGTTTATCCGCCCATCCGCGATGAAAGCCACCGTATAACGCTTTGGGATGCAATACGCAATGGCGCTATTGATATGATTGCAAGCGATCACGCTCCCCATACCGCCCTGGAAAAAGCTCTCCCGGTCTGGAAAGCGCCCGCAGGACTTTGCGGAGTGGAAACTTTAGTTCCCTTGTTTTTAAATGAAGTAAACAAAGGCACGCTGACGCTTAACGATTTTGTCCGTCTTGCAAGCGAAGCGCCAGCAAAAACATGGGGTATCTATCCGCAGAAAGGAAACCTGCTCCCAGGCGCTGACGCTGATTTTACAATTGTTGATATGAGCAGAACAGAAATAATTTCAGCTAACGATCTTCACTCAAAAAGCAAGACTTCTCCCTATGACGGAATGGAACTAAAGGGAATGCCTGCCGCAACAATTGTCAGGGGAGTGTTTGTTATGAAAGACGGCATATTAACAGGCAGGAAAGGTTACGGTAATTTGATAAGCCCGGTTTAATGGGAAGATATAGTTTAGATTATATTTCATTTAACAATGTTCGGCACTAACAAATTTTATTGTGTTATGATGGGATACGCGGTCAGGCGGCAGCTTCCGGTATTTTTTATCCGGGTACTTTGACAGAATTTAATACACGATGTAATTCTATCAGAGGATCTTCGTACATTTCAAATCTGAAGCGCATTTCATAATTTTTTTCGGAAACAATTCTGATAGTTTGATTTATGCAGTCTTTCATTTCTTTTGAACCGAGATCCGGAAAGTATTTGGGTTTTCTTGGAATAAAGGTTAATTGGCTGCCGTTTCTGCGTATTTCACCGATCTTTACGGGCATTGGAACAAGGAAAATCAGGAAATCAGATTTTCCGCCGCCAATTGACAGGCTGTAACCTGATTTTAATGAATGGATATTCCGTTTCCCGATGGATGTATTTTGATCTTCTACAAAAAGGTTTAACATTAAAGGACCGTCAGGATTAATCTTTACCGTTTTTGCCACGTCAATTTTTACCGGCCGGTCTGAGTATGGGGTAGTTCGCTGTCTTGTCTGGGCAGCCGCGTAACTGGCAAGTTCTGTTACATGATCTACAGGTTTAACCGGCTCCGTTTTTTTTACCGGTTCCGCTTTTTTAGCAGGCTCATCTTTCTTTATAAATTCCTCTCTTTTTATTGGTTCATCTTTTTTAACTGCTTCCTCTCTCTTAATTTTTTCAGCTTTTTCCAGTAACGATTTTTTCTTTTTCTCGGATTCAGGCACTGTAGCAGAAACAATTACGTGTTTGGGGCTGGAATTTAATTTTCGTACAATAAAGAATACCAATAGTCCGAGAAGCAGAAGCGCAAGGATAATTATTCCAATTATCAGCGTTACGGGAGATGACCAAAATTCACTTCTTGCTTTTTCAGTTTTTGCAGGCGTCTGTGCGGATACTGAAGGAGCCGGTGTTTTTTCTGCGGCTGGCGGATCCTGAGTTGTTACAGGTTCAGGTGTATGGGCAGGAGTTTGTTCCTGAGTTTGAGCTGGAGCTTGTGTTTGAACCGGAGTTGGAGTCGGTATTTCAACAGGAGTTTGTGTTTCGGCCGTTACTAGCGCAGTTTGCGCAGGCGCTTCAACTGCAGCTGGTGTTGGAGTTTGAACCGGAACCTGTACGGGTGTTTCAACTATAGCTGGAGCCTGAGTCTGAACTGGAACAGGCGCAGGCGTTTGAATCGGTGCTGGAGCCTGAGTTTGAACCGGAGCTGGTGCAGGAGTCTGAACCGGCGTTTGAACTACAGCAGCCGGACGCCGGACGGCTGGGCGTCCCGATACCGGGAGATTTACAAGAGGCTGTCCTGGAATGACTGAAACAAGATACAGCGCGGCATCATTAGAATTTAACCTTGTATTCGCATCGGTTACAAGAGCGGAAACATTACCGGAGCCTATTGTAACCAGAACTATTTTTTTTTGGCGTGAAGGTAAAGAGGAAATGTACTCTTCGGAGAAACTGATTGCCGCTTCAACATCGCATCCTGCTTCAACAGGGTAGCGAAGCATCATACGGCCAATAATTGTTTCCACATCGCCTGAGCCCAATATCCTGCGCGCTGTATCCAGTCTGGATACGTCTGAAAAAGTTATTAAATGAAAAGTATCGCCTAACCTTAAATATTCCGCAAGAAACGCGCCTGTTATGTAATCATTGACCGCGGTGTAGGAAGAACCCATCGCTGATGAAGTGTCCAAAACCAGAATCAAATCTATGGGAGATGAATTTTGCCCGTATACGCAAAAAAACACGCATACAATCAGCATCAGCGCAAGAATATTTTTTTTCATACTCACCCCTTCCAAAAACTTTTATTAAGGTCCGGAAAAGTCCATTGCTAAATTTGTGCCGCTATAATCTTCTCTACAAGATATGAAACCTTTTCTTCGTTTTTTACAAACTCAAATCTGTCTCCCAGCGTCTTATTAAGTATAGCATTACCAAAGGGAGAAAGATAGGAAATAATATTATTATCAGGGTCGGATTCCCACGGACCCAAAATGACATACTCTTCCTGCTCTCCGTATTTTTCGTTTTGTAAAGTTACTTTTGTTCCAAAGGATGCTTTTGTTGTGCTTACTGAATTTGGATCGAATAATTGCGCCCTTTCAATATCTTCCTTGAGTTTGGCGACCTGTGAATTCAACTGCTCCTGTTTTTCCTTTGCGGCCTTGTACTCAGCATTTTCCCTCAAGTCGCCGAGGGACAGGGCATATTCAATTTCTTTTGAGTTGGCGGGAACTTCTTCATCCATGATATGCGCAAGCTGTTTCTTTTTCTCTTCAAACATGGTAAAGGTAACCATAAGGCCCCTGGAAATTTTCTTTTCCACTTCGCCGAAAAATTTAAAATCAGGCAGTTTATCAAGAATTTTTGAACGCAGATTAAGTTTAACCTGAGGATCCAGATCCTCAACATCATTGATAAATGTGAAAATCCTTATAATCGTATCTTCATCGGCGGAACTGATAAATGAGACAATGGCGTTGTCCCTGAAAAGAATATTAAATACCTGATTATTGATCTTCCTGTTTTCTACGGTATCCTTGTGATTTTTTATGTCACGGTAGGTAATATCAAGGATGTGGATAAGCGTAATCATCTGTATTTCCAAACTGATATTTGCATTCTTATACCAGTCAGTTTCTTTTGAATTTTTATACAGCCACACAACAGCTTCGCGGTTTTCGCGGTAATGCTCAAAACAGTCATTGCACATAACGGTAAGATTTTTTATATGACCTTCTTTTTCAAGAGAAGTAATAATAGACTGAAGGAGGGCATACGGGAAAAGTTTTATATAAACATCCGGCCAATCTTTTATATACAGCCTTACATTATATAGGAATTCTTCCTTGAACTTTGCGTCTTTAAGATTTTTGAAAAGGGATGGAATATCCTTTAAGCCTGAAAATATTTCCTCAAAACCGGTTGTAAGCGCCGATTTTAAATGCGCGTAATTTTTGTTTGCGGAAAGCTCGTTTACAAGAAGGTATGACGCTGCAATATGCTCCGCGTTCTGGCCTGAAGCCGAAGAACGCAGAAATGCCGTAAAGTATGAAAACATTTCGGCAAAATAATCAGAATCAGGATCGGCTTTTTTATTATTTACATAATCGCGGATGGCGCAGGCTTTGTCGAAGAAGTTTTTCTGGGCTGTAAATTCATTGTAAAGTTTTTCTGTTACGCTTACGGATCTGTCCCGCACAGTGTAGGCGTCATTATTGTCAAGACTTATTCCGAAGTCCGGATTTGATTTCAGTATTTCCCGAGCCTTGCCGCTCCAAGTTGTCCACTCGCCTGCCGTAAGCAGAGAAGGGGATAGCTCGCTCTTAATTTTTTTCATGTCGCAGGAATTTCCAAAACTTTTTATAATTATTTTCAATGTCCAGATAATATTTTCATCACTGTCTTTTATCTTTTCTCTCAGGTCTTCTTTTTTCTTGGTAGCTTTTAATACCCAGATATGGTTTTTTGAAAGGGTTTGAAGGGCATCGACAGCCATTTTCAGTGACATTGAATGTCCGCGTTTTTTGGAGAAATCTATATGAATCTCATCACCCTGTATGCCTGCAATACGGCCAACGCCCCAGGTGCGGTGATAGACAAAATTTCCCTTGTCAAACGCGATGTGTTTTTCAAAATCGGATATTGCCTTGTGAACATCGCGGTAATTTTGTGAAAGATTGGATACGCGGATATACTCTTCCAACTGACTGTGTTCTGAATATTTTTTCCTGAAACATTCGATTATTTCCCTGCGCGCATGCATGTCTTTTTCGTCATATTCAAGAACTATTTTTAGTATATTAATAGCGATATCAATATCAATATCCTTGTAAATCGCGAAAAGTTCGTTGAGTAAAGTTACAGCTTTATCCTCGCTGATCGATTTGGCGATTTTTTTCTGAATATGCAGAAAGAAATCAATGTCTTCAGGATTTAATAAAATAAGTTTTTCCCAGATATCTCTTACATTCGCGAACTGTCCCTTGTTTATGTAGCGGTGCAAAGCTTTCTTATAATAATCAACAGTTCCTTCCTTGTTGCCTTTTTTTTCATTGTATTCTGCGAGCGACTTGGCGATATCCGCTTCCTCAAAATCAACTTTTACAAGCCTTTCCCAGATTCCGTAAATCAGATCATCTTCATTGTCATTTTTATAGCAGTCGGCAAGTGTGCGCAGCGCGAATTTTGATTCTCCGTTATCAAGAATTCTTTCGCATAAAAACTTTACGATGCTCCACTTGTGATTATCCAGAAAAATGGAAACCAGATTGATCATGGCCGAATCATCGATAATCTGGCGGGAAAGAGCTACCATTCCCGAAAGATAAAGGGCTATAATGCTGTTCCTTGTGTGAGTCAGGTGTTCATCGCAGGCTTTTTTAACATCATCGACAGCTTTTTCATCGCGGGCGTTTTTTAAAATTACGTCAAGTTCCTTGAATTGATTGGTAGAATAGTTACTGAGACTCGCTCTTGTCCATTTTTCTTCATTAAGCGTTTCGTGCAGATTTTTCAGCAATGTTTGCGCGCCTGCCGATAAAACCGGCGCGGTATTTGATTCAGTATTACTCATAACATTTTCTCCTCATATAACTAGCCTGTATATATCCGGTATATATCCGGATCCAGAACTTTTATTTTCAGCAAGGTCTCTTCAATCAAATAAGTATCCTCGCGGCTGTTTTCGTAATGATCTATAAGCCAAAAATAACGGTTTAAAAGCCTTGGCTTTAGCTGATCTCTTCTTGAGGGATTGGCCTCACGCTCCGCTTCCAGCGTAAAAATTGACTGTTTCAGTTTTCCCGCTTCCAATGGTTTTAATTCGCGTTTTACTGAAAACACTCCCCACAGATAACCGTAAACCGCTATCCATTCGCAAAGTTCTTCTTCGCTGTAACCCAGCTGTAAAACCTTGTCCCGCAATTGCAGGATAAGCGCCGATTCCAGCGATCGTAAATCGATCTTTGAAGGATCGAGATAAAAGGCTTCCCTGAATAAAACCTTCGCTGCTTTGGTTTCAGCTAACAGAGCGTTTATATCCGCAACCTCTGCGAGGGTTTGCGCGTCTTCTCTTTTAAAACGCACCGCCTGCTCCAGGTATTTCAGAGCTTCATCATAATTGCCTATTCCTTTGAAACAGCGCCCGACCAAAAGTAAAAGACCGGGGTCGTGCTGATTTGACTGATTACCTAGTAAACCTTCAAAGTAGAACAATGCCGTTGAATAGACATAATAACGCACAGCGTACTGGCATTGATCGTATGATTTTTCAAATTGTTCTAAAAACTCATAATACTTTTTAAAAAGGGAAAGAATAAAAATCCCCTTTTCGTAAGGATCTTTTTTATCTTCAGTCCTCCTGGAATTTTTTCGCCACCAATCAACGCATTTTAATGCGTAAAGGATTTCTTCATTTTGACAGTCATGGATCACAGCCTGTTCCAGCAATGTGAAAGCCTCTTCGGCATCAGAAGCTTTTAGCTTTTCATAGGCTTGTTTCAACAACCCAGCCGCCTGCCCATTCGCCATTTTAACTTTTATCCCCTCTATTAATAAGTATACCATTTTTTCATGGTTTGACAATAGTAATTTGGGAGAGTATCATTAAAATGATGAATGAAATTATTATTTCACCTTCGATTTTATCTGCAGATTTTACTGAATTTGGCAGCGCGGCTCAGGAAATTGAGACTTCCGGCGCTCCCTGGCTTCACATGGATGTAATGGACGGCTCTTTTGTGCCGAATTTAACATTTGGATCGTCTTTAATCAGAGATATTAGAAAAAAAACAAAGGTTTTCCTTGATGTTCATCTGATGATTGTGCAGCCTGGAAGATATATCAGGAAATTCGCCGACGCCGGCGCAGACGGTATTACCTTTCATTATGAAGCTGAAGTTCATTCCCAAAAATACCTCGCGGAAATACGCGGACTGGGGTTAAAGGCCGGAATCGCCATTGTTCCATCGACACCGGTTTCCATACTGGAAGAGGTCTTGCCCTTTGTGGATTTAGTATTGATCATGACTGTAAATCCCGGGTTTGGCGGACAGACGCTCATCCCGGAGTGTCTGGAAAAGGTAAAGAAACTGGTTGAAATAAGGCAAAAATCCGGTTTAGATTTTAACATTTCTGTAGACGGCGGCATCAATGAAACAACCGCTCAAAAAGCCAAAGAAGCCGGCGCTAACATTCTTGTTGTTGGTTCTGCTTTTTTTGACTGTGAAGATAAAAAGAGTTTAATTACAAAATTAAAGGCTTGTTAGGTTATTTTTTTATTGGTTGTCTATAACCTATGATAGACACACATCTACCCAATTATCTTTAATTCTCGTGAAAATTTATGCAAAACTTCAGGCCCGTCTTCTCCTATCGCTACAAGGTTTTCTATCCTTACGCCGAAACGGCCGGGAATGTAAATCCCGGGTTCTATGGAGAATACCATGCCTTTTTCAATCGGGATCTTTACGCCTGTGTTGACAGAGCCGCCTTCGTGCACATCAATTCCAAGACCGTGGCCTGTTCGATGATTAAAATATTCGCCGAAACCGTGTTCTTCTATGACCGAACGCGCTGCAATATCCACATCTTCCAGGTTATTGCCAATACGCGCTTTTGCTTCCGCCGCAAGATGAGCTTCCAGAACAATTAAATAAATTTTCTCAAAATCGCTTTCTGGTTTTCCGAAATGAAAAGTTCTTGTGCAGTCTGTATAATATCCATTGTAACGGCCCCAGAAATCCACTAGCAGACAGCTTCCGTTTTTAATCTGCGCGGATCCGGTGCTGTAATGAGGTATTGCTGCGTTCGCGCCAACCTGTACTGATGAGCCAAATGAAGACAAATTTCCCTTTTCAAATTCACTGGAAAGTTCGCGCATGAAATCTGTTTCAGTTTTTCCAAGCCAGTAAGAGCCTTTATCAATCAGCGCAGAAAGTGAAATGTCAGATTCACTGCATGCCTTACGGATTAAATTGAGTTCATATTCATTCTTGATTTGCCTGACCGGTTCAGTCAGGGAAGCGCCCAATGAAAATTTTATATCAGAAAAAGTTTCATATAGGGGCAGTGTAAACAACGCGGGAATCTGAGGTTCAAGAGCCGCGGTTTGAATTTTAATTTTTTGTTTTTTAATTTCTGTTTTTAAAATGTAATAAGGATCTTCTCCGTCCTTCCAGTAAATCTGCCTTTCTACGGGAAGAGGTTTTACCTGTTCTTTATATAATGCATTTGCGATTATAAATGGTTCTCCTTCCTGAGGCAATACAAGAAGAAAAAGACGTTCATCAGGGCCTATGCTGTAACCTGTCAGATAAAAAAGATTTGAAGAGGGGCTTACAAGGAAAACATCGATTCCATTTTTTTCCATCGCTTCCCTGATTTTATCCATTCTTTGCGAAAAATTTATTATACTCATAAGATTACTCACTGTGATAATTAATTAGCGCAGTAACGGGTGTAGGGTCAAGAATTTTTTGATAGTTCAGGAATGGCAGACTCACAACGCCGAAGATTTCCGGAACAAAAGCGCCGCCTTCGACGAGCAGGGAACGCGCTGCGTTTAACGTACCGCCTGTGGCGATAAGATCGTCTGTTAGAAGAATGCGTTTGCCTCTGGGAATATCTGAGCAGTGCACTTCAATTTCCGCCTGGGCGTATTCCAGATCGTATTTTTTTGAAAGCGTAACGCCGGGCAGTTTTCCCTTTTTACGAATTGGAATTAATGGAATGTTCATGCGGATTGCGAAAGGAGCGGCGAATAAAAAACCGCGCGCTTCAATCGCCGCGACAGCGTTTATGTCTTTATCTTTGTAGATTTCTACCATGCGATCTATGCAGTGTAAGAAAGCATCAGGGGATGCCAGAATGCCGGTAATATCATAAAAAAGTATTCCCTTTTTGGGAAAATCGGGCACTTTTCTGACATAGTCATCTAAATTAAATTCCGCCATTTTATTTCTCTTTTAAAAAATGAATTCTAATAATTAATGATCGTATTTACCCAATTACTGACAGAGACCGCGTCATGTCCGGCAATCAAAAGAGGTTCCCCTGTTATCACCTCGCAGTCTTTAATAATACCGCCAAGGTATTTTAACGCTTTATTATTGGCGGAGAAAATGCCGCAATGTCTTCCTGCAAAGTTAATATGTTTCAGCATATCTGAAAGATAATCAAATGAAGAAGGATTAGGTTTTTCGCAGCCAATAAAGAATGTTTCTGCCGAAAGAAGATCTGTTCCGTCAAGCTTTCCGGCATGGCTGATTTTAACCGTGCATTTTAACGCGCTTTTTACAGAACGAGCAATCGATTCAATTAACTCTGTTCCATCGGTAATAATTAATACCTTTTTTTTTGCACTCACTTGTAATATCCTATCCACTTATAGTGTATTTGTCAATGAAAAACTGCATAATAACCAAATAAATAACATTATACATTATTAATTATTAGCCTCTGTTCCCAAATTATCAACCGAGTAATTAACTATGATCCAGATATTATCCCTGCGTTCCAGGGTATATGTATAACGTTTTATATCCGTATAACTATTGCCTCGGAATCTTGCAAGAACAGTAACAGTTCCTTCGTTGTTATTGTATACTGTACGAAGAATTTCAAATCTTGTAGGTATTACGCTGATATCGTCGCTTACGACTGAATTTTGCAGGTTCCTGCGGTACTCTGCAATCATGCGCTGACGCCCGTCTTCATTTTCGGCAAGCCACTTGCGCCTTTCAGCGGCATTTCTGGAAATCATGGCTTCGAGGTCAAGGTACAGAAAGAATTTTTCCCATTGCGATTCCTGCCTGGCTTTAAGCATATAGGATACAACTTCATCGGGAGGAATGCTTTGGCGCACCAAAACAGCGCCTGTAGCTGTATCCATTTCAAGCGGGATGCCATCAGAGCTGTAAATAATCGCAGGCCGCAGGTTCAGGGAAAGATAATTTGAATCTATAACTGAATAAGCGGCAGAGCGGTAAAGTTCGGGGTAAATGGACGCTTTAACCCTGAAAGAGCCGCTTTGATTCAAATTAATATAATCACGTATATCTTCCATAAACGAAAATGACTCGCCGCTTTCAATTGTGATTTCCCGGAAATAAACCTGCTGATTCTGCGTCCGTTTACGGATAAGCGAATCCGAGAACGCAAGCTGCCTGTTTGTCATCGTCCTGATATCAAAATCAATTGAAAATGCGCGTTCATCTGCAAGTTTAAAACGGTATGTTTGCGGGCTTTTATTATTTATGGTTATCTGCACATAGATTGGATCGGCGTCTGCGTAATATATACGGCGGTCATAAAACCGGATGCTGAATTCAATTCCCTCTGACGCTTGTAATGCGCTTGGAGATGAAAGACTGAAAAAAAACAAAATCATTGCGGCGGCTAAAAGATATTTTTTTTTCATCAAATTTCCTTTTTATAAAGTTTTCGCATTCTTGCCTGATGTGAGGTGTTCAAAAAGCGCACACTTCTATAGTATAGTATCGGTAGAATTCCATGAATACATTATCCTTTATTGAACTGCTGCGTAAAACTTCTCAGTCAAATGCCGTCACATCCTGTATTTCGGCAGTTAAGGATAATAACTATCCTGTTGATATTGAAGGAAGCGAAGGCGCGTTTTCAGCTCTTCTTGTCGCGCAGCTTTTCACAGCTGCAGGAGGAAATTTATTCACGGTTGTTCAGCAGGAAAGCGACGCGGATGATATGATTCTTGATTTGGCCGCATCCGGTATTCCATGTATGAAATTTCCATGGTGGGGAACCGCTCCTTACAGGGAACTGTCTCCTCAATCGGCTGTACTGGGTGAGAGAGTAAAAGTTCTTAGTTTGATTGTTTGCGGCTTGCTTGTAAGCGGCGATCCGGCTCACGGAAAACATTGTATTATAATCATCCCTGAACGAGCTTTACTTACCCCCCTGCCTCCGCCTGATTATATAAAAAGCCTTTTGGTTACCATTAAAACAGGCGGGGTGATAGATACTGCCGCCCTTGTTAAAACTCTTGTATCAGGCGGATATATTCGAGTTCCTAAAGTGCAGGTTCACGGCGAGTTCGCCCTGCGCGGTGAGGTATTGGATATTTTCATGGGCGGGGATGATTGCGGCGCAGGCGCAGATGCCTACCGTATTCTTTTTGATTTCGACACAGTAGAATCCATAAAAAGATTTGACCCTCTCAATCAATGGACAGACAATATAAAGCTTCAGGAACTTGTTATCCGCCCAATGCGCGAAGTTGTCTGGACCGATGACAGAATTGAAGTATTGGAGAAAAACCTCGCCTCTTTCAGGGAATTTTCTGACGGCGGAAAACAGATAATTGAACAGCTTGTAACGCAGCGCACAGCAAAGGGCGAAGAGATGTTTTTTCCTCTTGCCTTTGAAAAAAAATACAGCCTGCTTGATTATCTGGGTCCTTCGGGAATATTGCTGCTGTTCAGCAGGGAAAGGCTGGAAATGGCTGTAGAGAATCTTGAAAATGAATACAACGGCCTTTATATGCGCGCAAAAAGGGAAAATACCGAGTATCCCCTGCCTGAACGTTTGCTTTTGAATTTTTCTGACATGATAAAAACGCAGAAAAGGATTATATCATTCAGAAATCTTAAAATTGAGCCAAAACCGGGGGTTCATCACATTAAACTGCCATGTGAGCCTGCGCGAAGTTTCTTCGGTAACATAAATTATTTTAAAGAGGAAATTACTTCATTACTCGCTAACGGATGGCAGATAACCATCGCAGCAGAGTCTTCAGTGCAGGCTGACCGCATAAGGACAATCATTCCGGATGAAGCGCTTGAAAAGTCAGACAGTAACAGGAAAAAAACGCTTACGATAATGTCTTCTCCGCTGACAGCCGGTTTTTCGTTATCTGACATAAAGTTCATGGTTATTCAGGAAAATGAAATTTTCGGCAGAAGCAAACGTCCGCCGCGATCTCTTAAAACGGTGCGTTCAAGCCCTATTGACACATTTGTGGAATTAAATCCGGGCGATTATGTTGTTCATGTTAATTACGGAATTGGGCTTTTCAAGGGTATCGAAAGAATTACAGCCCTTGGGCATGAACGTGATTATATTCAGCTTGAATACTCTGACAGTGAAATTGTGTTTGTTCCCGTCGAACAGGTAAATCTTGTCCAGCGCTATATTGGCAACGAAGGACATGCGCCTCATCTTGATACTCTTGGCTCCAAGAGCTGGGTTAACCGCAAGATTAAGGTCAGTAAATCCGTGGAAGATATCGCCGGAAAACTGATAGAACTCTATTCAAAACGCAAACAGACAAAAGGTTACGCTTTTCCCAAAGATTCAGAATGGCAGACAATGTTTGAAGCGGCTTTTCCGTTCGAGGAAACAGAGGATCAGATACGCTGTGTCCGGGAGATAAAACATGACATGGAAAGCGATCAGCCAATGGACAGGCTGGTCTGCGGCGATGTAGGGTACGGCAAGACTGAAGTGGCGGTACGCGCGTGTTTTAAGGCGGTCATGGGCGGCAAACAGGCCGCGTTTTTGGCTCCTACTACAATTCTGTCAGAGCAGCATTATGATAATTTCAGGGAACGTTTTTCCAATTACCCTGTCAATATCGCAATGCTTTCGCGCTTTGTTGACAAAAAAAAGACGCGCGCCATTTTGGAGCAGGTAAAAAAAGGAGAGATAGATCTGCTCGTTGGAACCCACAGGATAATCCAGCGTGATGTGCAATTCAAAAACCTGGGGCTGATTGTAATTGACGAAGAACAGCGTTTCGGCGTTAAGGACAAGGAACGCCTGAAGGAGATGAAAACAAACGTAGACTGCCTGACATTATCCGCAACTCCCATTCCGCGCACTCTGCACATGAGCCTTTTAAAAATCCGCGACATGAGCCTTTTGGCGACCGCTCCTCCGGGAAGGCATCCTATTGAAACAGTTGTGGAAGAATACGACAGCTACATGATAGCGAAAGCGATACGCCGCGAAGTTGAGCGGGGAGGCCAGGTTTTCTTTCTTCACAACCGCATAGAATCGTTACGTGATACAAGGCTGATTCTGGAAAAACTGGTGCCGGAGATGTTAATCGAAACAGCCCACGGTCAGATGGAAGCGCAGGAACTGGAGGATATTATGCGCCGTTTCATTCACGGCGGTTTCCATGTACTTGTCTCCACCACAATTATTGAAAACGGAATTGATATCCCGAATGTCAATACGATAATTATTGAGCGCGCCAATATGTACGGAATTTCACAGCTTTACCAGCTGAGGGGCAGGGTAGGCCGTTCCGATCGCGTGGCTTACGCTTATCTTTTCTATCCGCGCGAAGAAAGCCTTTCCGAGATTGCAATGAAGAGACTTAAAACGATTTCCGATCTTACGGAACTGGGATCCGGTTTTAAAATCGCAATGAAGGACATGGAAATAAGGGGTGCGGGAAATTTGCTCGGGCGGGAACAATCCGGCGATATATATTCGGTCGGCTTTGATCTTTATGTAAAACTGCTTGATGAGGCGATTAAACGCCTGGAAGATTCCAGTTATGAGAGTGAAACAGAAACATTGCTTGAACTTGAATATTCAGGTTTTGTTCCTGACTCATACATTGATTCGCCGCAGGAGAAAATGGAAGTGTACAAGATGATAGCCGCAATCAGGGACAGGGACGAGCTTGATCATGTGCATGCGCAGTTGCTTGACCGTTTCGGCCCTCTGCCGAATGAAGCCGCTTCCCTTCTGTCGTTAGCTGAAATAAGGATAATCTGCCGCCAGATTGCGGTCTCATCCCTGCGGGAGAGGGACGGCATTGCGCGAATTGAGTTCGCTAAAGTTTCACGCGTCAATGTTGAGAGGCTGGTGCGCCTTATGAAGGAATCGCCGGGCAAGGTAAAACTTGATCCCAAAAAACCTAATGTGCTGCTGCTCGTAACAGGCAGCATTGGCTTGCAGGAAAAGAGTGAATTTATCAGGGAAAAACTGTCGGCGCTTGCAGGATGATGCTTGAAGAACCACTTATATCATAATGAAACAATGCACTTGGTTACGCAAACTTCAATACACCGGCCGCAGCCAGTGCATTTTTCGCTGTCAATTTTCGCGAGATTGTTTTCGATAGTTATAGCGCCGTCCAGACATTCCCTGACGCACTTGGTGCAGGCGATGCAGCCGCTTGTGCATTTCTTTCTGGCAACAGCTCCTTTTTCAATATTGCTGCACGCGACAAACGCAGGAGTTGAGGCGTTTTTAATCGATATTAAATTGTTTGGGCAGACCTTTACGCAAAGACCGCATCCTGTGCAGTTCTTTGTAATGTGCGCAAGATCGTTTTCCATGCAGATTGCGTCAGATGGACATACTTTTTGGCAGTCTCCAAACCCAAGACATCCGAACGCGCACGCGTTTTCCCCGCCATATACAGGTTTAGCGGCAAAACATGTCTGAATGCCCATGTATTCCATTTTTTTCTGCCGCGAGTTACAGTCGCCGCCGCAGCGGACAGACGCAGTTTTCTTTTCGATGCTTCCCGCTTCTACACCCAGTATTCCGCTTATTTTTGCAAGTAACGCGGAGCCGCCCGGAGTGCATAAATTTATTTTGGCGTTTTCTTCGATAAGGGCTGATGCATAACCTGAACATCCTGGATAGCCGCAAGCTCCGCAGTTCGCTCCTGGCATGATTCCTGTCAGCATTGTTATCCGCTCGTCGATTTTTACATACATAAGCTTTGAGGCGACGCTGAGTATGGCGGAGCAGACAAGACCGATTGAGGTGACTGATACAATAGCAACCAATATAATATTCATACAATCTCCTACCGGAACAGGTTTTCCATAACGCCGTTAAAGCCGAAAAACGAGAATGAAAGAATTGCCGCTGAAATCAGCGTTAGCGGCAAACCTTTAAAGGCTTTCGGCGGATCGGTGTTTTCCGTATGTTCGCGGATACTGGAGAAAATTACCATGCCGAGGAATACTCCAATGCCTGAACCCAATGCGTTAACCAGCGCTTCTAAATATGAATAATCATTCTTGATATTCACCAGAGTAACGGCAAATATAGCGCAGTTTGTTGTCATAAGCGGTAGATAAATGCCAAGTATTTTATAAAGGGAAGGAATGAATTTTTTAAGAGCGATTTCCACTATTTGCACAAGTGTAGCGATAACAAGAATAAATACGATTGTCTGCAGGAAACCCAGATTGTTTTTTTCAAGAAGATATTTTTGTATTGGCCATGTTACGGCTGTCGCAAGAAGCATGACAAATATTATTGCGGCGCTCATGCCTACAGCGCCTTTCATGTCCTTTGAAACGCCCAAAAACGGACAAACGCCAAGGAACTGGCGCAGGATATAGTTGTTAACGAGGATCGCGCCGAACATTAATGTGATAAAAATTTTATAATCCATTATTTCGCTCCCTGCGCGGCAATGCCCGCGTTTTCATTTGCAGATGACGTTCTTTCTGATTTGCCGGAAGTACAGACAAACCTGGACGGGCAGGCGCTGCAGCTAAAATCTTCTTTCTTAATTGCCTTTCCCTTTGATACCTTGTTTATTATTGCTATTATAAGACCGAACGCGACAAAGCCTCCAGGCGCGAGGGAGAAAGCTTCTATGCTGTTGTCAGATAACACCGGAATTTTTAGACCGAACCATGTCCCTGACCCAAGAATTTCCCGCATTGAGGCGATAAGAACAAGGGCAAGAGTGAAGCCCGCTCCCATGCCTATCGCGTCCACAGCGGAATCCAGAACCTTGTTTTTATTTGCGAACATTTCTGCGCGTGCGAAAACAATGCAATTTACCGCGATAAGGGGGAGGAATATCCCAAGCGCCTGATACAGGCCGTATGCGTACGCTTCAACTGCCATCTGAACGATGGTTGTAAAACCGGCGATTAAAACAATGTAACATGGGATGCGCACTTTATCGGGGATGCTCCTGCGTAAAAGAGAAATCGCGATATTGGATCCCAAAAGGACAAATGTTGTTGCGAGTCCCATTCCAACCGCGTTTTCAGCCTGCGTAGAGACTGCCAGCGCTGGGCATATACCAAGTATAAGAACCAAAACAGGATTTTCCCTGATGATCCCGTTTAAAAGAATATTTGTTTTTTTTCCCATTACTGCCTCCTTGCAAGCTCAAAAGCTTCAAACGCATCCCGGACGCCGCTCTTGTATGCGTTAGACGAAATTGTGGCTCCGGTGACCGCGATTACGCCGTCCAGGTTTTTATCTTTTCCTGTGTACCTGCCCTGATGATTGGGATTGGCTGGATTTGAATCGGCGGGTGCGAATACAGGATCTGTCATGCCTTTTGTTTCCGTATGGGAGAGAACCGCTGTTTTAATCACTTTACCTTCATTATTAATGCCGCAGATCATGCTGATGTTGCCGCCGTAACCCGGAACAGTAATCATAAAAATGTAGCCTGTGTTATTGGTCGCCCTGTAAACGTCAGTAATTGTTCTTGGCAGGTCTTCAATATTTAATAATTCAAATCCGTCCGCCTGAGGTATAATTTCCTTTCTTGCTGCGGCTGCGCGTTCGGCTGCGGATGCTTCAATTACAGGAGCTGTAAAATTATTAACGACAGCTAACGCTCCTGAGACAAAAAGGCAAATCAGCGATAATACAAGTATGGGTAGTATAAAATCTTTTTTCATTTTTTATATCTCCCGCCAAGCGCCCTATTATAGGAAATTTTGTTAATGTACGGAACCAGCATGTTCATAAAAAGGATCGCGAATGATACGCCTTCGGGATAACTTCCGAAAAGACGGATTAAAACAGTAATTATGCCGCAGCCGGCGCCGAATATGGCGCGTCCAAGTTCCGTTTGCGGGCTTGTAACATAATCTGTCGCGCAGAATACCGCTCCCAAAAAAAGACCGCCTGATAAAATGTGATAGACGCCGAAATCAAGACCGCCGGCCATTGTTGTTAATAAAAAAACTGTCGCGATAAATGTCACGGGAATTACCGGCGTTATAACGCGGCGGATAAAAAGGTATGCAAGACCGGCCAAAAGCGCAAGCTCGCTTGTTTCTCCTATGCAGCCTCCGTGTACGCCGAGAAATAGATTCATTTTTGACGGCAGCGAGTATGCTTCATTTCTGAACATGTGCAAAAGATCAGAAAGCGGCGTCGCTGCGGTTATGACATCAAAAGGCGCTACCCATGTTGTCATCGTTATGGGAAACGCCAGGAACATTACAACACGTGCAGTTACCGCAGGATTGGCGAAATTTTTTCCCAGTCCTCCGAAAAGCTGTTTGACAAAAACTATCGCGATAAAGCTTCCCAATACCGCCTGCCAGAGCGGAATCGAAGGAGGCAGATTATAAGCCAGAATAACGCCCGTCAGGGCGGCGGAAAAATCGCCGATAGTATTTTTTCTTTTAACTATTTTCTCAAAACCCCATTCAAAAAAAACACAGGACGCGGCGCAGACGCCTGTGACAAGAGCCGCCCGCGCGCCGAATACCCAGATTGCTGCGATTAAAGCGGGACAGAGCGCTATTATAACATCCAGCATTATTTTGTTGGTTGTCAATTTATCGCGGATGTGGGGAGCGGGCGTTACAATCATTTTGGAAGATGAATCCATTATTTCGCCTCCTTTTTTTCCTGCGAAACAGAGGATGCTTTTTTAGCCGCCTTCTGGGCCTGTTCGTACTCCCATAACATGTTTTTCGCCAGAGGCATTACCTGTGTGAGCGGTCTTTTCGCAGGGCAGGTATACGCGCAGCTTGCGCATTCTGTACACATGTTTACCTTGTATTTTTTCAGCAGTTCAGGTTTTTTCAGTTCAAAAGCGTTTTCAAAATACGGCGGCATCAGATGCATCGGGCACTTGAATAAACAGCGGCCGCATTTAATGCATGGCGTGGGCTGCGGCGGAGATGCATCCTTTGCAGATAACGCCAGCACCGCGTTTGTAATTTTTACAATCGGAATGTCCTGATTAGGAATTGCCACTCCCATCATCGGACCGCCCAAAGTAATTTTTTTCACATCGTCCTTTAAACCGCCGCAAAAATCAAATATGTTCCGGACAGGAGTGCCAATCGGAGCGATAACATTTTTTGGGTTTTTTACTGCGGAGCCGTCTACCGTTACGCACTTTGTTACAAGAGGTTTTCCTGTTTTTATGTATTTGGCGAAGGTAGCGACGGTTGTGCAGTTCACGACTATGCACCCGACATCGGGCAGACGTCCGCCTTCGGGTACAACCCGTCCTGTGACATTATACACAAGCACTTTTCTTTCGCCCTGTGGGTAAAGGGACGGAAGTACGCGGACAGAAACACCTTCCCTGCCTTCACATAACTTTTGAAATTTTTTAATGGGTTCAGGCTTGTTTTTTTCGATGCATATAATTATATTTTTGGGTTTTAGGAATTCCTTCATCAGCCTGACGCCTTCCCAGACATATTCAGTTTCATCCAGCATTGTTCTGGAATCGGAAGTGATAAACGGTTCGCACTCAGCGCCGTTTATCAGAATATAATCGAGTATTACATTGTCTTTTAGAGTGAACTTGGGCGCTGTAGGATAACCTGCGCCTCCAAGGCCGACTGCGCCTGAGTTTCTGACCGCTTCCAGGAATTCAGAAGTGTTTGTAACATTTACGGGCGCCATGCCTTCCCAGGGCGTTTGATTGCCGTCTGAAGTAATAATGATTGTAACAGTTTTTTCTCCTGTTATACTGTCCATTGTTTCAATGCTTTTTACCTTTCCTGATACGCTCGCGTGAACAGGCGCTGAAACAAACCCTGAAGCTTCGCCGATAATCTGCCCGACTTTTACATAATCACCGACATTAACAACAGGATTGGCGGGCGTGCCCGAGTGCATGGACATAGGCAGCTTTACTTCCGCAGGTATTGGTAAAATCTCCGGTACGCACATAGCCGTATTTTTATGGTGCGGCGCTCTTACACGCCCCAATTTATTCATGGTTTTGAAGTTCTCCTTTCTTAAAAAAACGCATTTTCGCAGCCTGCAAACCAAAGGTTTGAAGGCGGGAAAATGCAAAGTTTGTCCGCAAAGTAACCGACTTTGTGGACAGACAATAATTATACCAGATATATTAAATGTATAACAGGAGGAACAGGGAGAGACAGGGCATTGCCGTTCGTTTTTGTTAACGGTTTTCCATGCAGACAATTAGTACATGGACTCAAATTTTATTTTTCTTGACAACTAAAAAAAAACAAGTGTATCATTTATATAAAATTATTTAACTTTTTACAGTTTTATACTAACAAGGAGTAAAGAATGAAACAAATTTCCAGTAAAATGTACATCGCCTTTTTTCTGGCTGTTGTACTGATTTTTGCGGGTTTATCATCCTGTAAAAAAGCGGGTTCAGCGGCTTCATTGTCCACAAATGATGTAGCGGCGGAATTGACCCTGATGATGTGGTCAGGTAATGATGTTTTCTACAGGGATCTTGGCAATCAGAACCTTACCCCTGATGATCTGTTATCCCAGAATGTTGCCGCGGCTTACGCTACAGCGAAAGAATTTAAGAAGCTTTACCCCAATGTAAAAATCAATATTTTCGCGAAATCAGGCGATCCTGATGATGATAATGGCTCATGGGAACAGCATCGCGAGAACTTCCGCATGGAATACGGTATTTATCCCGATATTTACGCGGCCATGGACATGATTGGAGACATTCAGAGAGGGTTAATCGCCGATCTGTCAATTTTCGCCGATGATCCGATGTACAAGAGCTTTAATCCGCAAGTTATGGGTATTATGAATGTTGAAGGCCGTCAATTCGGACTTCCGCAATACCTTCTGCCCTGGGGTATATTTATAAATAAATCGCTGGCGGAGGCGAATAATATTGATGTACCTGATCCTGACTGGAATATCGCCGAGTTTACCCGGTTTGTTGCTCATTCAAGAGCGAATGAATATTATGGGATAATGGGCGATTACGCCGTAGACGGTTATCTGATAACAACCGGTACGCGTGATTTTACATATCAGCTTATTAACAGAAAACCCGGCGAGCCTTTTGTCAACATAAATTCCGACGCAGTCCGAAATTTATTACGTTACTATAGTCAGTGGACAAATCACGCTATATGGCCCAACAATGATCAGGGCAGGGTTGCCACTGAATTTATGGATGAGAACTGGTGGTGGAGTTACAAATTCTTCCTGGAAGGTAAACTGCTTGTAAACACAGGCGATCCCTGGATGATGGGAGATGCCGCTCATCCAAATCCCAATCACTGGGGCGCTATTAGGGCTTCCGACTGGGATATTTATCCGCGGCCGTCTACAGATTATGTCGGCAACAATGTAGGTATCGTACTTGACCCGTTTGTAATCCGCAACTATGCAATGGATGACGGTAATCCCGCTCTTTCCAATGAAGAAAAGGCAAAACTTACGATAGCCTGGGAATTCGCGAAATTCTGGTGCGGCGACTCACGCGCGTGGGAAGCCCGTGCAAGGCAGCAGTTCCTTGACGGTGAAACCTACAAGTCCTGTCTTAACGATTCATTCCCAATGGTTACAGGTCCGGAATTTCAGCGTCAGATGGATATCTGGTATATCCCGGAAATTCACCAGAGATTTAAGGACAGGAACAAAATGCCCGGTTTCCATAAAGTGCTTGAATTATGGGAAAGCGGTCAGTTCTGGGATATTTCCGATAAAGCGTACCCCTGGTTTTATAATTTTGAAGGAACCCGAAGGGAGATTGCCTATGAATGGCTGAACGCCTATAGTGCAGATGTGACAGGAGCTGAAAGATTTGCGCCTAACTGGCTTGACCAGGTGTATGCCCGTCTTCCCGCGTGGAACACTGCGATGAATCAACGATGGGAAACAGAAATACAGATATTACAGGCAGGTCTGAACAGGTATTATCCAAAATAACTTGTAAACGCAAAACACGGATTGGCATGGATTAAACAGATCAGCACGGATTTTAATCTGTGTTAATCAGGGCAGAACATTTACCGGGCGGTAAAGATTCTCAATAATCCGCGCAAATCCGTGTTGTTTTATAAACATTAAAGGCAGGGCGTGGTGTCGAGGTTAAATATTATTGTCCTGATTGCAGTTGTATGCGTTATTACAGGCGGCGTTTTATTTTTTCTGTTTGGATCAGAAAAGGTAGGAACTAATCCTGTCAGCCGATCTGAATCTGACGCCGCTTACGCCCTTCTGCGAAATTCCTTAAAAAACCAGCGTTATACATATATAGATTTTTTAACTGACAATAAACCTGAAATAAAAACTAAAAATGAAGTAACAGCGGAAAACAGTTCTTTTCTGAACGGAAACGATAATATTGAATTCAACATAAATATTCCCGAAGACGGCTTGTATTACTTTTCACTTGTTTATGATCTTGTAAGCGGCGGTTTCACTGATGTAACCATTTCACTTAAAGTTAACGGTGAAACGCAGTATTCGGAAGCCAATAATATTATTTTGCCTGTTTTCTGGGAAGATGAATCCAAAATATACCCTGTTGATAAATACGGCGATGAGTCGGTTCCCATGCAGAGGCAAAAAAAAGGGCCGCATACGGTTTCTCTTTTTGATACCGGTTACACTTCTGATTTACCGCTGAATTTCATTCTGCGTCAGGGTGAAAATAAAGTTGAAATAAGGAATGAAACATCCCAAAATATCTGGCTTGGTGACTTAACCGTGTATTCCCGCAGGGAGCCGCCGCCGTATACAGCGCCTGATGCAGCGGCAGTGCGGGAATTTATTGATATTAACGCAGTAAGTTATGTGATGAAAAATTCACCTCACGTTTCAAATGCTGCGAATTCCAGCCCCCATATCGCGCCTTATGATCCTGTTAACAGAAAAATTAACACAATTAATTTTACGAGGGCGGGAAATGAGGTATTCTATGATTTTTACGCTCCGAAGGACGGGTATTACGCTGTTACATTCCATTCAAGATCAGCTTCGCAGGATTTCGCGTCTTTTATCAGCGTGAAAATAAACGGGGAGATTCCTTTCGCGCAGGCCGCGTCCTATCCATTGTCTCCCAATATGAATGTATGGCGCAACCAGACCATGACAGACGAAAAAGGAGAGCCGTATTTATTTTATTTATCGCAGGGGAATAATACAATTTCCGTAAGAACTGAAATTTCGCCTATCGCCCGCCAGCTTCGCGGTTTGCGGCTTTTAATCGATCATATAAATCAGTTCGCGATTGAGGTAAGGAAAGTAACAGGAAAAGACATAGACAAAAACCGTACATGGCGTCTTACGCATTTTATTCCGGAGACAGAAGCGTATTTAAACGCCTATAATGTCATTTTCCGCGACATTATCCACGAGCTTTCAAAATACAGCCCGAAAGGAACCGATTCTTCTGTTGCATCTCCGATGGTGCAGGCGCTTGCGTTCCTGGAAAGGCTTCAGGAAAAACCTGACGAGCTTCCGTTATACGCTAAATCCTTAAGCGGCCATGATTCTTCGCGAGGCGCGGTGTACAGCGTTGTACAGAGCGCTTCTGTGCTGCAGCAGGCAGGCGCCGCTTTGGACGCGCTTTATATAATAGGTATAACATTAAATTCAATTTATCTCGGAAGCGCGGAAGGGCTGCCGAAAGAGAAAGCGAATATTTTTGCGGTCATTTCCGACGGATTAAAAAAACTGGCGTACAGTTATACTTCAGATAAATTCAAGGTGCGCAATGAAGAGGATGCGCTCAATATTTGGTACGCCGCATCCTATATGCAGGTAGACTTGCTGCAAAAACTAATAGATACGCGCTTTACGCCGCAAACCGGCATTAAGGTAAATCTTTCTGTAATGCCTGACGCCAATAAATTAATCATGGCAAGGGCTGCGGGGACAAATCCCGATATAGCGCTTGGGCTTGGCTCCTGGATGCCGTTTGATTTAGCGCTTCGCAACGCGTTATATGATTTTACGCAGTTCAGTGACTTTTGGCAGTACATGGGGGATTATGTGCCGGGGGCGCTTACAAGTTATGTTTTAAATGAGGGAGTGTACGCGGTTCCTGAGACAATTACATTTGCAGCTACTGTCTACCGTGAAGATATTTTGGGTCAATTAAATATTCCGAAGCCCGACACATGGAATGATGTAACAGAGATGATGTCGGAACTGCAGCGCTTTGATATGAGTTTTTACATGCCGATTGCATCCGGTATCGGTTACAAATGGTTCTATCAGACATCTCCTTTGATTTATCAGAATAACGGATCATTGTACAGAAGCGACGGTCTTGGAACCGCCATAAACGAATCCAGTTCCGTAAAGGCTTTAACCTTCCTTGGCGATTTATTTACAACCTATGCGTTATCAGAACAGGTTCCGGTATTTTTTAACTCATTCCGTTTTTCGCAGACTCCCGTTGGAATTATCGACGCTGAAACATATATTCTTTTAACGCACGGAGCGCCTGAACTTATGGGCCAATGGAATCTCGCTCCGTTCCCAGGTACTTTGCAGGATGACGGCAGCGTATCGCGCTGGTTTATCGGGAACGGGACAGGCAGCGTTATATTTGAAAACTCAAGGCAGATACAGGCATGCTGGGAATTTATCAAGTGGTTTATCAGCGAACAGACGCAGACGGATTTCACATTTTCCCTTTATTCAAATTACAGGATTCTGCACATGTCGTCTAACATTAACGCTCTGAAAAATATGCCTGTCGAGGATAAGGATTTAAAAGTTGTTCTTGAGTCTGTGCGCTGGCTTCGCGATGTACCCAGAACTCCGGGACAATATCTGCTTGAAAGGAGTCTTTCCGATATATGGATTACCATGGTGTTTGACGGAACTCCTGCAAGAATCGCGATTGATCAAAAAGTTATAGAAATACAGCGTGAATTCAGAAAAAAAATGACGGAATTCGGCTATTTAAACGCGCACGGAGAACTTATCAAACCCTATGTTGTCCATGAGATTGACTGGATCATCACGCAGATGGAAAACGCGAAGCGTGAGGGTATTTAATGCTGTTTAAAAGAAAATCTTCCATAACAGCGCTGGATGGCCTTCATGCTTTCGCGATGCTGCTGCCTTATGGGCTTCTGTTTTCATTGTTTATCGCGATACCGATTGCGCTTGCAATATATCTTTCATTTACATATTTTGATTTGGTGCAGTCGCCTGTTTTCGCGGGGCTGCATAATTATGTCGCGTTACTTACGCAGGACTCAATTTTTTTTCAGAAAGTTTTGCCTAACACCATTTACTTCGCGCTCATTGTGGGTCCTGGCGGTTATGTTATTTCATTCATCATGGCATGGATGCTCGCCCAGATACAGAGAATTCCCCGGACAATTCTGGCTCTCCTTTTGTACATGCCGTCTCTGGCGGGAGGCGTTTTTGTCAGCGTGGTATGGCGCACAATATTTTCCGGTAACCAGTCAGGTTATATAAACGCGATATTGCTGCGATGGAATTTAATTGAAACTCCTGTACAGTTTTTATTGTCGCCCGATTATCTGTTAAGTGTAATGATTATAGTGTCTCTGTGGAGCGCAATGGGAATTGGATTTTTGGCAATGCTTGCAGGTATTTTAAACATTAATGAAGAGCTGTACGAAGCCGCATACATCGACGGGCTTAAAAACCGTTTTCAGGAAATTATTTATATAACAATACCTTCCATGAAACCCCAGATGCTTTTTGGAGCTGTAATGGCAATTGTAGGCGCGTTTAATAACGGCGCTATAGGAGTCGCGCTTTCCGGTGTTAATCCAACGCCTGATTATTCCGGACAGTTAATAACCAATCATATAGACGATTACGGTTTCCTGCGCTATGAGATGGGATACGCGGCTGCCATATCAGTCGCTCTGTTATGTATGGCGTGGGTATTCTCGAAAATCGCCTACACATTCTTTGGGGAGAAGGATTGATATGACTGGCTTTCAGGGGATGAAAATAAACCCTTCCAAATTTCATGTCTCGCAGATTAAGTTTTATGTCGTTATATTACCTGTCGCGCTCTTCATGACACTGCCCATCATTTACATAATTAACCAGGCGTTCAAGCCGTTAGATGAAATATTCCGTTTTCCGCCGACCTTTATCGCCGAGCGTCCCACATTGCAGAATTTCCGCATGATATTTGAACTGACATCCGGTACAGGAATCCCCATGTCCAGGTTCCTTGTAAATACAATTATTATAACGATCTTTACTGTGGGGCTTTCCATATTAATAACGGCGATGTCAGCTTACGCTCTTTCCAAGAAAAAATTCCGCTTAAAAGAATGGATATTCAGGATAAATCAGGCGGCTTTGATGTTTGTTCCAGCTGCGGTGGCGATACCGCGTTATCTGATAATCGTAAACGCCGGTTTAAACAATAACTTTCTCGTGCATATCCTGCCCCTTCTCGCGATGCCTGTGTGTTTGTTTCTTGTAAAACAGTTTGTGGATCAGGTTCCCGATTCTTTGATTGAATCGGCAAGAATGGACGGTGCGGGGGAGATTACGGTGATGTTCAGAATTGTTTTTCCCCTGATAAAACCGGCCCTCGCTACAGTGGGTATACTGTGTTTTCAGACAGTATGGGGAGCGACAGAAGCGTCCAATTTATATCTTGTTGATGATACTTTAAAATCCTTTTCGTTTTATATAACAAACATCGCTACCTTGAATACGCCGGCAATGGCGGGAGTACAGGCCGCATCTTCCCTTATTATGTTTTTGCCAAACCTGATTATTTTTATCGCCATGCAGTCAAGAGTAATGAACACCATGAGCCATTCGGGGATAAGATAAAATGACAGTGTGCGCTGACATGAAGAGATTAACAGTATTTCTTTTAATTTTCACGCTCTTTAGTTCCATGTCTTACGCGCAGCAATCCACAATTGTAAATTTCGCCGAAAACAGAAAAGGCTGGTTTGTTCCTACACAGGACGGATACCTTCCCGATCGCAATATCACAACACTCGACCTTGATAAACCTGAAAACATCGCATTCGGAAAAAATGACATGCTTTATATAGCTGACACTGGCAACAGGCGCATCGTGTTATTCGACACCAATTCAGGCAAAGTGTCGAGAGAAATTAGGCACGCAGGTTTCAGATCACCCAGAGGAATTTTTGTAACGGAAGATGAGACATTGTATGTAGCGGACTCAAGCGCGGCGTCCGTATTCATTTTTAACGCATCTGATGAATGCGTAAAAACTGTTACTTCGCCCAATTCAATCGCTTTCGGAGATACTCAGTTCGCGCCATACCGGATCGGCGTGGATCCAAGAGGTAATATGTACATAATAGGGGAGGGCGTTTATTCAGGTATCATTCATCTGTCAAATGAGGGAGAGTTTTTGGGATTTTTCGCTTCCAATAAAACAACAATGACAATTGTTCAGTTGCTGCAGAAATGGTTTTTCACCGACAGGCAGAAAGAGGGATTGCAGGATCGTCTTCCGCTGACTTTTTCAAATGTGTTTGTGGATCCACGAGGTATTGTCTATTCAGTTTCAATGGGACGCGATGTCGCGAGGGAAGGGCAGGCGTTAAAAAAACATGACATGGCCGGGCGTAACATGCTGGAAGCATGGACAACAATGTCGCTTACAGATGTAACTGTGGACAGATACGGCAATATTTTTTCAACATCTACCCAGGGGTGGATACAGGTTAACGCATCCGACGGAGTGGAAATTTTCTTTTTTGGGGCGGGTCATTTAAGTGCTGAAGATATTGCGGGCTGGTACAGTAATCTCGTATCAATCGCGGTTTCCTCGCAGGGGCATATATGGACGCTTGACAGCGAGAAAGCGTTTCTACAGAGTTACACGCCGACAGAATACACTCAGTCCATTTACAGGGCGCAGAGATTTTTTAACGAAGGGTACTATATTCAGGCGGAAGAGGAATGGAATAATGTGCTGCGTTTCAACCAGATGTCAATACTTGCGCATAACGGACTGGGAAAGGCTTATCTGTATCAGGAAGAATATGAAAAAGCGCGGTATGAATTTTATGTCGCCGGCAACAGGGAATACTACAGTCAGGCATACTGGGAGACCCGAAACAATTGGCTTTTGGGAAATATCTCATATATATTGATTGCCATTATAATTTTTTTTACAGGTATATTTATTTTTAACAGGATATCGCGCAGATACGCGCTTAATACTTTTATTCGGGAAGGCGTAAACTCGCTTAAAAACTTAAAATATCTTGGTACATCGCTTTTTTCCTTTTCAGTCGCGCGACACCCGATAGATAATTTTGAAAGTTTAAAATATAACCTGAAAGGATCTTTTGCCGGAGCCACAGTTAATTTCGCGTTTTTTTTTATTGCTTTTCTTGTTTACCAGACTTCCAAAGGTTTTATCGTTCAGTCAGTGGAAATTGAAGATATGGATTTCAATGTAATTATAGGAGGTTTTCTGGGAATATACCTTTTATTTGTTATATGCAATTATCTTGTCACGTCAATTAATGACGGGGAAGGAAGCTTTATTGATATTTTTAAACTGGTCTCATATTCGGCACTGCCTCTTTCAGTTACGCTGCTTGCCGTAACCGTAATTTCTCATGTGCTTACAGAAAATGAAATCCTGCTGCTGAACTTGATGATGTTCGCCGGTATTGCCTGGAGCGTATCCCTGTTGTGGCTTGGCCTGCAGGAAGTGCATGGTTACAGTTTTACAGATACATTTAAAAGCGTTATTTTTACAGTTTTATTCATGTTAATCGCCCTGATTGTCCTTTTTAACATGACAATATTATTTGATCAGTTTGTACAGTTCGTTGAAGCGATAGTAAGGGAGGCTTATGCGTATATCACGAAAATGTATTAAAATATTTTTTACGCTTCTGGCTGTCTTAATTTTATCATTGACCGTATACGCGCTGGATGAGTATTTTCCTACAAACAGGGATACCCGCCTTCCCCCTTTACATGCGGAAATATTATCATTTAAGACAGACGAATACGAGTTATTGGGGCAATTCGGAAATCTTGCTTACTACTACCGTTCAGACCGGAACATTATTCTGGCGGAAAATACTTTAAACGGATACACGTGGAAAACAGGACTTGACGCGCCTTTCAGCCAGGATTTGGATCGCGCGATAGACGCTGCTCAGACGTTAAACGAAAAAATAAAGGCCGCGCAGCCAAGAGAAGTGCGGCTTAACGCGACATACATAGGTCTTGCAAACTCGCTGTTAACAGTTGATTTTTACGATGACGCTTTTAACATGAATATAGTATCTTCCGCGGCAAGACAGGGCGCAAGATCGCATCTTGTTAAAATTAATGAAGGCCATTTCAGGCTGGACGCGAATTTTACCAATATTGATTTAACCATCAGGCTGCATATTCACCTTACAGACCGAGGCATTAACTATAAAATTTATGATCATGAAATTGAAGGAGATGGGGCCGCCAGAATGGCTTCAATCATTATTACTCCCTTCCTTGGCGCTGCAGGGGGAGTGCGTCAATATTTTAATCCTGAAACAGGCGAATACGGTGAGGAAGTAAGTGTTCCAATGACTCCGGGTTATGCTTTTGTTCCGGATGGCAGCGGCGCGTTAATACGTTACAACGATAATACTGTCAGTATTAACCGTTATACAGGAAAAGTTTACGGAAGTAATCCTGCGGAAACCATGTTTTATTATGATAATACAGTTTACGCTGTTAAAAAAAAGGAACCCATAATGCCGGTATTCGGCGCGGCGATAGGAAACAATCAGCAGGGATTTGTCGCGTGGGCTGATGACGGCGGAGAAAACATGGAGATTGTAATGTCACCCAAGGGAAACATGACAAACTACAATTATATCTATCCGCGTTTTGTGTTTAACAGACAGATGCACCAGGTTTATAACCGCAAAGGCGAAGGATATTTCAGGCTTTACCCGGATCGTTTGCACTATGATATTTCCATTGAATACCGTTTTCTGGAAGATGAAAAAGCGAACTACGCCGGAATGGCTCATGTATACAGAAATCATTTAATTGAAAACGGAACTTTGATTCCGGACAAGGTGCGTCAGGACGGTGTTATTCCGTTACGCGCCGATTTTATCATGAGCGATGTTAAAAAAAGCATAATAGGGCATTCAAATGTTGTAACGACAAACGCTGAAGATGTGATTAATATTATCCGGAATATACTTGATAACGGCATTGGTTCTGTTAACGGCGGGTTATTGGGTTTCCAGAACGGAGGCATCACAGCCGGAAAACCCTGGACGCTTAATTTTATCCGCTCAATCGGAACAAAAAGCGATTTCCGCAAATTATTCAGCGAAG
This sequence comes from Treponema sp., assembly GCA_009787835.1. Lineage (GTDB taxonomy): Bacteria > Spirochaetota > Spirochaetia > Treponematales > Breznakiellaceae > WQXQ01. Next base: position 31,967 of record WQSN01000014.1, read on the forward strand.
CAATTTCACTTAACGTCGATATTTCCTTCGCGCAGAATTATTCTGTAATTAACAGCATTCAGATGAACCTTCCGCGCAATCAGGCGTACCATAGAAACCGCTGGGGTATCAGGGCATTGGACAATCTTGATTTTTTCCTCCCTGTACAGGAAATTTCATTCGCCCGTCCGCAGCGAAGTGCGGAATGGTTTATTCGGCAGGCGAAAATATCCGCGATAATAGGCTCTCCTTCCATAACAGCCGATGGCATTACAAACAGGCTCATTAGCCATTGGGGCCGCAGCGATCCCATTACTACATCCGGCGCAATTGAGTTATATGAAAATACATTCGCCTCCAGCCCTCTTCCCATCAACGCTAAAACTCCCAATCAGTATCTTTGGAAGTATACGGAACGTTTTCTGGAAACTCCGGTTCTTTCTACCCAGTACATTTTGCAGACTGATACTGTTCCTTTTTTACAGATGGTGCTGAATGGAACGATGGAAATGTACGCGCCGTATTCAAATTTTTCCTTTTACACACAGAGGGATATATTGCGAATGATTGATTACAATGTGTATCCTTCTTTTGCCCTGACTCAGCAGCCCGCCTACCTTCTTTCCAGCACAAACTCGCTTAAATATTTTTCCACTGAATACAATGTATACAAGGATATAATAAAAAATGTTTATACGCAGGTTTCATCTGTATTGTCCAGCGTAAAGGGTCGTCAATGGCTGAACAGGACTGTATTGGCAGAAGGAATTGTACTGAATGAGTACAGCGATGATATTAATATCATCATTAATTATACGGATAACGCGTACTTATTTGAAAATGTTTCGGTTAATGCACAATCAGCGGTTGTTTGCATAGACGGAGAGCGTTTATGAAAAAGGAAAAGAATTTAACCATCAAAACATCGCATGTAAAGTCAAAACTGAATGTTTTTGAAAAAAGGCAGGGTGTTCTGGGTTATATGTTCCTTCTTCCGTGGCTTGCAGGCTTTTTTATTTTCGCTGTCTGGCCGTTTTTATATACGATCTTCTTAAGTTTCCATGATGTAAAATTGACCATTGAAGGCTGGCAAACCCTTTTTACAGGACTTGATAACTATAATCTTGCGTTTTTCAGAAATACTGAATTTGTTCCCGCTCTTCTTTCCTTTATAACCATGGAGCTGACTTACGCGCCTGTTATAACAGTAATAGCGTTTATACTGGCGCTGCTGTTAAATCAAAATATAAAATTCAGAGCAGGTTTCAGAGCTTTGTTTTTCCTGCCCGTAATAGTTATGAGCGGTCCTGTAATGTTTCAGCTAATGGACTCAGGCGGAATGACATTCACAGGCATTGAATATATGGTTCTCTACCAAATGGTAGAAATGTACTCTCTTCCCCTTGCACGCGCGCTGGTTTTTCTTTTCGAGAACTACTCCATGGTGTTATGGTTTACGGGAATTCCAATCATTCTTTTCATAAGCGGCCTTCAGAAAATAGATTCAAGCATGCTTGAAGCCGCAAGGATAGATTCCGCTACTTCATGGCAGATACTCTGGAAAATTGTTATACCAATTATCCGGCCCATTGCTTTGGTATCAATTATTTTAACCATTGTGCAGTTGGGTACATATTCAATCAATCCTGTATTGCCCATGGTACAGGACGCGATTTACACAACAACAACAGGGCTGGGACTCGCAAGCGCGTTCGCATGGATATATACAATAGCGGCGCTTGCGCTTATGGGAATTGCTTTTGGTCTTCTTAAAAATAAAAAAGAGGATACAGAGAAAGAATGGAATAAGGCAAAAAGGAAAAGGAACGCTTAACGCGGAGGTAATATGAAAATACAAATAAAATCCATGATAAAAACATTAAAAAAAATCAATTTAAAAAATATTGTTATATATATAGTTCTTGTTCTTATCAGCTACCAATTTTTATATCCGCTTCTGCGCATGACAATGACCGCTTTAATGAGCCAGGAGGATATTATTAATCCCACTGTTAACTGGCTTCCCAAAAGCGGATCACTGGGTAATTTACGAACTGCATTGCGCGTACTTGAATTGCGGACTACACTGGTTAACTCATTATTGTTTTCAGGCACGCTTGCAATATGCCAGACGCTGGTATCCGCGATGACTGGTTACGCGTTCGCAAGGTACAAATTTAAATTTAAAAATTTCTGGTTTATTATGGTAATTCTAACATTTATTCTGCCAACGCCGATTATGCTTATCCCGCGCACCATGATGGCTGTGTCTGTCAGGGAAACATTAGGCATTCAGATGATAGGAACTCCGTATCCTCAGCTGCTGATGGCGATAACGGGACAGGGGATAAATTCTGCGATTCTTGTTCTGATATTTTTTCATTTTTTCAGGCTTATTCCGCGCGCTCTGGATGAAGCCGCGTCAATAGACGGTGCAAGTTCTGTTCAGATTTTTTACCATGTTATTCTGAAACTCAGTTTAAGCACTATACTTATTGTTTTTCTTTTTTCCTTTGTATGGAACTGGAACGAAACATATATTACAAATACATTTATCAGGGGTCAAATTCAGCTTCTTCCGCCGCGGCTTGCGATGTTTGACAGCATATTCAGCCAGTACGCGACAGCAAGCGCGGGAGCAAGCGGTTCCATGAATTTAGAGCAGCAGCGTATAAACGAAGCGTATAAAATGTCAGCTACCCTGATCTCGATAATTCCTTTATTCATTTTATATTTAATTGTTCAGCGTAAACTCATTAAGGGAATAGAAAGCGCTGGTATCACGGGAGAATAATTAAAATATTTTGCGGAATTTTTTATTGATTATATTATTTACGGCGGTTTTTATGTCATGTAATAATTTGCGAGGCGTTAGCAGTAAAGGGCTTTATGTTGACAAAGAAGGATTTTTGCGGGATGAATCCGGAAATAAAATTGTGCTGCGCGGATTAAATCTTGGCGGGTGGATGATTCAAGAATCCTGGATGTGCCCTGTTACGGGAAATGACAGGGGATGGGCCAATCTTGATACAATAAAAGCAATGGAAAGCCGCGGCTGGACGGACGCCCAGATACAGGAATTATTCAGTATTTATCAGGATAACTGGATCACGGAAGATGACTTTAATTTCTTCATGGAAAAAGGCGTTAACTGTATCCGGATCCCGTTCTGGTACAGGAATTTTATGTCAGACGAATCTGGCGCATGGATAAATGAAGATGACGGCAGTAAAACAAAAACTATTAATCCCGGTTTTACGCGGCTTGACTGGGCGGTTAAGATGGCGAAGAATCGCGGTATTTATATAATTCTGGATTTTCACGGCGCTGCTGGAGGCCAGTCAATGGATCACTCGTGCGGTACGCTTGGAAAAAATGAGCTATATACCGTATCTCAATATGAAGATGCTGCTGTAAAACTTTGGTCTGCCATTGCAGGGCGTTATAAAAATGAAAGCGCAGTGGCAGCTTACGATCTTTTGAATGAACCACAGAATAACGGCGGATATGCCGGTACTAATGCGTGGGAGCCTGGTTCTGACAGAGCTGTCCATGAAACTGTAAGGCTATATGATCGTCTTTACCGCGAAATCAGGGCTGTTGACGCAAATACAATAATAATAATGGAGGCGATTTGGGACATGAATCTTCCCAATCCTGAATATGTTCATTCAGGAGAGTTAGATGTCAATGCCCGTTACAGCGGAAAGACAGCATCCTGGGATAAAAATGTGATGTATTCAATGCATCTATATGATCACTCAAAACAGGCAATTCAATACAGAATAAATGAACTGATAAAAACGCGCTCAAGATGGAAAGTAGCGGTTCACGCGGGAGAGTTTAACAATAACAATGAGGGAAATCAGGCTTTTGCGTATTCACAGTATAATATACATCAAATAAACTGGAATATGTGGACATACAAAATCGCCGGAGCCAATATGGGCAACTGGTCATTATATCAGGCTGGATCAAAACCAAAAGCCGATCCTGTTAATGATGGTTTTAATACCATTATGGATAAGTGGGGAAAGACGCTTCGCACATTCACACCGGGAACAAATGAGCCTGCGAACGGATTTACCGCGACCGGGATGTTAAAGTATTTTTCTGACGGACTATTATATTAACAAATAATAATTTATGGCAGTAAATTCACAGGAAATGAAAAAACTTCATTGTCCGGCTGGATTCCTGTCTTGTCTGGTGAATAGGTATCCGCCTTTCCGTTATTGTATTTTATAAGGTATTCGCGTTTAGCGCTCTGTCTGCCGGTTCCGGCCATTACTCCCGTTCCCGTTCCGTTAACAATGCTTCTGATGCCTGTAGATACTCCGCCGGCTCCAGACAGATCTAAAATACAGGCATGATGTACAATTACTCCAGGCTTATCGGGAACTTCAATTGCGTTATCAATGAATATGGATTCGCTTTTGTTTCTGTTCTGTCCTGTATGAATAAAGACCGCGTATATCCCAAGACCTGATGCGAAGTGATTGTTAACATTGTTCGCGACTTTATAGGACGCCCAGCCGTTTACAGTTCCGTTATGGCTCATATAACCATTCTGATTTACAGGATCATAGGGAGTTTCGCTCTGATAAAAATACATTCTTCCGTTTTCACCTGACCAAAACGTCTGATATTCGTGAAAGTGTTCAACAAATAAACCGTAAAATATTACTCTGTCTCCTGTTACAACAACGCCGTTTTTGGATGTGTTTCTGTCCCATCCTATGCCCTGGCCGTGATCGGCTCTCCATACCCAAAAATGATCTCCTATAATATCATTGGAGTTAATAATCGCGGCTGCAGTGGCGTGTACGGGATTCTGCGTGTAACCGCCCACGCGCAGGAAAATATCAGATAACAGGGAAGGGGAGGCGCGATGATCGTTATCCGACATTGTACCGCCTGCGCATATAAGATATTCAGAGCTGTAATACGCGTCAATTATGAGACCGGCTATGGTTACATTATCAACATCATCAATAAATATCGCGCCGTAAATATTTTCCTGCGCGGGAATAAGCGTCGCGAGGCCTGTTCCAAGCACAACAGTTCCGGGTTTTCTAATGCGCAGGGGTTCGCTTAACTCATACCTTCCCGGCGTGAAAAAAACATGCTTGCCATTGTCGAGAGCGGCGTTGATTGACTGCGATGTGTCTGTTCCTTCTATTGTTATGTGAAATTCATCTTCAAGATCAAGGGAAAAGCCGTCTCCCATAAAATCATCTGTCCATGAAACTCCTGAGGCTTCTTTTCTGAGAGCGGGAATAAATACTTTATACCTTCCGTCTTCAAAATAAAGAAATGGTTTTTCGCGTATAACAGGAGTTGTGTCAATTTTTGTCGCGCTTTCGCCTGTTTCCCAGTTGCTGTCTGTTGTTTTTCCTGTCGCACCCTGAACGAATTTATTCCAGTTTATGCCGAACAGCCCGTTTTCATGATGACAGTTTCTAGAATACCATTGCTGCTGAGACCATGAACCCGCAGAATCGGCGAAATAACTGTCGCTTGAATAACCGCCTGAAGCCCAGCCATTATACCAGTCAAATACTGCGGGAACATTTACTTTCATGCGGCGGACAGGAGAAGCCTGGGAAACTCCCCAGCGAAAAATGCCGCCTGATATTTCAAAATTTTCAATTGAGCGCCAGAATGTACAGGTGGCGTTGTTGTCAGGCAAATGAGGCGGCGTATGTATGGAGCCGAAAAGATTGGTCTCTGATGGAACCTTACCAAGCCCTCCGGCATGGGTATAAAAACCAATTTTAAAATGGGAGAAGCCCTTATACTCGCCTGGTTTAAAATAGAGCGCGTATCTTTTGACAGAGAATTCAGCAGTCCTTCTTCCGGCTTCCGCGACGCTTCCAAACATCTCCCTGTCGTGGATACGGTTTATTTCTTCTTCAATCCGGGAAATATCATCGTATTTTATATCATAAAATTTAATATTGCCGCCGAACATTTTTAATTCAAAAGAAATAATCATGTCAAGAATTTTTCCGGATTTATTATTGGCTGTAATTAAATAATAATTTTCATATTTAACAGGATTGGGTTTTGAATCAGTATACGTGTTTCTTGTGACAGTTTTAAGATAAGTATATTTTCCAAGACGGCTTCCCGCGCGGTAAATATCATAAGATTCAGCGTTTGATACTTCATCCCAGCTGATATTAATTTTATTTTTATCCATATAAATATTGAATTTAAGCGGGTCTGTAATGGCCAGAGACATGTTTGGCGGATCAATGATTTGATCTTTAACATCACTTCCGCATGAAGTTAAAACAATTCCTGTTAAAAAAAAGGAAGATAACATAAATAAAATTTCACTCCATGATAAATCTATATTCTCTTTATACATTATATTTCTTTACCCGCGTTTAATTTCTTTCTTAAAACGCCAAAGGCTATGTAAAGCGGAATTCCGGATGCAAGCCATGAAAGAGGATTTACAAGACACACGCCAAGGAAACCCAGAAGGGGAATTAAAACAAAAGCCGCCAGAATGCTCATGGCTGTTTCCATTACGCTGCATATTATAGGTGCTGATTTTTTTCCAAGCCCCTGGAGAACGCTGCGGAAAACAAGCATAACGCCAAGTAAAAAAACTGAATAACCTGTAATCAAAATATAACGCGTTGCAAGAGAAAGAGCTTCAGAATTATCTGTCAGAAAAAGAGATACTATTGGTCTTCCTGTAAATTGATTTAATACCGCCATAAAAACGCCAAGACCCAGAGCGACAAGACATGATTGAAACAGTCCTTTATAAACTCGGTCCATTTTTCCTGCACCGTAATTCTGCGCGGTGTATGTTGTCATGGCCCGCGAGAGCGCGAAAAGCGGCATCATGTTAAGCCCTCTTATCCGCTGAGCGGCGGAAACCGCGGCAATTGTCACAGCTCCCAGGCTATTAATCGCCGCCTGAATCAGTATATTGCCGAATTCAACAATACATCTCTGAAGCCCCATCGTGATTCCCAGTGAAAGATGAATTTTAATTTCTTTCCATTCAATTTTCCAGTCCTTACGCGAGGGAAGAACTGAGCGAAAGCGTTTTAATAAAAATATTAATGTCAGGATTGCCGCAATCAGTTGAGACAATACAGTAGCCGCTGCCGCTCCTGGAATTCCCCAGGAAAATACCGCGACAAAAAGTATGTCAAAAATAATGTTACATACGGTTCCGGCGGTAAAAAAAACAAGTGGGTTAACGCTGTCTCCTGCTGCGTAAATAATGGATGCGAACATATTACTTAACATAAATACTATTGAGCCAGAAATAGTAATCATCGCGTAATAGCTTGTGTCTTTCATTATTTCAGGCGGAGTATTAATCAGCGTCAGAATTATGGGAGTAAGAGGCAGCAGTATAATTACCGAAATTACCGATACGATTAGACTTAAGAATATACCTGCCGCCGCGCTGCGTTTTATTCCCTGTTCGTCACCGGCTCCGATACGCTGTGTCAGGATAACGGCAAACCCGCCTGTAAGCCCGAAAATAAAACCCCATACAAAACAGATTAAATTATAAGATGCGCCTACCGCGGCAAGACCGTTTATTCCAACCCACCTGCCTACAACAAAAGCGTCTACCATTGTATAGGAGATGTTTAGAAGTTCCATCGCCAGCAATGGCAGCGAAAATGCAATTATTCGTTTTGCGGGATTTCCTGTAGTTAGAACAGCAGAATTGCTTTCTGACATTATTTCAAGCTAACAATGAAACAGTTAAAAGTCAACTGTATAATTTTAAACTGCGGCTTTGCTGAAGTCCCATGGCTCATAGATCTTGGGTACGTCTCCCAATAGACGTTTTGTATAATCTGACTGCGGATTTAATATCGCTTCATCGGCGGAGCCGCGTTCAACAATTATTCCCTTTTCCATAATGTAAACTGTGTCAGAAATATAGTATGCCAGCCCCATATCGTGAGTAATGAATACAATGGTCATATTTATCTCATTGCGGAGTTTCAGGAGCATGTCAAGAATTGTGGCGCGCGAACAGGCGTCAATCATGGATGTAGGTTCATCCGCTACCAGCAGCCGCGGTTGAAGCATAAATATGCGGGCTATCATAAGGCGCTGCATCTGACCGCCTGAAAGCTCAAAAGGATATTTGTTGGATAATTCTTCGAACTTTAAGTTTACAAATTTACACGCCTCTTTCATTTTTTCAAATTTCTCTTCCATGCTTAAGTCCCCCAAACCTTTCAGCCTTATGCAGTCAAGAAGGACAGAATCAATTTTGTTGAAAATATTATAGGTTGAGTACGGATCCTGAAAAATAGCCTGAATATTCTGCCAGTATTTCCGGCGTTTTGCGTGCGATGAAATATCTCTTACTTTTCCCTCATAAAAAATTTCACCCTTGCTGGGATTAAGAAGCCCCAGCACCATCTTCGCCAGAGTAGTCTTGCCGCTTCCGCTTTCTCCTACAATGGAAATAATCTCTCCCCTTTTAAATTCAAAATCTACATTGTTAACCGCGACTGTTTTTTGGTTACCCCTGCCGAATTCCCTTGATAAATTTTTTCCGCTAAGGAATGTTTCACCTAACACTCTTTGTTCGCTCATACGGCTGCCTCCGTTACTGTTCCCCCGGTTTTGTAATTCTGGGATTTTCCTGAAGCGGATTCGTCCTTTTTATATAAATCGCGTAGTTTTTTTTCAGAAAGCCTGCACTTAAATGTTCTTCCAGTTCCCGCGGACTGTTCTTCCAGCGGAAGATTTATACATTCGTTTTTGTAACGGCAGCGTTCCTGGAAACGGCAGCCTTCATATTTGATTTTTAGATTGGGCGGCGCTCCGGGGATGGCCTGAAGCACATGGCCTCTTGTTCCTTCTTCCGGGACTATAATCGAATTCATCAGGCCTTTTGAATAAGGCATGATAGGATCAAAAACCATTTCCTTGGCGGAGCCTCGCTCGACAATTTCGCCCGCGTACATAACCATTATATCATCGGTGACATTGTATAAAAGGGGCAGTTCATGCGTTATGAACACCATGGATCGGATAAAACCTTTTTCCATTAGTTCGCGCAGAAGCCTGATAACAATTTTTTGCGATGATACGTCCAGAGCGGAAGAAGGTTCGTCCGCAATTAGTACTTTTGGTTTTAATATGGTCGAAATCGCGATAACGGTGCGCTGTTTCATGCCCCCCGAAAGTTCCACAGCGTACTGGTCAAGCACTTTTTCAGGCAGGTTAAGGACATTAAAGCGCTCCCGTGCAAGGTCATAAACATCTTTTTTTGTCATATCAAGATTATGGGCTTTAATCACATCTTCAATAAATTTAATTATTTTTCTTGTCGGATTAAGGGCATTCATGGCCGCCTGCGGTATATAGGCTATGTCTGTTCCCAGTACTGTCGTTCTTATAACATCCGCTTCAAGGCTTGTTATATCCTTTCCATCGATGATGATATTTCCGGATTCATAAAACAGAGGAGGAAAATAATAACCCATTACGCTCATTGCCAGCGTGCTTTTTCCGCAGCCCGATTCTCCGGCTATCCCCAGTGATTTTCCGTTTTCCAGATTGAAAGAAACATTGTCCACAGAACAGACTTTTTCATTCATTCTGGTTTTATAAAAAGTGGTCAGATTTTTTACTTCAAGAATTGATCCGGACATTATCAGCTCCTTATCTGCGGGTTAAAAATCTGATCAAGACCTGAGTTCATCAGGTTAAGCGAAAATGTTATCATTGTAATCAATACAACCATCGGGAAGAACGCCCACCACGCGCCTGTAAACAAGGCGTTAAATGTTCCCGCCCAATACATCATAAGCCCGAGCGTTGCGGTATTTCTGGGACCCAGACCAAGCATGGAAATTGTCGCTTCGGCGAGAATTCCTGACGCTACCTGTAATATAAAAGCCATTACTACATAGGAAGCTATATAGGGAAGAATGTCCTTTAAAATGATGCGCGGCATACTGTGGCCTGAAAGTTTGGAAAGATTTACATGATCGCGGTTTCGCAAAGATGTCGTTTGAGCCCGCACAGACCTGGCAGTCCATGGCCAGCTTGTTAATCCAATTATTATGCCAACTGAAAAAATATTGGTATTGCTTAGGCTTACAGATATTAAAATCAATATAACAAAAGACGGAATTACAATAAACACATTTGTCAGGCTTGAAAGAAAATTGTCAAAGGTTCCGCCAAGATAACCTGCCAAAAGCCCCACTACAAGACCTACCAATGTGGCGATGCTTCCCGCTATCAGCCCGATATAGAGCGAGGATTTTGTACCGGCTACAAGCTGGCACATCATATCGCGTCCAAAGTTGTCCGTTCCAAGCAAATGAAGCTGAATTGGCCCTGTATCCATGACAACCGCAGTCAGACCGAACTGAGCCATAATTTCCGCATTTCTTATTTCTTCCTCCGTTAATACCCTCTCTACTTCAGGACCTTTTTCTTCGTTGCGCTTCATGTACTCATTTAAATTCGGAGGCTCGAATTTTTGCCCGATCATCGCGAGAGGGTCGCGGTTGTCGATTATTGGATATATTAATATAAATAATAATACTAAAGAAATTATTGAGAAACCGAAAGTAAATTTTCCTGATTTAAAAATGGTTTTTATTATATGACTCATTTCGCTAACCTCAATGCAGCGCGGCTGAAAAAGCGCGCAATTTTACCGGACATGAAATAAAGTCTCATGCTTCCTCCTCCTGCTGTGTCATACGAACCCGCGGGTCTATAAGACCGCAGATGATATCAACTATAAAGTTGGCTGCAAGCACCATTATCGAAATAATAAGGGTACATCCTGATATAACAGGGAAGTCCTGGCCCCGGATCGCTGTGAAAAGAGTTGTCCCAATGCCAGGATAGGAGAAGACAATTTCCGCGATAAGGTTGCCTCCTATCATTGTACCGAGGGAGAGCGCAAGGCCTGTAACCTGGGGAAGCATCGCGTTGCGGAAAACATACCAGACTACTTTTCTGTCTTTAATGCCCATTAAACGGGCGTATTTTACATAATCGGCGTTTAATTCATATATTGACATCTGCCTCATTCCCAGAGATTGACCTCCAATCGCAACCAGAACCATGGTAAGGAATGGAAGCTGGTAGTGTCTTAATACAGAGAGAATAAAAGCGGGATTTGTCCAGATGGGGAGCATTTCATAGGAATAGCCCAAACTTGCCGGGAAAAGTTTTAGATTAACCGCGAAAAAATATACATTAATATACGCGAAACCAAAAGCGGGTATTGCGCTTAAGAAAAGAAAGAAAGGAAAAAACACTTTGTCAAAGATGCCTTTTCTGTAACCTGTTAAAGCGCCAAGGGCGTTTCCAATAAACCAGCCTGTTATAATCGCCGGAAACTGAAGCATTAAAGTCCAGTGAACGGATGCGCCTAAAAGATTTGAAACTTCACGGGGATAATATGTTATTGATTTGCCAAGATCCCCTTTTAGTACATTGCCTAAATAAATAAAAAATTGCTGCCATATTGGCTTGTCAAGACCGAACATTTCCAAATATGTATTGTACATTCGCTGAACGGTCTGATAATCAGAAGCGCCAGCCGCCATTCTGGCGATTATTGAATTAACCGGGTTGCCCGGCATCAGGCGGGGTAAAATAAAATTCAGGAGGATTGCGATAAACAGGGTTAATAAATACCAAACCGACTTTTTTACAAAATATCTGGGAAGTCCTTTTAACTGAAGACTCTTCAATTTTGTACTCCTCCTTGTTGGTTAAATTTTTAGTAAAAAAAAGTCCACAGGATTTCTCCTGTGGACTTTTTAATTAATCAGGTTATCTTCTTACAGGTGTAATCTGGAAGAGGCCTTTAATACCTGCGCCGTCAATAAAGCATGTTGGCGGGATATTTGTTCCATCACCAGCTCTTGGGTAATTTGTCCAGTTTGTTGTGTTAACAATATGGAACATGTCCGGTCTGTACATAAGACCAATCTGGGGCATTTCCTGGAGGTAGAGAATGTTAAGCGCTGTCCAGTATTCCTTAAGTTTCGCAGCGTCAGATTCATTGGCGATCAGCATTGTTAATTCCTGAGCTCTGGGGTTTTGATAGCGTCCGAAGTTACCGATATTATTCGGAGTTCCTGCCGGAGGAAGGTAGCTGTATACGAACATATCATAAGCTCTTGACCAGGGAGAAGAAGCGTTTGAACCGCCCGCGCTCCACATTGTAATGTCAAAGTTGCCTGTAAAACGGTTGTCATAAGCTATCTGCATTTCCGGGAAATAGGTTTCAATGGAAATACCGATGGTTCTAACTGAATCAGCTACGATTTCGCATGACGCGTTCCAGTCTGACCAGCCGAAGGGGCAGGAAATCTGGAATGCAAGCCTTACGCCACCTTTCGCGCGGATACCGTCTGTGCCGCGTACCCAGCCAGCGTCATCAAGAAGTTTGTTCGCGCCAGCGGTATCAATTCCTGTCCACTGATAGGGTCTTAATGCCGCTTCATCAATAAGTGCTTTTTCCGCAGTAGTAGCAAGCATCATGTGCGGCTCTTTAAGGGCTGTCTGTCCTGACATAGCCGCTGATCCAATTCTCGCATAGTCAATAACCATTGCAATCGCTCTGCGTACTGCCGGATCATTAAGTCCGGGTTTCTGTGTATTGAACCAAATACTGGGAATAACAGCGGGGATATGGTAGGGCGCCTGCGGGAGATATGTAGCGACACCGTATTGGAAATATGTCTCAACCTGAGCGGTAAACTGCTGGATAATATCAAGGTTACCAGTGCGCAGAGCGTTATCGCCTGCCGCGTTGTCAGAGTACACATTGTTGATTACATATTTGGGTGTTGGAAGCTTTCCGCGGTGAGAAGAATGAACTCCCCAGTAGCTTTCGTCTCTTATGAGTACCAGTTTAGTATCATCCGCAAAATAGAATGTATAAGGACCTGATCCATAGCAATCCCATCCGGGGAATCCAAGGAGATCAGATCTTCCGTTTCCAAGTTCACGGTTAGATTTTTTTGCATCCCAATAGGCTTTCGGAGTAATTGAAACTTCGCTTATTGCCCTTAACATCATCTGCCTGTTATAGTTGTCCGCTTTTCCAGTTAAAATTACAGTGGTGTTGCCCTGCGCTGTGACAGATTCAATGTAATCCCAGTAGGGTGAAATCGATATTTGATAATCTTTTCCAAGCTGGAATACATTCACTACATCCGCCGCTGTTACAGCCGCTCCGCCCCTGAATTTTGCATTGGGGTTGAGCTGAACTGTCAGCACTCTGTTACCGGTTCCGCCAAATGAGAAAGAAGTGGCAAGCTGCGGTTCGAGAGAGCCTGTAAGCATGTTATACACAAACAGTGTTTCGTAAACTAACTGGCGCTGACCGTTTCCGGCCAGAGCATGTGCATTCTGGTTAAACGGCTGATTTCCTGATGGGGCGCCCCATTGCAGTCCGCTTAAATAAAGAGTCTCATTTCTCGGGAAGTGGGTTACTAATGGCTGACCTGCTGCACCAGATGTCGCAGACGGTGCCGCTGGCGCTGGTTCCCGTACACCAGTGGCAAAAACGGTTCCTGCCGCCATCATCAGAATCAATGACACGCAGAAAAAAATTCCGATTCTTTTCATAATTGTTCTCCTTTGAAGAATTAATTTGCTTTTATAGATCTTATAAATGATCTATAGCTGTGGATTACATCCACAATGAATTATTATTTCATAAAAAAAAAAATATATCAATATCAAACAGAAAAATTTTATCAAATATTCATGTTTTTAATGTTAATTTATTGTATTTAATTTAAAAAATTTGTCAATAACATACAATCTTTTATTAAAAAATTCATTATTTTACGGAAATTGTTTGCTATACTTTATCATTTCTATATGTTATAAATATTACCTATCCTTAAAACGTAAAAATATGGCAAACGCTCATATAGATTTGATAATAAAATAAAGGAGATAGTATGCTGGTTCAAAAACTTCACAATAACTGGAAAATGAGAAAATTTACCGAAAACGTTTCCCTGCCCGCAATGGTTCCAGGTTCTGTTTATAATGATCTGCTTGTGAATAAACAAATGGAAGATCCATTCTGGCGTGATAATGAGGACAAAGCCTTTGCACTGCTGGAAAACGATTATGAATACAGCACAGTTTTTCCGGTCTCCAATAAAATGCTGAACATGGATAAAATTTTTTTACGCTGTGAAGGCTTGGATACCCTGGCAGAAATAACAATAAATAAAACCCATATAGCCAATACCGATAATATGCACCGTATCTGGGAATTTAATATTTCAAAAGATATATTAAAAAGCGATAAAAATGAATTAAAAATAATTTTTCGCTCTCCCAACAAATTTTTAAGAGAAGCGCATAACAGAATGAAACTTGACGGATCTTCGGAATGTCTTGACGGATTTCCGCATTTAAGAAAAGCCCACTGCATGTTTGGCTGGGATTGGGGTCCAAGACTTCCGGATGCCGGTATCTGGCGGGATATAAGCCTTTGCGGAATCCGGATGGCAAGAATAAACAATGTTTATATCACCCAGAAACATAAAAAAGATTCTGTAGAACTGGATTTTTCTGTAGAGATAGAAAGCGTTATAAATTTACCCAGGGGATCCGAATACTCATGGGATTTAATCATTACTGATCCTGAAGGGAAGGCGGTTGATTTCAATAAATTATCGGAAAAAGTAATAATCAGGAATCCTGAAATTTGGCAGCCCAATGGTTTCGGAAGCCAGCCGCTGTACACGGTAAAATTAATTCTTTTAAGTCCCAAAGGAACGGAGCTGGACAGTTGGGAGCGCCGCATTGGCTTAAGGACAATGACAGTAAGAAGGCAGAAGGATAAATGGGGAGAAAGTTTTGCATTCGAGGTTAACGGAAATGCTATTTTTTCAATGGGAGCTGATTACATACCCGAAGATATTATTTTAAGCCGCGTCACTCCAAAACGTACAAGAAAATTACTGGAACAGTGCGTTGCGGCTAACTTTAATACAATCAGGGTATGGGGCGGCGGACATTACCCAGATGATTCATTTTTTGATATTTGCGATGAACTGGGTTTAATCGTCTGGCAGGATTTTATGTTTGCCTGCGCGGCGTATAACCTGACCGATGAATTTGAACAGAACATTAGAGCGGAAATAGCGGATAATGTGAAACGCATACGCCATCATGCCTGCCTTGGTTTATGGTGCGGCAACAATGAAATGGAATGGTTCGCAGATCAGAGAAGATGGGTCGATTCGCCAAAACTGAAATCAGATTATATAAAGATGTTTGAATATATCATTCCGCAAGCGCTTAAAGAGCATGATCCGCAGACTTTTTACTGGCCGTCAAGCCCTTCATCAGGAGGATGTTTCAATGTTCCCAATGATCCCGACAGGGGAGATGTCCACTGCTGGGAAGTATGGCACGGCAATAAACCTTTCACTGAATACCGTAAGTATTTTTTCAGGTTTTTATCAGAGTTCGGTTTTCAATCCTTCCCGCATTTAAAAACCGTCGAAAGTTTTACCCGTCCCGAAGACCGCAATGTTTTCTCTTATGTAATGGAAAGACACCAGCGGAATAATGCAGCTAACGGAAAGATAATGACATACATGTATCAGACATTTTTATACCCCAATGATTTTGATACGCTCCTTTACGCTTCCCAGCTCCTGCAGGCTGAAGCTGTAAAATACGGCGCGGAGCATCTGCGCAGAAACCGCGGCCGCTGCATGGGGGCGATTTACTGGCAGCTCAATGATTGCTGGCCTGTAGCGTCATGGGCTTCCATTGATTATTTATTCAGGTGGAAAGCTCTGCATTATTACGCAAAGCGTTTCTTCCAGCCAATATTGTTATCCTGCCATGAAGAGGGCCTTCTTACCCAGGAACCAAACGCAAACCATCAACCTCAGATTAAGGACGCTCATGAAAAAAGTTTCCGTCTTTCTGTAGCGAATGAAACCAATGCTGATAAAAATCTTACCGTAAAATGGGAAATCCGTGATAAAAAGGCAAAAGTACTAAAGGAGAAAACCATCCCTGTAAAAGCAGGCGCTCTTTCCTCTGTCTGGCTTGAAAAAACAGATGCGCCTGATATCAAACTGTACGATGAATATCTGAGCTATCATTTATATGACGGGAATGATGTAATATCCGAAGGGACAGTGATTTTTTCCCTCCCGAAATATTTCCACTGGGAGGACCCAAAGTTAAGCTATAAAATATCAGGCGATACAATCACGGTTAAAGCCGCGTCCTACGCGAAAAGCGTGGAAATTCAAAACCGTAACCAGGATTTAGTTCTGTCTGATAATTATTTTGACATGAACGCAGGCGAAAAGAAAGTAAAAATCCTGAGCGGCAAACCCGGCAAACTCAGATTAAGGAGTGTTTGGGATATCAGGTAAGAGAGTCCTGAATTATTTTACTCATCAACTATTTTTGTCAGATTCTTCTTTCCCATCAGATATGATTTTGAAATAAGCATCTCGATGACTTTTTTTACGTCATCGCTGCTCTTGCCGAAAACATTTCCAGATAACATAAATAATTCTTCTACAACTTCAGTAGAATCAATTTTTTCCTTCAATTTCCCTAAATCCATATTTACTCCCTGATCATTCAAGAATCTAAAGTCTTTTCTATATTTTCCAGAACAAGATAATGTCCGTCAAGTACCTTTAAATGTTTTTCGTACTTACAGCGAAGCCCGGTATTGAGGGGTTTTTTGACTCCATGGCGTATATATAGAGTATTAAACCCCTAAACTGAGCCTGCCTGTAAAAAACCTGTTACCGGTTCATTTCTTTTTAGGCTGCGCTTTCTTAACAACCGGCTTTTTAGCCTTAGTGTTTTTTACCGCCGGTTTCTTAGCCGCAGTTTTTTTCACAACAGCTTTTTTACCTGCTGGTTTCTTAACCGTAGTTTTTTTTACTGTTGGTTTTTTAGCTGCAGTTTTTTTAACTGCAGGTTTTTTTGCAACCGGTTTCTTTGATGCAGTTTTCTTAGCGACTGGTTTCTTTACCGCAGGTTTACTGGTTTTAGGTTTCTTAACCGCAGGTTTTTTATCAGCAGTTTTTTTACCCGCAGGTTTTTTTTCTTTGATTTTCTTTACCACTGGTTTCTTTGATGCCGGTTTCTTAATCTCTGTTTTTTTTGCGACAGGTTTTTTATCTGCGGACTTTACAGCAGTTTTTTTGTCTGCGGGTTTTACAGCGGATTTTTTTTCTGCCGGTTTTTTTGTATCAACTTTTTTAATCTCTGTTTTTTTAGTTTCTGTTTTTTTAGTTTCTGTTTTTATTCCTGCTGGTTTCTTTTCAGGCTGTTTTGTCTGGGTTTTTACAGATGAGACATTTTTTCTTTCTGTTGGTAGATCATCATGTAATGTCATCGGATCGGTACCGGAATTAAAATGTTTTTCCGCTTCGATGCGGATTTTTTCCGGTACATTTTGTTCCCACCAGTCATTGTTAATAATATTTTTTATACTCAGGGCTGCGATTAGACAAATCTTTACAGTTCTGAATTTTTGGGGGATATCGGAAAGGTGTCCATTGTGTTTTACAGAGATAAGGGCCATTTCCCGGTTCCAGATTTTTTCCGGAATATATTCACCGGCGCGGGTTGAGTGCTCAACCGCTTCAAGACAGAGCTTTTCAGTTTTTAGCGCTTCAGGCACATAACGCAGTGAATTGCCTCCGCATTTAACAGCTTCAAGGCAGAGTCCGGCAGTCCGCATTTTTTCGGGAATATATTTTAATGCGGCGTCATAATTTTTTACTGCGATAGAACAGATTTGCGCGGTTATAAATTTTTCCGGAATAAATTTAATTGCCTTTCCAGTTTGCTTTACAGAGATAAGGCAGAGTTCTTCAGTAATTATGGCATTCGGCACAGCTTCCAGAACAGAACCGTCCTGCGCAACGGCAAGGCGGCATATCTCGGCAGTGATAAATTCATTTGGTACGCTTTTAAGAGCGATGCCCGCCTTTGCCACAGCGTTACGGCATCTTTGTGCGTTAATGAATTCTTTTGGAACAAATTTCAGGGCAGCGCCGTCTTTATCCAGTGCGAGCTGGCAGAGTTCGACAGTTAAATATTTTTTGGGAACATTTTCCAGAGCCATTGGATTTTTTTCAATAACAATGCGGCATATTTCCCCTGTTATAAAATTTTCAGGCATATATTCAAGACCGCCGCCCACATGCGCTTTGCTTTTTGCCGTGATCTTACACATTTCTTCAGTTTTAAGATTATCAGGCACATCCTTAAGCTCGATATATGTGGAAGTTACAAGCGCTCCTGTTTTAACAGACGAGAGGCAGACTTCTGCGTTTCTGAATTCCAGCGGCACTTGTGAAAGTCCAAGCGGATGATTTTTATCAGACACCGCCGCAAGGTACATTTCCTGGCTTCTCATCTCTGCAGGCACTTCCGTCAGGTTAAGCCAGTCCTTTTTTACCGCAGTAAAGCACACATCCTTTGTCTTGAGCTCTTGAGGAATTTTCTCAAGTCCGACGCCCGTTTTTACAGCCAATAAACAGATTTCCTCGTTTAATAGTTCAACTGGTATACTGTAAAATGCTGAAGAACTTTTCTTTAACGCAGCAAGCGCTTCACTTTCCGTTTTAATCTTTCCCATTTATGACTCCTTTAATAGTAATTTCCACTCCAATACCACGCATTTTATCAGAATGATGTATTGTTTATCGGTATTTGTTAATATTCTCTTACTATGTATTATAATCGAAAATTTACTTTTTGCAGAGATTTTTTATATTTTTTTTATAAAAATTTATCCTGTAAAATTACATAAAGAAATCAATTGAATTTCCTGTAAATATGTGCAATTATTATATATCACATATCAAGGAGATAATATGAGTAAAAAAATCATTTCAGTAAAGGCTGTAGTGGCTATCGGTATTGGCGCGGCGCTTTTCTTTGTGTTAAATCGTTTTGTCGCTATTCCTTCGGGAGTACCCAATGTTAACCTTAACCTGGGTATTGCAATACTCGCGGTATTTACCGCAATTTTCGGACCAATCGCGGGATTTCTTATTGGTTTTATAGGTCACACGCTGGTAGACCTTACCTTTGGCTGGGGTGTTTGGTGGTCATGGGTAATATCATCCGGTTTGTTTGGCTGCGGACTGGGGATTTTCTGGAAAATGTTTAAAATTGAAGAAGGTAATTTTAAAATCAGGCAGATTATCACTTTTAATATTATTCAAATTATTGCCAACGCGGTGGTTTGGGGCGCCATAGCGCCGACTCTTGATATTTTTATTTATCAGGAACCTGCCAATAAAGTCTACCTGCAGGGACTTGTCGCAGGATCACTTAACGCGGGGGTAGTGCTTATCCTCGGAACCCTGCTGATCATCGGCTATACAAAAACGATAGCTAAATCCGGCAGTCTTAAAGCCGAATAAAAATTTACTTTATGCGGAATAATACCGCTATGTATTGTTCCGCATAACAGTTTTAAACATTTAAGTGATTGATAAAAACCATGCATCTTTTCCGAATCATTCGCCTGTATTGTCATTCAGTGATTTTACTTTCAGATACAGGGCGCAAAAAGAACCAACTCTTCACGATATAAATCTGACAGTAAACAAAGGCGAAAAGATACTTATCCTTGGCCAGTCAGGTTCAGGTAAATCCACCCTTATTCACTGTATTAACGGAATTATACCTCATGCCTTTAAAGGAGAGAGTTCAGGCGTCCTGATGCTGTCCGGAAAGGATTCCAAAAATCTTGATATTTTTGAAATCTCCAAAATGGCCGGCACTGTATTACAGGATACCGACGGCCAGTTTGTAGGACTAAGCGCCGCCGAGGATATAGCTTTTGCGCTGGAAAACGACTGTGTTCCGGCAGATGAAATACGACGCCGCGCGGCGGATACGGCATTGCTGGTAGACATGACAGCTCATCTGGAAAAGAGTCCGCATGATTTATCTGGCGGACAAAAACAGCGTATCTCAATAGCGGGAGTGCTTGTTGATGATGTTGAAATTTTAATCTTTGACGAGCCTCTCGCAAATCTGGACCCTGCAGCCGGTAAGGATACAATGGAATTAATTGATGATCTTCATAAACAAACCGGTAAAACAATTATTATTGTGGAGCACCGCCTTGAGGATGTTCTTCACAGATCTTTGGATCGCATTATTGTAATGGAAAAGGGCAGGATCATTTCCAATACCCCGCCTGAGCGCCTTATCGCGTCTTCAATACTTTCTGAAACAGGAATACGCGAGCCTTTGTATATTACCGCTTTAAAATACGCGGGAATTAAAATGGAGGAAAACATGCTGCCTCATCATCTTGATTCCATATTGTGCGATTACAGCAGGCTTGCTGAGTGGGATAATCAATTAATAATTAATGATGAGATACAGAAGTTTAACAATGAACATATTGGAAACGTAAATGAAAACACCGCTCTTGATGTCAGGAATATACGGTTTCGTTATGACGAACAGGGAGAGGACGCGTTAAAGGATATATCATTTTCTGTCGCAAACGGGGAGTGTATAGGGCTTGTAGGCAGGAACGGCTCCGGCAAGTCCACTCTTGCAAAATGCGTCTGCGGATTTATTAAGCAGGATTCAGGTGATCTTTTCTTTAACGGGCAGAACATTGATAATCTTTCCATCATGCAAAGGGCGGAAAAAATCGGTTATGTTATGCAAAATCCAAACCAGATGATTTCTTTCCCGATGATTTTTGATGAAACAGCGTTCGGCCTCAGAACGCGCGGCGCAGGCGAAGCTGAGGTAAAATCAAGCGTTCATGAAGCTCTTGAAATCTGCGGCCTTTATCCGTTCAGGAACTGGCCTGTAAGCGCGTTAAGTTACGGCCAAAAGAAACGGCTTACAATCGCTTCCATTCTGGTTCTCCGCCCGTCTTTTATGATTCTGGATGAACCGACAGCGGGCCAGGATTACAGGCATTATACCGAGTTTATGGAATTCCTGATTGCGCTTAACAGAAAACTGGGGCTTTCTCTTGTCCTGATTACGCATGATATGCATTTAATGCTTGAATATACAACAAGGGCGGTTGTGCTTTCACAGGGACAGCTTGTAGCAGATGATGAACCTTTCAAAATTCTTACAAATGATGAAATTATCAATAAAGCGAATCTTAAACGCACAAGCCTGTATGAGCTTGCGCTTAACGCTGGCTTAAAAGACGCGCGGGGTTTTGTGGAAAGATATATCAGGCATGACCGGGAAAAACGGATGGAAAAGGAACGCAAATGAAAAAGAAGAGAATGTTATCCTACATTGAAAAAGAATCCCCTGTACACGCGCTTACAGGAGCCGTTAAACTGATAATTTTTCTCTTGTGGTCTGTTCTTGTTATGGTCAGTTTTAAAACGCCAATACTGCTTTTTGTAACAGTATTGGGTTTCGTGTTTTTTTTTATTTCCAAAATCCGTTTTTCCGATGTTTCATTTATTTTTATAATGATGAGCGTGTTTCTGGCGCTGAACCTTACCGCCGTATATCTTTTTTCCCCTGAACAGGGCGTTAAACTGTACCAGACAAGAAATGTTATTTGGGAGGGGCAGGGCTATTTTTCATTGACAAAAGAACAGCTTTTTTATGAATTTAACATTTTGGTAAAATATATCGCGATAATTCCGCCCGCGATACTTTTAATTGTTACTACTCACCCAAGTGAATTCGCAGCGTCTTTAAACCGTATCGGGGTTCCATATACAGCAGCGTATTCTGTCAGCCTTACCCTTCGTTATATTCCTGATGTTCAGCGCGATTTTGAATCAATTTACCAGGCGCAGCAGGCGCGGGGTCTTGAACTTTCGCGCAGAGCCTCTCCCCTTAAACGATTAAAACGAATCGCTCCTCTTCTTTTGCCATTGATATTTTCATCTTTGGATCGGATAGACGTTATCAGCCGGGCGATGGAATTGCGCGGTTTCGGAAAACACAAAAAAAGAACATGGTATTCTTCCAAGCCTTTTAAGAAAGCGGATATAATCTCTCTTGCGGTAAGCCTTCTGTTTTTTACTTTTAGTATCTGGTTTACCTTCCGTAACGGAAACAGGTTTTACAATCCATGGGGATGAGAAAATTTCATTCCTGAGAAAACAATGATATATTTATATCACCGTAAGCGCTGTACTAAACTAATTTATTTCCTATGCTCCGGAGATAAAAGCGTCCAATTCTTCAATTTTTGCCTGATGTTGTTTGATTAAACGGTCTATACGTTCAAGCGACGCTTTAGGGGCTTTGGCTCCTGTATCAAGATTTGCCTGAACTTTCGCCTTCTCCGCATTGATCCTGGATTCAAGCTGATCAATTTCCGCTTTTAGCCTGTTAAAAGTTTCAAGATCCTTGTTACTTACATTCCTCGCATTAAGGGTTTCCAGGTCGGTTTCAAACTGGGAAGAATTTGATTTTGCCTGAGTCGAGTATTGCTGAGCGGTTTGCCTGGTCTGGGCTGAATTCGGAAGAGCTCCCGCGCCTGATTGTTGAGCGTATAATACTCCTACTAAAAGAAAAATTACGGCTACCATAAGAATCCGTTTCATTACTGCCTCCGATTTAATAATAATAATTTAGTAAAATGGTAAAAACTTTACCCCTTTATATATATTGTATATATTAACAAAAAACATGTCAAGGATATGGCAGTAAATGAAGATACTCATATTTTTTGAGGCTGTTCCAAACATCACTTGTAATTCATTTTTGTAAAATCAATTTAAATTCTTGACCAATATTACAAAACCGGATATATTTCTAATAGGGTGATTATTACACAAAATTCATTAAATTTTACAAATTCTCATATTAACAACTGTGTTAATTTTTCTGAAAATACTCGAAGTAATCGCAGGCAGTATTTTATTTTAAAAAATGGAATATTTTTAGCTTATATGTCATATATTAATAATACCCCCCCTCCCCCCCGGAAAATAAAAAATTAACAGTTAGAAACCAACAATTTAATTTTTTCTGTTATCAAATTTTAGAATATTTGCATAAATCTCCTGATTATTTTATTTTTTCCTCATTTTTAATGATTCTCCTGCAAAGAACATCTGCCTATATGAATAAAAGGAGTGATATATGAAAAAAGCAATTTTGTTACTGGTTATATTTTTTACTTTGTTGTCATTATACGGACAATCAAGAGTTTCTGTTTCATTGGATGACGCCATAAATAATGCCGCGCTGCAAATTCAGGATAGTCTTGAAGCGAGTTCAACAATCATTGTATTTCAGTTTCAATCGCATAGTGTAAAGGCTTCAGAATTTGTTCTGATGGAACTGTTTGACAAGCTTGTTAATCTAAAAAAGTTTACAGTTCTTGACAGGGGAGCGCAGCAGGTAATAAACGCGGAGCTTGA
>WQSN01000015.1 GCA_009787835.1 Treponema sp.
TACGGCGACCTTACAGACACTTCAAACCTTATCAGGATAATCCAGCAGGTGCAGCCCGATGAAATTTATAACCTTGGAGCGCAAAGCCATGTACAGGTTTCCTTTGAAGTGCCTGAGTACACTGCGGACACTGATGGAGTTGGAACACTGCGCTTACTCGAGGCAATCCGTATACTTGGTATGGAAAAGAAAACGCGTATCTATCAGGCTTCCACTTCAGAACTTTACGGTAAGGTACAGGAAATTCCTCAAAAAGAAACTACGCCGTTTTACCCGCGCAGTCCTTACGCCGCGGCTAAACTTTATGCTTACTGGATAACGGTTAATTACCGGGAAAGTTATGGCATGTACGCATGTAACGGAATACTTTTTAACCACGAAAGCCCCCTGCGTGGAGAGACATTTGTTACGCGCAAAGTAACAAGAGCAGCGGCTCGCATCAGTCTTGGTTTACAGGATAAACTTTACATGGGAAACATTAACGCCAAACGCGACTGGGGATACGCCGGCGATTATGTGGAACTTATGTGGCTCATGCTTCAACAGAATGAACCTGATGATTATGTAATGGCGACAGGTATTACCACCACTGTCAGGGATTTTATAACAATGTCATTTAAAGAAGCAGGAATCAATCTTAAATGGGAAGGTAAAGACATAGAAGAAAAAGGCATTAATCAGGCTGATGGAAAAATCCTTGTAGAAATAGATCCCCGCTATTTCCGTCCAGCGGAAGTAGAATTGCTTATAGGCGATCCTTCAAAAGCAAAGGCAAAACTTGGCTGGGAACCGAAAGTAAAGCTTCCTGAGCTTGTAAAAATGATGACAGAACATGATATAGAGCTGGCTAAACGGGAACTTCATCTTAAAGAAGGCGGATATAAAACGGAAAATTATTATGAATAAAGATGCTAAAATATATATAGCAGGACACACAGGATTGGTAGGCGGTGCGATTACCCGTTACCTGAAAAGATCAGGTTACACAAATCTGATTACAAGGGAACTGGATGAGCTAGACTTAACAAATCAAAGAGATACAAATAATTTCTTTGAAAAAGAAAAACCTGAATATGTATTTCTCGCCGCCGCGAAAGTGGGAGGAATTGGAGCAAACTCAACATATCCTGCTGATTTCATCTATATCAATACAATGATAGGTTTTAATGTAATTAATGCCGCGTATAAAAGCGGAGTAAAGAAACTCATCAATCTTGGATCATCATGTATTTATCCCAAACTCGCGCCTCAGCCTATGAAAGAAGAATACCTTTTATCAGATTATCTTGAGCCGACCAATGAGGCTTATGCGATAGCTAAAATAAGCGTGATAAAACTATGCTCGTACTACAACCGGCAATACGGGACAGATTTTCTCTCTGTAATGCCTACCAACCTTTACGGTCCAGGGGATAATTATGATCCTGAAGGCTCCCATGTACTGCCTGCGCTTATCCGTAAATTCCATGAGGCGAAAGAAACGGGCAAGGATCGTGTAACGCTATGGGGTGATGGCTCTCCAAGGCGTGAGTTTTTGTACAGCGAGGATCTTGCAAGAGCATTGGTTATGCTGATGCAGAATACGGACTGTAAAGATTTATCAAACCCCGCAGGCGATTTTGTCAACATAGGAAGCGGCAAGGATCAGACAATCAGGGAACTGGCGGAAAAAATACGGGATATCGTTTACGAAGATGTTCCCGGCAGAACATGCGTCATTGAATGGGATGCATCCAAACCCAACGGCACGCCGCAGAAGCTGCTTGATATTTCTCGAATTACAGCTTTGGGATTTACTCCTGAGATTGAATTATCCGAAGGGATTAAACTCAGCTATAATGATTATTTAAAAAATATTCCTGACTTCATTCCCATCTAATCTCTCCCACCTTCAAGTCTATAACTTTTCTCTCAAAAAAAATACCTATTCTTATTTACAAATTTCTTACTTCTAATTGTTTAATTTATTTCATTATTAAATTCAAACAATCAATCTTTACCTTGAATTAATAAATGTTATAATGGAAAAGAAACTGGTAATTAAAGAAAGAAAAGTAGTCACGACAGGACCGTATTGATTAAAATAATAAAGAAAGTGATTTGTTATTGCAGTTATTGTAGTTTCAGGAGTTATTATATCGGTTTTATTTAATCGTTTCCCGTTCATGTCAACTATTTCTATTCTATTTGCCGCATTACGGCTTGGGACAAATCCGCCGGCAAGGCCGATATAATATTCCCAGTCGCGATCGGGAATATAAGGATAACGGCCGGGACTTAAAACTGCTCCGGCAACTGAAACAAAGTACTGCCTGAACGGAATTATAAGAGTGTCGTTTTCCTGCACAAGCACATTACCGCTGTAAAATGCATCGTAAAGAATAAGATTTAAATCAATAGGTATGCGTTCATTTTTACGGATGATATATGCGTTTTTTATATCTGAAACTTCAGAAAACCAGCTCTCATTTCTGCGGACAAGGGATGAGTATGTTTCCCCATCATTAAAACGCATAATAATCCGGCTGGAAGATGAAGCGGAACTTGCCGCGGTTCTGCCTACCGCGCCTTCTACAAACATAACAGGTTGCAGTAATAATATTTCCGGAACATAAACCGAATCAAAGTGCTCCAGAGGGTAATTATTAATAAAATCAATTTCATTCAAAAATATTTTATCACCTGAAATTCCCCTGGTGTTAATATATCGTACAATTTCAATTTTTGCGCTGTCTGCAAAAGCAGTATAGCCGTTGCCGTAAAAATCAATTAGTTCATTTATATTTTCTCCGTCCAGCAGTTGATATATCCCTGGCCGTTTTACTTCTCCTTCAATTGTTACGATACGTTTGGCTTTATTAAACGTTATTGTATCTCCCGGACGCAGGTACGGATCCTGAGTTTGGTCGCCTAACCGCTGTGCCTTAAAAAGATCGTATACTCTTGTTTGTCCGTTGGAAGCCCTTATTGATACATCGCGGATTGACGCGAAATCAGTTAAATTTGTTACGATTAACGATGAAAGTCTGCTTAATCCCCATGCGTCAATATCTCCCGCGAGGTTTACCTCGCCGTTAATGGAAACCCTGAAGATAGCCGGTTGAGTCAGTACCAATTGCACTCCGCTTAATGGGTAATTGTTGGAAATAATGTTTTCGACTTCAGTCTTTAAATTTATAAAAGTTCTTCCGGCTCCGTTAATAACCCCAAGATTAGAAACGCGGATTCTGTACGATGAATCTACAGTAATTACATAGTTTACCTGCGAGGTGCCGGCGGCATAAGATAAAGTATATACATCTCCCGGAGTCACCCTGTAATCGGAGCTTGAGCGGGCAAGCATTAAAATCCGACCCGTATCAATTGAAGGCATTGTTATTGTATTTACAGGAGGTCTAACGGTTGTAGTTGCTTGTGTGGCCGAACCAGGATTAGTATTTGATGTTGTCCTGTCCTGGGCGAAGGAGGATAATATAATGAAAAATAACAGGATAAATATGCAGACTAATTTATTCTTCATTAATTCCTCTTAGTTTTGCCATAGCCTTCGGATCTTTTCTGATATTTACAATAGCGTTAATGACAAATGCCAAAAAAACAGAAACGAAAAATCCCGCAAGAGTAACAATGATGCATAACATTTCCCTGTTAGGTTTTGATTCTTTGTCCGGTATTTCCGCCATTTCCAGGATTTGAAAAATGGGCGTTTCGCTTGCCATGCTTATTTTTAATAGTTCGTACTGTACTCTAAGCTGAGTGTAGATCTGCCGCTTGGCTGTTAACTCTAGAGTGATTCTGTTTATATCTGATGTAATTGCAGGAAGCCTTCCATAGGGAGATGCGGTAGCGACTGTCAGTTCCAGGCTCCGGCTTTCTTCTTCAAGCTGTATAATTTCCTGAAAGGTATTATCAATGTTAAATTCCAGATTATCCCTTTCAATTAAATTTTTATCCAGACCAAGTTCAATAAAACGTCTTTCAAGGTATGTTGTGCAAAAATTAACAATATCTCTTGCAAAAACCGGATCTCTATGGGTAAAACCTATGCTGAGTACGCCGCTTTTTTGATCATACGAAGGCGTAAGCGGCCCTCTGATTATATTTCTGCTTGTTGTTTTTGGGGATTTACTTAAATTATATTTTTTTATCAAATCAAACTGATCTACAACTGAGTCAAGAAATGAATTGGTATTTATAAGGTATAACGCAAGTTCGCTGAAACTTGAGCCTGATGACATGCTTATTCCGGCAAGAGATGCCAATCCGCCCAACGCTGACGATATGCTTCCGCCTGATGATCTGTTTTCAATAAGCATCAATGCCTGTGGAGTATAAAGATTTGGGTAAAACGACTTTTCAGGCGGCATATTGTCAGAAACATATGAGAAAATATTTACCCCAATACCCGCAAGTACGGTAACTACCAGTATCATGATTTTATACCGCCAAACAACGGCAAAAAGGTCTATTAAACTGATTTCATCATCAGATTCATTTTCTTTCTTTTCAATTTCTTCGTTCATATACTCCACATTTGTTACTGTTATGCATTAAATTTTCGGCTATATACTAAATATAGTGAATTTTATTAAATTTGTCCATAATAGGGAAGAATTTTAGCCGCAATCATCTCCCATTCGCGATTTTTTTCCTCAATGGCCGTTATGCACATATCAATTTTTTCTTTTACCGCCCTTGCTTTTTCTCCGTTTGAGTAAATTTCCTGCCGCGACAGTTCCGCTTCATAATGTTTTTTCTCCCTGTTAAGTTCTTCCAAAACTGCAAGAATCTCCTTCTCCTGCCTTTCCAGCCTGCGAATCACTGTCTGCTTCTGCTTTTCAGCTAAACGCCTCTCTTCACTGTTAATTCCTGCCTGTTTTTCTACCGTAAATCTCTCTTCACAGCTCATTTCAAGTTTCTCATTTTTGATTCCAATTTTATCCAGGTAGTACGCATAATTCCCATAATATAGTTTCACGGCGGCGGGTTCTGCTGCTGTTGCGGGGCGTAACTCAAGAGTTTTTGTGGAGAGGGTTTCCATGAACGCGCGGTCATGGGAGACAAAAATAATAGTGCCTGTAAATTTTTTAAGCGCGTCCAGCAGAATGTCCTTTGAATAGAGATCGAGGTGATTTGTAGGTTCATCCAATACCAGGAGATTCATGGGTTTCAGGAACATTTTTAATAGGGCAAGGCGGCTTTTTTCGCCGCCGCTCAGAACAGAAACGCTCTTGTAGACATCGTCGCCGCGGAATAAAAAAGCACCCAGCATATCGCGCAGTTTGGGGATTAAAGCCGTAGGTGACTGAGACTCCATAAACTCAATTATTGATTCATTTGAATCAAGCGTCTCCGCCGCGTCCTGTGAGAAGTATCCTGCTTTTATACCGCTGCCATATTTAACGGTTCCGGTAAAATTACTGTCTATGCCGGCTATAATCCGCAGTAATGTACTCTTGCCCGCGCCGTTTACACCGGCTACTACAAGCCTTTCTCCTGAGTCAATGCACAGGTCAAGGCAGGAGAGTACTTTTCGCTCTCCGTAACTTTTACCGATACTTTCCAGGGTTAAAGCGACATTACCTGAATGCGGCGGAGGCGGGAAACTAATATTTATCTTTTTAAGTGATTCAGGTATTTGAACACGTTCCATTTTTTCCAGACGTTTGATCAGTTCCTGCGCGAAAGCTGCCTTAGATGCCTTGTAGCGGAAACGCCGTATAAGGGCTTCAGTTTTTATTATTTCATCCTGCTGTTCGTGATAACGTTTAATAAGGCTGGCAAGTTCTGTCTGACGGACTTTTTCATAGGCACTGTAATTACCCGCGTATCGTTTTAAATTTCCGTTAAAAATTTCGTATACTTCATCAACGCACATATCCAGAAAGTACCGGTCATGGGAAACCAAAAGATAACCTCCTGGAAAAGTATTCAGCCATTCTTCAAGCCAGGCTCTTGCTTCAATATCAAGGTAATTTGTAGGCTCATCCAAAAGCAGAATGTCGGGTTTTTCCAGGAGAACTTTGGCAAGGGCAATACGCATCTGCCAGCCGCCTGAAAATTCTCCCGTGTCGCGATCAAGGTCTGACAAGGAAAAACCAAGGCCTGTCAGAACCATTGAAATGGCCGCCTCTCTTCTGTAATATCCGGAAGCTTCAATCTGCTCCTGTAAATTGTGATGCTCTTCAATTAATATTTTCGCAGATGATTCATCGGCTTTGGTTTTTTCCAGCAAGGCGCCGATTTCTTCAAACTGCTCAATTAATACATGGATAAAATGAAACGCGGTTTCTGCCTCATCGCGGAGGCTTTTTCCGCGGTGAACAATTCCCGACTGAGGCAGGTAGGATATGCGCGTTCCCTTCTGAATGGCGCGGTCTCCGGAATCGGCTGCCGTTTTGCCTGCGATTATTTTCATTAATGTGGATTTTCCGCTGCCATTCGCGCCTGTCAGACAGGAACGGGAACCTGCGGCGAGGCGCAGGCTTATATTTTTCAGAATATCCCTGTCGCCGAATGCAAGAGAAATGCCTGAAAACTGAACTGAAAAGCTGTTCTTTACAAAGACCATAATTAATATGACGAATCTTTGAAAAAATACAGAACCATGGGCGACGGAGAACGGCGCATGACGGTTAGGTTTTCCACTGTATTGTCCTGTACGACTTCCAGACGCATTCCCTGGTTATCAAGGCTGTACATGAAACGCAGATTCAAATTTGGAATAATATCAGTAAAACGGAATGTAGCTGCGCCTGTGTAACGCTCTATTAAAGAGGAATCCAGGAAGATGTCCATATAAATTCGCCCTTCGCCTTTGGCTTCGGCGGGGATTAATTGAGGAACCAGAAGATCAAAACCTGTCCAGATAAAACCGCCTGTTTGTGTAAACGTAACAGTTCCGTAATTGTTGCTTGTAAATACCGGCCCCTGATCGTAAATAGCCATAAACTGGCCTTCCCGCCGCGCGTTCTCCTGAATAATAAGATCATTTACATCCGAGGAAAGCGCTGCAAAATTGAAAGTACGCCTGACGCCTGTATCTTCAGTTATCTGTACCGAAAGAGCCGTGTTAGAACGCAGTGTCATCTGCAGGCTGCTGCCTTCAAAACGCCATGTACGCTCCCCGTCGGGATAGATGCCTTCGTAAACAATTTCTCTTTCCAGGTCAGGCAGAATTATTTTGGCAATGCCTGTATCCTGTCCGGGATCAAAACGGTAGTGTTTTTCAAGTTCGCCGGTATTTATACGCCTTGAATTTATCATCTGTAAATATGATTCAGGAGACCATCTTCTTGACATTATCATATCCAGGTCAGGATCATGAGCCGCTTCATTTTGCACGACAGCAGCGGAATTAGGCTGCCAATCAGTGTAATTAAACTGTTTAAGCCTGTATGAGAAGCAGAAGCCTGTAACTCCGTCGCTGGTTAGCACTTTAAGCCAATCGCCTTCCAGCGGATCGCCCGATGCGCTTATCGGCGGAACTCCTTTTACTTTATTCAGTACCTTTATTACTTCACCAAGGCGCAGCCTGTATACCCGCCTTGAGTTATTATCAGGGTGATCCCGAATGGGCAGGCCGTCCTGTAAATTTTCTGCGTAAATTTGGGCGTATTCGGCAAATTCCTCCGCCCAAAGAGCGGCTTTTTTCTTGCTGCCTATAAATTCAAGCCTTTTTAAGGGGATTTCCATTTTATCTGTATCATTCTTATCCTTTAGCAGCTCCCCGGGAATGCCGACTACCCAAACATGTTCGATATTTGATTTGATATAGACCGGTAAAACTGTTCCGGAAAGGACAAGAGGTTCATCTGTAGACCATAATAAAACACCCCATCCAAGCCGCTGTGAACATGATAACAAACATATAGTTGAAATAAGAGAAAAAAAAATAAAAAAAAATCTATTTTTGGTATTCATAATAAAAAAAACCACAGAATCACACTACCTGTAGAATACACGCGGTTTAGTGAGACTCTGTGGCTAAATTTTCTTTTGTCTACTCGACGACTGCTATAACATCGGACATTTTCAGAATCAGGTGTTCTACACCGTCAATTTTGATCTGGGTTCCGGCGTATTTGTCATACATAACTTTCTGACCTGCCGATACCTTGATCGCGTCCTTGTCGTCTCCAACTTCAACAACCACTCCCTGCTGGGTCTTTTCCTGGGCTGTATCGGGAATAATAATTCCCCCGGCGGTTTTCGCCTCATTTTTCTCCAATTTTACCATGACCCGGTCTGCCAAGGGTTTAACCTTCATTTTTATCTCCTCCGTATATAAAAGTTTAATTTAACTTTACTATACCAAAATGATTTTCTTTTATCAATAGCCGCAATGAAAAACGGAGAAAATGGATTGTATAATCCTCAGTTTTCATTTCATACGCTTTAATATCCATGAACTGAAAAATTATTATAGCCAAATTTACCTGTTTATTGAAAAATATAGTGGTGTTAAATACCCGATGTTCAAGGGGAGAAAAATGGCCAAATACAAGAGCGGGCGGGTTACGCTGCCCACAGACAGGGATATGGACGAAAAAATACTGGAAATTCGCGAGCTTTGGGGTGCGGACGCGGTGCGTAACAGCGACGGCACAAGCCTTGGAGAAGATATAATGCACAGTTTTCAGAAAGTATACGCCACATATTTAACCACAAGAGCGGATTTAATATGGGGAAAATTGCACCCTGAAGAACTTTCTCAAATTTACCTTATGACTCCGCACACAACAGCGCGGACAGAAACGCTGGAAATACGCCTTTTAGATGGTTATTACGAGGAAGAAGTGCAGATAAACAAAATTGAAGATCCTGTCCGTTTTTGGGAAGTAATGGACCGCACTACAGGAGATGTTGTAGCTCCTGAACGCTGGAGATGGGATTTTGTAAAGGGAACGGTAACAATCAAAGCGGAAAAGTGGCATGTATATACCGTAACCTTTCTTGCTTTTCAGATATGGGACGCTGTTTGCATGTACAATCACCTGACAAACAACTGGGGAAGCAGACCTCACGACCTGCCTTACGATGTTTACAATCCGCGCACAAGGGAACATGTTCTTCAATATTTAAAGGATTGGCTTCATGATAATCCGCGGCCTGATGTTGTCCGCTTTACCACTTTTTTTTATCAGTTTTCATTGATTTATGATGACCTGAAGCGGGAAAAAATTGTCGATTGGTTTGGCTATTCAGGAAGTGTAAACCCGCGCCTGCTTGAAGATTTTGAAAAAGAATACGGTTACCGTCTTCGCCCGGAAGATATTGTAAGGCAGGGATCGCATAACAGTTCCTTCTGCGTGCCAGCCAAACAGTTTTTGGATTATATGGATTTTGTGCAGCGGTTCGTAACAAAGCTCGCGAGGCAGTGCGTGGATCTGGTGCACGCGGCGGGCAGGGAAGCCATGATGTTTTTCGGCGATCACTGGATTGGAGCGGAACCTTACGGAAAATATTGGGGAGAAATTGGTTTAGACGCAATTGCAGGCTCTGTAGGAGACGGCGTTACGTGCAGAATGATTGCCGATGTGCCTGATGTAAAATACCGGGAAGGGCGTTTCCTTCCGTATTTTTTTCCCGATACTTTTTATCCCGGAGGGGATCCGACAGCGGAAGCAAACGCAAACTGGCTGGCCGCAAGGCGTTCCATCTGCAGAAAACCTCTCGACAGGATAGGGTACGGCGGTTATCTTGGACTTGCTTCCCGGTTTCCTGATTTTATCAATCGTGTGGCGGAAATATGCGATGAGTTCCGGGAGATATATGACAAGATAGGCGGTACAAAACCTTATGCTCCCAAATTTAAAGTCGCGATATTAAACTGCTGGGGAAAAACGCGCAGATGGCAGACTACAATGGTCGCTCACGCTAAAACATACAAGCAGAATTATCCGTACATCGGCATAGTTGAAGCTCTCTGCGGAATGCCCTTTGATGTGGACTTCATTTCATTTGACGAAGTGCGCGCGAATGGAGTGCCGTGCGATGTGCGCGTAATCCTGAACTACGGCATGGCAGGCACTTCCTGGAGCGGCGGAGAAAACTGGCTTGATCAGAAAATTGTCAGCGCGTTACGTGAATTTACACATTCAGGCGGCGGCTTTATCGGAATAGGGGAGCCCTGCGCACTCCTGCATCAGGGGCGATTCTTCCAGTTAGCTGACATTCTGGGCGTTGACAGGGAACTTGGCTTTACATTGATCTATACCAAATACACAGAACAGTTTCGCGGAGAACATTTTATAATTGATGATCCTGGCCGGGATTTTGATTTTGGCGGAGGATCCGACGATGTATACGCGATTAATGACAATACCAGAAATCTTGTTGTAGAAAACGGCTGTGTCAGGATCGCTGCAAACAGTTTCGGCGCGGGCAGGTCTGTGTATATATCAGGCCTGCCATACAATGCACGTAATGTCAGGCTGCTTCTCAGAAGCATCTATTGGGCAGGCGGCATTGAAGGAGAGTTAAAAAAATCATGGTTCAGTGAAAATATATACACGGAATGCAATGCCTACCCTGACAGCGGCTGGTATTGCGTTTTGAATAATTCCTGTGAAGCGCAGACAACCAAAGTATATAAAGGCGATGGAACAAGCGTCAATGTTAATCTTGAGCCGATGGAGATCAAATGGTTTGTAATTTGAGCTTAGATATTAGTCGTGCAATCTATGAAAAAAACAATTTTATTCCCAGATACCCAATCTTTTATCCAGTTCAAAACGGACGGAAACATTATCAGGATCCAGTTCCAGAGAATTCTCCAGAGCGTTATACGCTTCACTGATACGTCCAAGGGAAAAAAAACATTTTGCAATTCGGGATTGAATTACTGCGGCTGTTTTTTGGTTTTTTACTTTTAATGCCGCAGTTTCGTACTGTTCAATGGCGCGGACAGGGTAACGCTGCGATTCATAAATTCGCCCCAGATTGGCGTAAATAAACCATTCATCCGCACCTGAAGGAACGGAAGTCAGGATTTTTTCAGCCATTTCAAGATTTCCCTCCTGCATTAATTGAATTGCCCTGTAGACAGAAACCCATTGGCCGTTAAATCCTAACCTTTGAGCGTGATTTAACAATATTTCAGCTTCATCATTGTAACGCTGATAAAAAATTTTCCATGCCGCCCACCAGTAAAGGTTTTCAATGCCGGAAAAATCCTGGTGGCGATCCAGAAGGAGCCATGCTTCAGCTACCTGACGGCCGGGTTCCTGCCATTGGCTGCCGCGCCTGCATATTTCTAGGTCGATATAAGGGAAGTCTGAAATTTGGGAAACCGCGGCGGATGAAATTTCACGTAACGCTGTTTGCACCTGTTTGGGTTCGAGTATTGCCATCGCTTCACTGTGATCAAGTAGGCGGCTGTAGCGGATAAGGCCGAACTGGCGGCTGTTTTTTACAGACAGGGGATCCGCGTTAACAAGCTCTTTCAAGTAATGGACATACTGACTTTGATCTTCACTGGTAATGGCGAGGTTGTAAAGACTGTTCTCATTCCGTGTGCTTGCCAGAATTGACCAGATTGAACGGGCAGTGCCTGTATAACCTGCCAAATACAAGGCGTCAGCCTGGCGGATTAACGCGTCTTCGTCATCAAGGCGCGAGAAAATTTCTGCGGATCTTCGGATGTCGCCGAAATCATAGTAATATTCAGCGGCGAAACGTATAAAATTTTCTGTTACAGGAACCTGTGAGTTAAAATGCGTCTGTATAAGTGTTGCGGCCTCGCGGAAGTCCCCGCGCAGAATGGCAAGAATCGCAATATCAATAATGAGGTCTTCATTATACTCAAAACCTCCGCTGTAAATATGAAACAAAGGTTCGCTGCGGGAAGATCCCCCTGCCGCAGAAAGCGTGTTGTCTATTTGAGCGGCTGCTTGCGGACTGTTAAAATCCCCCAGAATTATATGCGCGCTCAGGCGCAGTTCATCCAGCGAAGGTTCTGAAAGAGCGTTTAACATTTCGCGTAACTTCTGTTCCGCTTCCCTGTTAACCGCCGTATCTTTTATTATAGCGGCTGCGGCGAGAGCGGTTAAAGGCTGCGATGAAGGGAAGGATTTAAGCGCGCGGTCAATTGAATTAAGGTATGTTTTCGCGTACGGGTAGTGAAGATCCGCAAGCGCCCTGTGGCGTTTAAGGATAGAAAGCCAGGATTCAAGGGTTATTGCCCTTTTTTCAAGCCGGTCAAGCTCGCGGCCAAGCTGTTCATATTCCTTGTCTGTGCCGGTAATAATCTTTAATGAAGCGTCGTATTCATTAAGGAGAAGAATAAAATTATCTTGCTGCCGCGCAGCCCTGGATGCGTTTCTTTCGCTGAACCAGAAAACAATAAAAACAACACCTGTTAAAATTAAAAGTATTAAACCGGCAAGCTGCGTTATGCGCAAAGGATTGCCGCCGGATACCGGAAAACTCATATTTCCTGCACCGGCTCAGGAGCGCTGTTGGCGCAGCCTGCGGCATTACTCTGCAGTACAGTCCGCTTAATGCTGTCCAGGACTCCGTTAATGAAACGGAAGGATTCATCTGTGCCGAATTCCCTGCTTATACCGATAGCTTCATCAATTACAATTGAAGGCGGAATATCGCTTTGGTACAATAATGTATAAACAGACATCCTTAATACCGCAAGGTCTACGCGGTTTAAACGCGAGATGTCCCAGTTTTCAAGATGATCTTTTATTGATTTGTCGATTTCCGTGATATTTTCAATGGCGCCTGCGATAAGGGTTTTGGAAAATACTGCTATACCTTCATCCAGAGAAACGCGTTTTTCTTCGTCAAGCCAGGCGAAATTAACAAGTTCCTCTACAGGGACACGGTTAGATTCCCAAAAATATAGAGCCTGAAACGCGAGAATCCGACCCTTTCGCCGCGATGCCATTTCAATCAGCCCCTTTTGGGCAGGCAAACACAGGAGAATTTTTTCGCGCGTTTACCATCTTATATTATTATCAAACACCTGGAAAGTTCTGCCCGCTCTTAACTCTGTAGTAAGTTCCTGGGTTGCCTGTGTTAGAACCGCCTGTTGTCTTTGGTTTAACATAGTCTGCCCGATATATTGCCTGACTGTTATTCTTGTTCCAAGCTGCGCTATATCATCCAGCTCCAGGTTTCTCATAGCATGATTTTCAGTTACCTTAATAATTTGGAAGCCTTGAATGCCTTCAATCAATCTGGAAACCTCGCCCTGTCTTAAACTGAACGCGATATCTATAAACACCTGCCCGACAGTTGATACAGCCTGGGAATTCCTCGGCAGATACCCGGCATCCCCTGCCTGATAACCGGAATTTGGCGCTGCCGATCTCAGTACAATTTCATCGAATTTTGAAGGATTTGATCCAATTTCCCGGATCAGTTGATTGGCTAAATCCCTGGCTCTGTTCCTTGCTGCAGCGTCTGCGCCATAGGGAACCTGAATCATGGAAAAACGAACTGTTTCAGGGCGGACAAATTCGGTTCTCGCATTGTTATATTGAGTTGAAATTTCGGCTTCTGTCGGCACTTTTACAGAGCCAAGCAGTTCGCTCTTTTTTGAAAGGAGGTACTTTTGCACAATCAGCTGCTTACGTAATTGTTCCCTGAACGCGGGCATTTCCAGAGCGCTTTGTTCCCTGATTGCCTGGTTAAATTCCGCGTCAGTAGGCTGCCGTCCGATTTGCTGAGCCATCTGCGATCTGAGTTCCTGTATCTGCTGATTTACCTCATTTTCGGTAACGGTGACTCTGTCCCGCTCGGCAGCCTGAATGGCGAGCCGTTCATTGATCATTACATCCAGCACCTGGGAACGTTCTGCCTGAGTTAAAACCCGGCCTGCGGATTTTTCCATTCGATCCACTTCAGTACGAAGCTGTCCGACTGTAATGACTTCGCTTCTTATTAAATTAACAGTTGCCGCAGGCTGTAAATTTGCCTGAGCAAAGCCGGAAACCGATAATAATGTTAATAAAGTCAGAAAAAATATTGTTCGTTTCATATTAATCCTTTAAGTATAATATATCACAAATTTAAACAAATGATAAGAGGAAAGAGTAACAAATCTGAATTTGCGATGAACTAGTGTCCTGTTATATTCGGTTTCCAATATAACAATATGCGTTAAATCCTTATTACATAAGGATTTAACTTAACATTTCATTCCGTTATATGAATATAACAGGATACTGGCAAATATTTTGCTGCCTAACTACGGCGTTACTCATTCCTCATTCGTAAGTACAGCTCTAATCCTCCTTACTCCGGCTGATGATGATTGTTCTTTTTGTATTTTAAACTTTCCCAATGTCCCGGTCTTTTCCACATGAGGGCCGCCGCATACTTCCTTTGAAAAAAAGTCTGTTTTTGAAATGCCGACAGTGTAAACTTTTACCTGCGATTCATATTTCTCGCCGAAAAGGGCAATCGCTCCTGATGATTTCGCGTTTTCTATAGCCATTGTTTCCATTAAAACAGGAAGATCTTTTTTAATTTGCTCATTGACCATATTTTCAACCTTAATTAAGTCATCGGAAGTCATGGGAGTGTCATGGGTAAAATCGAATCTAAGGCGTTCAGCCGTAATATTGCTGCCTTTCTGAGCAACATGCTGCCCTAAAATTGCTTTTAAAGCCTGGTGCAGAAGGTGCGTAGCAGTATGGTATTTTACAGCCATCTCTCCCTGATCGCCCAAACCGCCCTTAAACGCCTGTCCGCTCTGAGTACGGGATAACTCCTGATGCTTTTTAAACGCTTCATCAAATTCTTCCCTGTTTACTTTCATTCCGGATTCTGATGCAAGCTCTTCTGTAAGCTCTATTGGAAATCCGTAAGTATCGTAAAGTTTAAAGGCCAGACGCCCCGGCATGATTCTTCGCGGATCCTTTAATAAATTCGGAAGGAGTTTTTCAAATTCATGTTCACCCTTTTGCAATGTCTCCATGAACTTCGCTTCTTCCCTGATTAGTTCGTTCAATAATGAGGCGCGGTTTTCTTCAAGTTCAGGGTAGGAGTTTTTTAACTTTTCAACCACCACTTCGGCAATGGGAGCTAAGCTTATTCCCTCGATAGAAAGTTTACGCCCATGCCGGACAGCGCGGCGGATAAGGCGGCGCAGTACATAACCCGCTCCTACATTTGAAGGGTTTACAGATTTTGGATCACCTAAAATAAATGCCGCTGAACGCACATGGTCGGCAATGATTCTGATTGAGCGGTCTGTTTCTTCATTTTCGCCGTATTTGCAGTTTGCCGCTTTTTCAATGGCCGCTATTATTGCCGTGAAGATTTCGGTATCGTAAACGCTCGACTTTTTGTTCAGGACGGTAATGGTTCTTTCAATACCCATACCGGTATCAACGCATTTTCGCGTGAGAGGTATATATTCACCCGATGAATTTTTATTGTACTGCATGAAGACATCGTTCCAGAATTCTAACCATTTACCGCAGGAACATCCGGGCTTGCAATCCGGTCCGCATGGCGTATCCCCAATGTAATAGAACATTTCTGTATCGGGTCCGCATGGTCCTGTAGTTCCCGCAGGTCCCCACCAGTTATCTTCTCTTGGCAGATATGCTATACGGTTTTCCGGAATACCGGCTTTTATCCAGATTTGCGCGGACTCATCATCCCTCGGAATGCCTTCTTCGCCTTTAAAAACAGTAACCCCCAATTTTTCAACGGGGATGTTTAGCCACTTGGGAGATGTGATGAATTCAAAACTCATATTTATCGCTTCTTCCTTAAAGTAATCTCCCAGCGACCAGTTTCCAAGCATTTCAAAAAAGGTCAGATGGCTTGGATCGCCTACGCTGTCAATATCGCCAGTCCGGATGCATTTTTGATAATCCACTAGCCTGTTGCCTGCCGGGTGTTCTTCACCTAAAAGGTAAGGAACAAGCGGATGCATTCCGGCGGTTGTAAAGAGCACAGTCGGATCATTTTCAGGCAGCAGCGATTTACCCTGTATCTGCGCATGTCCTTTGGAAACGAAAAAATTTATAAATTTACTGCGAAGTTCATCAGCGGTCACGAGGAAAGCCTCCTATTAAATTGTTTGCAGGACTCTAATTCCGGCTATTCGTTAATCTCCGCTTCTCCGGGGGGGAAAAGGTACAGATCAGGTAATTTAAAAGTTCGGTTTAAAGCATATGAATGCGGAGTATGATATCTGCTGGTAGATGAGATTTCAAAGAAGTGCTGCAGAGGTTCATAATCGGGCGAATTTACTTTAATCGCGAATTTAAATACCTGAATTGCTTCAGGAGCATAGGCGGTTATTGGAGCCGGCCAGAAACTGAAAGCGCCAGGAGTACTGGTAACCATTCTGTAAGGATTCTGCCAGTTACTATTTCTCATGGAGACAATGTCGCTGTCCAGAGTTAATTCAACATCTATATCAACTACCGGTTCAAAACTTTCGCCGTTAAAGATACGGCCTGATATTGTCGGAATATCAAATACAGGCAGATTATGTTTGGAAGATGCAGCAGTGCTTCCGTCATGCGGCGCTGTCGGACGCATGTTGTGATTTACCAGTCTTAAACCCCGGTAAACAAGCGATGTTACATCAGCTTCAGCCTGCTGGTGTGTTATACCGGTTTGCTCGATTCTGGTAAGCCCCCTGTTTGATACAATATAATGAGGCGCTATACGGTTAAGGGCATAACAAATAGTATCTATCCGGCATTGATAACACAGACATAAATCGTCCGAATTGCCGCTACTTTGAATTTCCTCGAAAATTGACTGCACCGCGTTAACCACGATGTCTTCGCTGGTATTGTGAATATCCATACTCATGACTCCCTCTAAATTACTTCTTTTAGTATATCATATATCTGCGGAAAAGTCTTTAGTGTTTTAATATATTTTTTGTCAATAAATATTCTTACAGTGTAAAGCGTATGAATAAAGGAATTTACTGTTTCTGTCCTGAACGCGCTGGAACTTTCGCTGAAACTGCATCCTTCGTCAACAACAAAAAGACCGGTTTCAAATGACATTTTTTCCGGAACATCGATAATAATGTCTTCTCCTTTTACCGGTATGCCTGTTTTACGAAGTTCCGCCGCAAGCTGTTCTTCCAGCCGGGGACGGGATTTTATGTCCTTTATTGTGTCAGAATCAAGGCGATCAAATGGAATTTCCGCGGCTTTTATGAAAATTCTGCCTTCTTTTACATCTTCAACAAGAGGATTGCCTGTTTTTTGGGTGAGAAGGTCAAAAAGGCTGTAGTCGTCCAGGTTATACAGGTCTTCGCCTGATATTTTACCGGATTCAAGACCTTTTATTAGAGCTTTTTTAATCATGGAAGTGGCGGATCGTACCTGATGGTGCCAATATACCGTGCGATACATTAAATATTTTGAAAAAAGGATAGATTCAACATTGGGAATGAGCCGTGAGTCTATATCTGTACCCCTTTCCTTGTTTGGATATAATCTTGACAGGATAAAATCAACATCCTGCGCGCCATAAGGTACGCCGCAATAGCGCGCGTCACGGTTAAGGTAATCAAGCTTGTCAGGATCCAGAGCGCCTGAAAGGAGTTTCCTGTAAAAAAATAGTTCATCTGTTATATTGGAGTATTTAACTTCTTTATCAACAATCGCGGCTGTAAGATGAGGATCCGCTCCTGTTTCACCAACGAGGCTTATTATGGGTTCTTTCAGAATGATTTCACCTGTAAGTGATTCATGAGAAGAAAGAGATAATTCCTTTAATGAGTGAGTATATGGGAAATGTCCAAGATCATGTAAAAGACATGCGGCGAGGAATGAATTAACTCCTTCATGTGTGAGCCATGCGGATGCGCCCCGTGTACTGAGATTTTGCAATAAACGCCTGCCCAGATGGTACACGCCGATAGAGTGGCTTGCCCTTGTATGTGTCGCGCCAGGATATGTAAGGTAAACCGGCCCAAGCTGAAGGATTCGGGAGAGCCGTATAAATGGAGCCGATACTGTTAATTGCGCCAGTTTCTCTGTCATAAAAATATGACCCCATAATACATCTCTGACAGGATGGGTATAATCTTCGGTTAGCGAAGCTTCAACAGTCTTTTTCATTTATTAATTTATTATAGAATTTTCACAGTGAATATGCTAGAATTGAATCAGGAATGAAATATCCTTTTAAATATACTATTTGCCTAACCGGCTTATTTTTTTTTACTTCGTTAATAGCGCTTGCCCAGAATCGGGATATTGTTTTAACCAGAGGATCAATCCCCGAGGAATTACTTAGACCCAGGCGGGGAGAATCTCCGCGTTATCCGGTTGATACTGTAATTGGAGAATTGGGAAGGGGAGAAGCGCCTGTTGACGCGTACTCATTCGCCAATAGAATCGCTTCAGGTTTCATATCAGGAGAAATGACCCATCCCGCCCTGGCCGGCATTAACGCGTCATTACGTGAAAATTATTTATCATTGCTGAGAGCCGTTGAAAGCGAAAGTTACAGGATTGGAAGCGGTAAGGGAGAACCGGACGGTTCTGTTTCTTTTTTAATCCGGTTCATTGGCAGAGAGTTTGGCATAACGGGCGAACTGTTTATAAGATATGTGACCAGGCAGACAGAAGAGGAAGCTGACGGAGAGATAAATATTATAATAACGGGGAACTGGACTTTTGAGGAAATGATTCTTGATGAAGCGAAAACCCGCGACGAGGAAAAACGCGAATTGCAGCGTTTTGATTTTTCTCCCTATGAAAGGTTTTTTTAAAAAGAAACGTAAAAATGATTTTTCTGTAGATATATTCAGGATGAATTATGGGTACACCGGTAGGGCGTATTGAAAGGGAATATCTCTTTAAAGTGTTATATGACGCTCAATTGCCAATAATGTACATGAAGGATCGCGCTGAGTATACCATGACTCTTGAACATCCTGTTAACGATGAAATGACGCTGCGCCCCGACAGATCAATAGGCAGACCAAAACCGCTGTCAAGACTTGATTTGCTTTTTAAATACAGGGGACAGGTTGTGGATTTTTCCGCGGAAATTCAAACCTTTCATGATGATTTGATAGTCTGTAAAGTTCCTCAGATGCTTTATAAGGATCTAGATCGTGATTATCTGAGAGTTGATACTCCATCTGATTTAAAAATTGTTTTTACCTTCCGGGGCGATCGTTACAAACTTTCACTGCCCAAACTGTCGGAATATGAAACTCTTGATCATGAAGAACTGATTCGCAGTCTGGATCCTCGCAATCTTTCAGGACTGATCATGCAGATAACAAACCTGCTGAAGAATTATGCCGACGGGTACAAGATTGTAAATTTTAAGGACAAAAAACCAGAAAATATCGAAGAAAGAATTGTGTCGGAAACCGGTAAAACCCTCTTTGTGCCTTCAACGGTCGGACGCCTGCCAAAGAACGATCCATATCCCAAAAAAAGAATTATAACAGAGGATCTGTTCAAACGTTATCTTGAAAGCACCGGAACAGGCCAGGCTTATCTTGCCGAAATGTGCACCCGTTTTATTAAACAAAAATATGATGACGGAATTTATTCTGATGCGTGGATACCAATTCTGTTTCAGGAATATGTGATAGGTTATGTCCATATCTGGATAGACAAGGAAGACCGCCTTCCCATTGATTACAGCGTAATTGATAATGTGTATGAATATACCAAAGTTCTGGCCTTCGCGCTGAAGGAAAACGGATACTTTGAACACGGCAAGGTAGAAAATGAATCATTCAGGGGCAGGGTTCTTGACATGAGCGCATCAGGTCTGCTTTTCGCTTATCCGCATAGCAGCGTTCTTGCCTCGACGCTTTTGATAGATTCTGAACTAACGGTAACCATTGAAGCTCCCAACCGTTCAATCAATGTGATAGCGAAAATTGTCCGCCGTTTCAAGGACAAATCCGCTCAGTACTTCGGCTGTCACTTTATTAACATTGTTCCCGAAGATATCCGCTTCCTTTTTGAACATCTCTACGGCCGCCATATGGACGATGACACAGTCACTGATCTGCTGATTGGGCAGGTGTAAAGGAATCGTAATGGGAATGGATAACGGTATATTGATTTTTAACGACTGCAATTTATAAAAAAAAATCTTTCACACCCCTGCCAATCACTCAGTAATGGAACAAAACAACTATAATTCAAAAATGTATGCTTAAATAAATGTTTTAGGGGTGTCTGGGGCAAAGTGCCGTGCCCCGCCACGGTGCTTGTGCTCCTGACAGGTCCCCAAACATAATTAATAAAGCATACATATCTGTATAGTATTACTTTTGTGAAAAAACATTGAAAAACACCCCGAAATGTACTAAATTTAAAAAAACAGCAAAGAGGTGCTTTTTGTTCAAAGGTTTAACACAACGGGTAGAAAGACTATTATCAATAAACGCACAGGAAGAAGCGCGGCGTTTTAATTCTGATCAGTTATTGCCGGAGCATATTATTATAGCGATGCTCAAGGAAGGCGGAGGAACTGCCTGCAAGGCGCTTGTTTTCCTGCGGATAGATTTGCCGGAATTTAAACATATACTTGAAAGTTCCATCCCGAGGATACCGGGTCTTATAATTCGCGGAGAGGTTCCTCCTTCAAAACGTACAAAAAATATGCTTGATGTCGCAACAGAAGAAGCAAGAGCGATGGGAAGCGATTATCTTGGTACTGAACATATACTTTTCGCAGCCATGAGGGAACAGGATTCCAGCGTTCAGGTCTATTTAAATCAGCGGGCAGTGGATACTGATATGATGAGGGTGATAATTCAAACCACATTCAGCCAGCCGGGAGCCCGAAGTGATGATGGGTATGTGCCTGTGGAAAAATATCAGCCCTATATTGTTCACAGGGAACGGCCTGTTATTCCCCATAGAAGCGGTGTAGAAACAGAGCGTCAAACCCAGAGGATAAAGCCTGCTACATATCCAGTACTTACTCCAATTCTGGATAATTTTTCACGCGATCTTACCGCGCTTGCCAGAGCTGGTAAACTTGATCCTGTTGTAGGCAGAAAAGCTGAAATTAACAGGGCTGTCCGTATACTGGCAAGACGTACAAAAAACAACCCGATTTTGGCAGGAGAGCCGGGTGTCGGAAAAACAGCGATTGCGGAAGGGCTGGCTCATTATTTAATCAGTGAGGATGTTCCGGAAGCTCTGGCTGGTAAGCGTATACTATGTCTTGACATGGG
This sequence comes from Treponema sp., assembly GCA_009787835.1. Classification (GTDB taxonomy): domain Bacteria; phylum Spirochaetota; class Spirochaetia; order Treponematales; family Breznakiellaceae; genus WQXQ01. The sequence continues at coordinate 21,170 of WQSN01000015.1, forward strand.
GCTGGTTGTCGCCGGAACAAAGTACCGCGGAGAGTTTGAAGATCGAATTAAAAAAATCATCCGGGAAGTTAGTCAGGCGGGTAATATAATTCTCTTTATTGATGAAATTCATACAATAATCGGAGCGGGCGGAGCGGAAGGAACACTTGACGCTTCGAATATGCTCAAACCTGGTCTTGCCCGCGGCGAGATTCGCTGCATTGGAGCGACAACGCTTGCCGAATATCGCAAACATTTTGAAAAAGACGCCGCGCTTGAACGCCGTTTTCAGGCTGTAATAGTCAATGAACCAAATTTTGATGATACAGTTGAGATTCTAAAAGGCATTCAGAAAAAGTACGAAGAGCATCATAAAGTAAGATATACTGAAAGTTCTGTTACCCTTGCCGCGAAACTCGCACAACGTTATATAATGGGCAGGTTTATGCCGGACAAGGCAATAGACATTCTTGATGAAGCCGGCGCAATGCGCAAACTGGAAACGCGCGATGAACCGCCTGAAATCGCCGGTCTTGAAACAGAAATAACAAAGTTATGTGAAGAGAAGAATGCGTTTGTAAGCGCTCAGGATTATGAACATGCCGCCGAAGTCCGCGATAAAGTACGCGCACTGCGGGTGCGCCTGGAAGATGCGCACGCGGCATGGGAACGGGCTTCACTGAATGAATTTCCGCAAGTTACAGAAGAAGATGTCCGCCGTATTGTTACAGAATCAACTGGAATACCGGTTATGCATCTTGAGGAAAGGGAATCACGCCGCCTGCTTGTTATGGAAGATGAACTACAAAAATCCGTAATAGGGCAGAATGAAGCGATTAGACGGATTGCTTCGGCCATCAGGCGATCCAGAGCGGGTGTTTCATCTCCGCGCCGTCCTATGGGTTCTTTTATATTCCTTGGACCAACAGGAGTAGGCAAGACGCTTCTTGCCAGAAAACTCGCGCAGTATCTGTTCGCAAGCGAAGACGCTCTTGTACGGATCGATATGTCTGATTATATGGAAAAGCATAATGCATCCCGTCTTGTAGGCGCGCCGCCTGGTTATATCGGTTATGATGAGGGCGGAATGCTTACGGAAAAAATCAGGCGGAATCCATACCGTATTATTCTGTTTGATGAGGTGGAAAAAGCGCATAGCGATATTTTCAATATTTTGCTTCAGGTAATGGAAGAAGGCGAACTTAAAGATTCGCTTGGCCACACTGTAAATTTCCGCAATACCGTTATAATAATGACGAGTAACGCTGGTATTCGTGAGATTTCAAAAGATTCAAGGCTGGGTTTTTCTTCCGGCAGCGGCCTTATGAGCGTTTCAGAAATTGAATCGGCTGCCATGTCAGAACTGCGCAGAATTTTCAATCCCGAATTTATCAACAGGGTTGATGAAATTATGGTTTTTAATCCATTAAACCGTAAACAGATTGAAATGATTTTTGACATCGAACTGGATGATCTATCAAACCGTCTTGCAGAGCAAAATTTCGGAATAAGAATTTCAAGGACCGCAAAGAACATCCTGATTGACAAAGGCTGGGATCCAAAATACGGCGGCAGACCTTTACGCCGCACCATTCAAAAAGAACTGGAATGCCCGTTATCAGAACTTATTCTGGACGGCTGCTGGGAACCTGGCACGGTTTTTACAGCTGACGGCAGAAACGGAGAGATTAAACTGCGCGTGAAGAACACCGTTAACGCGGAGCAGGAACTGGTAGAAACCAGTCAGTATATATGAACGCCGCTTAATTCAATTTAATCCATTCATGGATAAACCTTAGGGCATACTGCTGTATTCCGTTAAAATAATTATCAATAAACGCCGCAAGTGCCTTTCCCATATACCGGTAATGCCAGCTTTCCCAACTGTAGCCGGTTACTCCTTCATAGCCTTGAGGGTATGAGAGCGACCAGCCGAAACGCGAAGCGTTAGCTGTAAGCCAGCGGCTTTCCCCGGTTAAAGCGAAGGAGTCGTCTATGGAACCGAAGTCCACAACTAACCCCAACTGATGCTGGCTGTGCCCGGGACGGGCGGATATTTTATCCGCCGCATTCTGACCCATTTCATTCACATAACGCTGGTAAAGCTGTACCTGATAACTGTATGAACGGTAAGCTGAAGACGCTGTCAATACCAATCCTTCGGCTCTGGCTGCACTGGCCATCTCTTCCAGTGATGCGGCGGCGGCGTTTCTCAGATACAGATCATCCCTGTTTATTCTGTAGGAACCGTTATTTAATTCAACAAGATCCTGGGGTTCATAATTTCCGGAAAGAGAGCGCTCCTTGTCTACAAGAATCCACAAATACGGATCGCTTTGTAAAATGGCGGTTAATTCAAGGATAAAAAAAGGATTTGATAATATATTTTGCTGTATTTTACCTGATATATTTGCCGGTAGTTGTGCGTTTGTAAAAACAATAGAAAAGGCGGAAATATCCGGATTTGTATCTTCACCTGATGAACCATCAATTTGAGCATCCGGTTCTTCATGAGAGGCGGGTGTTGTAACAGACGGTGTTATTGACTTATTATTTTCATTCACTGCGTTGGATTTTAAACATGAAAAAAAAAATAATAATATAAAACCGCAAATAATAATGGGAATTTTTCTTTTAATAGCTCATTCCTTGTTTTTAAATTACAGTTCCCGGATATAGAATCGTATTCTTTGGTATTACAATGATCCCATCCACAATATAGTAATACCCGTAGTTGCCGTCTGACCGTTTAATGTCGTCTACTCCAATACGGCAGCCTTCGCCGATACACACATTCTTGTCGATTATCGCCCCTTTTATTATTACGCCGCGGCCAATTCCTACATTTGGCACTCTGGCTTCGGCGTTTTGCGCTTTCTGAACCTCTGTTTCGTAATAGTCAGCTCCCATACATATAACACCGTTAAGGCTTGAACCGCTTTCTATAAGTGTACGGATACCGACAATTGAATTCGTGATATTGGCGTTTGTGATAATACAGCCTTCCGACGCTATTGATTGATTCATGTTTGAAAAATTCATCTTGGATGGAGGGAGGTTGCGCATGTGGGTATAAATTGGTTTATGCTCATCATAAAAGTCAAAACGTGGTTTTAGTGTGGTTAACTCAAGGTTAGTTTCATAGAAATTTCTGATTGTGCCAATGTCTTCCCAATAGCCGTTAAAAATGTAAGCGTTTACCTTTAATTTGCTGATTGCAGAAGGGATTACCTCTTTTCCAAAGTCGGTAAGGTCGTTTGCGAGGCAGTCCTCCATAGCTTTTGAATTAAAAACATAAATGCCCATGGAGCCAAGGTAATTATCATCCTTGCTTTTATCTTTAAATAATTCCTGAGGAGCTTTAAAATTGGAAATATCCTTGCTTGGACCTGGTTTTTCCATGAATTCAGTAATCTGATTGTTTTTATCAGCTTTTAGAATGCCAAGACCGCTTGCGCTGTCTCTGGAAACACCGGTACAGGCAATTGTAATGGCAGCGCCTGAACTAATATGTTTCTTTAAAAGATCCTGTAAATCCATTCTGTATAGCTGATCGCCTGAAAGTATAATGTAATATGATGGATTCTGTGTTCTGAAATGGGAAAAATTCTTGCGGACGGCATCCGCTGTGCCTTCATACCATCCTGAATGCTCAAAAGTCTGTTCAGCGGCGAGAAGCTCGACAAAACCATGTGAAAATGAGTCAAAAATATATGTTTGACCGATATGCAGATGTAAAGACGCTGAATTGAACTGTGTTACAATGTAAATCTGCCTTAAATTGGCGTTAATGCAGTTGGAAATAGGAATATCGACAAGCCTGTACTTTCCACCAAATGGGACAGCCGGCTTTGATCGGAACTGAGTAAGCGGGAATAAACGGGTACCCTTGCCTCCCCCCAATATTATGGATAAAACATCAGACATATCGCTTCTCCTCGATATTCAGTTTCTGTTAAAAATTTAAACTGCTATTATTTATTATATAGTATAATAAAACCTTTGTCGATAGAATTGTTTGATAAATTGTGAAATCTATATTCACAGTTTTAACAATTCGGAGTAGGATATGCTTATGAGTGCCGGAAGCTCCGCTGCTAGTACAAGAGATAATCTGGAAAATCTGCTGGAAAGCCCTGAATTTGCACCTAATACCATAATTAACAGGTTATTGCCAGCCATGGATGGGGTATATGCTCCCTTTCCGGATGGTCTGGATGTCCGGATTATAAAATCTTTGAACAGAAGAGGGATTGAACGGCTCTATATTCATCAGGCTGAAGTGTGGAAGCAGGCGCAAGCCGGTAAAAATGTTGTTGTTGTCACTCCTACAGCTTCCGGTAAAACGTTATGTTACAATTTACCGTGTTTACACGCGCTATTAACAGATGATAAAGCGCGTTGTCTGTATCTTTTTCCCACGAAAGCGCTTTCCCAGGATCAGCAATCGGAATTAAATGAAATTTCAGGCGGCGATGAGGGACTGAACCTAAAAATAGCGACTTATGACGGAGATACGCCTGAAAGTTTGCGCATATCGGCGCGCGACAGCGGCAGAATCATCATTTCAAATCCTGATATGCTGCATACAGGCATTCTTCCCAATCATCCTAAATGGATAAAGTTCTTTTCCAACTTAAAATTCATTGTAATTGACGAAGCCCACGCTTACCGGGGCGTTATGGGCAGCCATGTAGCCAATGTTATCCGCCGTTTACGCCGTGTCGCGGCGTTTTATGACGCTAAACCGCAATTTATCCTCTGCTCGGCGACTATCGCAAATCCCGGAGAACTCGCGCAGGCGCTAATAGGTCAAAATGTAGAGTTAGTTGATAAAAACGGCTCTCCGCGCGGTGAAAAGAGAATAATTCTCTACAATCCGCCTTTGGTAGACGCTGTGCAGGGCATCCGCCGTTCTGTTGTCAGTGAAAGCCGTCGCTGGATGATTGCTTTACTGAAGGCGGGGATAAAAACCATTCTTTTTGCACATTCACGTATAAGAACAGAAGTAGCCGCCTCCTATGTAAATGAGGATTTAGCCAATATCTTTACTGACAATTCACGTATCCGGGTAGAAGCGTATCGCGGCGGATTTTTACCTAACGAACGCCGCCAGATTGAGAAAGGTTTAAGGGAAGGTACAATCCAGGGAGTAGTTTCGACTAATGCGCTGGAACTTGGAATAGATATCGGCGGTCTTGACGCTTCTGTGGTTGCGGGCTTTCCCGGTTCCTTTAACAGTTTCTGGCAGCAGTCGGGCAGGGCAGGCAGGAGGGGCGGTACTTCTGTTTCTGTGTTTATTGCCAGTGTATCTCCTATCGATCAGTTTATTATGAATGATCCTGAGTGGTTTTTCCGTAAAAACGCCGAAGAAGCCCGCGTTGACCCCGATAATCCGTACATTCTGACAGATCATGTGAAATGCGCGTGTTTTGAACTGCCGTTCAGGGATGATGAACTAACAATGAATAATGAACAATCAGCGATTAACAATATTGAAAGAGTTTATGGTGAGAATGCTCTTGACGCGCTTGAGTATCTTGAGGAAGCGGGGATTGTGCGCTATACAGGAGAGAAATGGCATTGGGCAGACAGATCATACCCTGCCGAAGGTGTAAGCCTTCGCTCCGCCGGAGCGGATAATGTTGTGATAATTGATGTAACAGACGGCAGAAACGCGGTAATTGGTGAGATGGACAGGCCAAGTGCTAAGGAAATGCTCTTTGTTAACGCAGTTTATATCCACCGCGGACGTCAGTATATGGTTGAACTATTGGACATCGAAAACCGTAAATGCCATGTCAGGGAAGCCGATGTTAATTATTTTACAGACGGTTTGGTGAAGACAGATATTAAGGTGTTAACTGAAGATGAAAGGGTTAAGGTGGGGAATGGGGAGTGGGGAGTGGGGAGTAGAGAATTGGGATTAGGGAGTGGGGAGTTTGATTTGATTAATCGGGATGATATGTCAACTCACGATTCTAAGTTTCCTGTTCAAAGTTCTCAAACATCAATCCCTACTCCCGACTCCCCACTCCCGACTCCCCACCATCCACTCCCCACTCCCTACTCCCTGGAAACAGTGCTTGGTGATGTTTTAGTCCGTTCTCAGATGACCAAGTTTAAAAAACTGCGATTCCGTACCCATGAGAATATCGGCTACGGGGACATCAGCCTGCCTGAGGAAGAAATGCAGTCGCGCGGGCTTTCTTTGCTTTTCGCGCCGGACAGCGCGGGAGGGAAGGTGTTAGCTGCAATGGATGAGCAGCAGATCGGCGAAGCGCTTTCAGGCACAGGCGCTTTGATACGCAACATCGCGCCGGTTTTTCTGCTGTGCGATCCGCGCGATCTTGGAATTGCCGAGCGTGTAAAAGATCCCCACTTTGGCGTAAGCGCGCTTTATATCTACGATAAATATCCCGGGGGAACCGGTCTTACAGAAAGCCTTGCCCGCCGCCTGGAACCTCTGTTATGCGCCATTCTTGAAGCCATTGAACGCTGCCCCTGCAAAAACGGCTGCCCTTCATGCGTTGGGCCTGGAGGAAATAAGGCTGCGGCGAGAGAACTTTTAACGGCGATTGGCAAATAATGCCTTTCCTTATTTATTATCCTTGACATATTTTTATCATAATTGTTATAATAAAATACCAACAGGAGATGTTTAACATGAAAAGGTTTATTATCTTTTTTGTTCTTTTTTCTATCGTTACATTATTTTCTTTTACTCAACAGAAATTCGCGCTTGTTATAGGGAATGGAGCTTATGTACATACTACCCATCTTAACAATCCTGTAAATGACGCGAATGACATGGAAGCCGCTCTGCGCGCTTTGGGTTTTACTGTTGATAAGGTTTTAAACGCCTCGCAGGATCAGATGGTTAACGCTGTCATGCAGTTAAAAAGGCAGCTTGGCGCGTCAAGAAATTCCTACGGTTTTTTATTTTATGCGGGCCATGGTGTGCAGTCAGGCGGCGAGAACTTTTTAATCCCTGTTGACGCCAATATTCCAAGCGAGAATTTTCTGCGCAACCGCACTGTCTCCGTTCAGGAAATGCTTGACGAACTGAACGACGCCGGCAATGAATTCAATGTTGTAGTCCTTGACGCCTGCCGTGACAATCCATTCAGCTGGAGGCGTTCAGGCTCACGCGGTCTTTCAGTTGTTGGACACCAGCCCGCGGACAGTATTGTCGTTTACGCCACTGCCGCGGGTTCTACCGCCGCGGACGGAACAGGCAGGAACGGCTTATTTACCTCTCACCTGTTAAACAATCTTAATATACCCGGTCTTGAAGTAACCGAAGTCTTCCGCCGCACAGGCGCCGATGTAGCCAGCGCCAGCGGTAACACTCAACGCCCTGCCGTTTACAATCAATTTTACGGAACAGCGTATTTGGGAACAAGACCTGCGCCAGCCGTAGCCCAGCCGCCAGTACAGTCAACACAATCCGTGCCAACTACGACAGTACAATCTGCTCCTGCACAGTCAACCCAGCCTGCCTCTGCCGCGCCAACTATAACGCCTGCTCCATCGACAACAACTTCCGCCGCCTCGGCAGTTCCCGCAAATATGGTACGCATAAACGGCGGGACTTTTGCCATGGGCAGCCCATCTAATGAGGCAGGGCGTGGTAGTGGTGAAACACAATGGCAGGTAACAGTAAGTTCATTTAACATGAGTAAGTATGAAGTAACACAAAAAGAATACCAGGAAGTAATGGGAGTAAATCCCAGTTGGTTTAAAGGAGATAATTTACCAGTAGAGCAAGTAACGTGGTTTGACGCGATAGAATATTGCAATAGACGCAGCCAGAGAGAAGGATTAACACCAGCGTATACAATAACAGGCAGAACACCTGCGAGCGGATATCCAATAATAGCGGCGACAGTAACATGGAACCGCAGTGCGAACGGATACAGACTACCGACAGAAGCGGAATGGGAATATGCCTGCCGGGCAGGGACAACAACAGCGTACAATACAGGTAACGCGATAAACACTAATACAGGCTGGTATATCGCGAATAGTAATGGCAGAACACAGCCTGTAGGGCAGAAAACCGCGAATGCTTGGGGATTGTATGATATGCACGGGAATGTATTGGAGTGGTGCTGGGATTGGTCTGGAACATACCCAAACGAAGCGCAAACAGACCCGGTGGGTGCTTCTTCGGGGTTTATCCGCGTGTATCGCGGCGGGAGCTGGAGCGGTTCGGTCGCTGACGCCCGTTCTGCGGGTCGGTACGGCAGCAATCCGCCTTACCGGTATTTCAATATCGGTTTCCGCGTGGTCCGCCCCTAGTTTGCAGGGTATAGTGACTGTCACCACTTTTCGTCTAGTGTCGTTATGCGCAATGAGACGCTATATATAGCGTGTACTTTGCATTAATAATCCGCGGAAATCCTTTTATCCGTGGATAAATATAAAAATTACTTATTACAAATCTGCGTCTATGCGAAAATAATTAATTCAATCCTGAAACAAACCTGTTTCCCTTAATATAGAATCGCAATTCCAGTTCCTTACCTGCGGACAGTCCAATGCGAGTGCTGGCTTCTATTTCAGGCTTTATCCTGTTATTATATATTTGAATAGGCCCGTCAATTAAACTTAAATTATTTTGTTTTAATGTGATGCCGAATGCCTGTGTCAGTTTTCCGGGGCCGCTGCACAGGTTTTCTGTCTTTTTTGTTTTACGTCTTTTTTGCATCAGTTCAATACCCTGCACAGGTTCAAGAGCGCGGATAAGGACAGCTTCTCCTTCACCTTCTTTGCCGGAAACAATATTCAGGCAATGGTACATTCCATAAATTAAATATACATAAGTGTATCCCGCAGGCCCGAACATTGGCGTATTGCGCGGGGTAGGACCGCGGCTTGCATGGCAGCCAGGATCATCCCTATAAAGATACGCCTCTGTTTCAACTATTATTCCGCGTAATTCTCCAAATACCAGTTGTTTGCCCAAAAGAGCCTTTGCAAGTTCAATGGTTGGCTGATTGAAAAATTTACTTCTTAGTATCATTGCCGTTATTATACAATATGATATAATTATTATACGGTAAAATGACTGGTAATTTGCGGGACAGATTAAAAAGAATACAAAATTTAAAAAAAACTGAAACTGCTGTAGATATACTCGCCGCTGCTCTAAAAACACGAACGCCTGAAAATAGTTCATTCGCTGATTTAACATCTCTGACAGAAAAAGGCTGGATTCCTTGCGGATTTCAGGTTTTAAAAAGAGAAGTTTTAATTGACTTTCCGACGAAAAATTTTAAAAAAATGCCCGCCGCTTTACCGATTATTATTCCGGATTTGGCAAAAAAGGCTTCCTGTTGCATAAATGATTTTATTTTTTTTGATTTAGAAACAACAGGGCTTTCAGGCGGCGCGGGAACAGTGGCTTTTCTTGCGGCTTTTGGCCAATTTTCACCAGACGGAAAATTGCGCGTAACGCAATACCTGCTTCTGGATTATCCGGGTGAAAATGATTTTTTAGAAGCGGTTCTTGTAAATTTTAAAATTGAAAGATCTGTGATAGTAAGTTATAATGGTAAAAGTTTTGATTCAAATATTTTAAAAACAAGATGTCTTATGAATGGAATAAAACCGCCTGAATATACTCACGCTGACCTTCTTCATCCTGCAAGGCGGCTTTGGAAAAATATTATTACTGATTGTTCTCAAAGCTCAATCGAAACTCAAATTTTGGGTTTGGATCGAAAAGGCGATATGCCGGGATCTCTTGCCCCTGATATCTGGTTTGAGTTTTTAAAAACAGGCGGAACAGATTGGTTAATGGGTATCTGCGATCATAATATCCGTGATATTACGGGGCTTGCTTCAATCCTTTGCGCCATGTTTTCCATCGCAGAAGATCCGTTCAAGGCGGAAAAATACAATATTAATTTTGAAAGGCTTGCCCTGCGCTGGCGCGATATTATCAGAAAGTCAGACAGGTATTTGCAGCTAACAAATGAAGGTGACGGATATGAACAATATGAAGAACTTCAATTGACAGGGAATAATCTTTTAAAGTACGCCGCGGATAAAGGATATAAGCGCGCGGTCTATGTGTATTCATTCGATCAGATGAGAAAGGGAAATTACCATGAAGCGCTTGATTTCGCAAGGCGCGGACTGAAACTCTTTGGCGAAGATACAATATGGCATGAAAAATTATTACGGCGGATTGAGAGACTTGAAAAGAAAATATAATAGTTCATGATACATTGCAGTATATTAATCGTTTAATCCTTTAATCCGCTGTAAATGTCCTCTGGAAAATTTATGAGAGCCGCTGCGCCTGTCAATTTCAGTTTGCATTTTCTGCCTTACAGATTCTGCAAATTCCCTGATAGAGTCTACAGACAGTTCTCCGTTTTCATCACGTCTTACATACTGACTGGGATAGACAGGTTCAAGCACAACAAGAGTTTCATTGGGAAGCGAACGCCCCCAAAATGACCAGGGACGGAAAGGCCCTTCTGAAAAAACAGTAACTAAAGGAAGAATGGGGACATCCAATTCAGATGCAAGCCTGAACGCTCCGGTTTTAAATTCACGGATATTTTGATTGTACAGATAACATTCGCCTTCAGGATAAAAATGAAAAAAACGCCTGTACTTAAATGACCTTTCGCATATCTCAAGAATTTTCCGGTAACCGGTTCTTCCTCTCGGCACCGGCACTCCTCCCAATAATCTTGTGAATGTTCCCAAAAAGGGAAATTCTACGGTAGCCTCCAAAAGAGTCTGATAGAAAAGATACGGAATCGCAAGTGAAACAATTTTTACTGGATCAAGAAAAGTCGTATGATTGGAAACAGTAACTGCTTTTTTTATACTGTAAATTCTGAATCGATTTTTAAATCTTGTAAAAAACATCATATAATTGATTAAAAAGGCTATAGGAAAAATCAGAAATAAAACTAAATGAGATGCCAGTCTGAAAAAAAATGAAAGGTCTATGACAGGGCGACCATGTTTGTATGGCATTAGCTGACCTTTCTGTCCTTCCAGATAAAACCTTTTCCTGACACGGTTCTGAACCATGACCACGCTGCCATGTAAAGAAGATTTAAAAATATCAGCGGCCACAGTAATCCGTACCACCAGTTTAAACGCTGTCCAAGGAACATAAAAATCCATGTTAATGTGTAAAGAAGATTAACAATCAATATATGCAATGTCCAGGGACTTTTCAATATTAGTCCGCCTATCAATAGCGGAAACGGAAAGAAAAGGAAAAATAAAACCGCGACCGCCATAAGAAAAATCACAATGGTATTCTTTCCCAGAAAATCAAAAATATTTTTTCCGATGCCTTCAATAGCCCCGTGATAGCCATTATACATTCTGCATTTAACATATTCCGTGATATTGAGGAAACGGACAGAATAACCCTTGCGTTTCACATAACGGGACATGTAAATGTCTTCGGATGTTTTTTTTCTGAATGATTCGCATCCGCCGATTGCTTTGAACACATCATGCCTGATTGCGATATACTGGCCTATCGCTGCTGTAAAACAGCTGAGTTTGGTATAACGGTTAAGGCTTAAGGGTATTACAAAACCTGTAAGAAAGAACATCAATGGAACTGTCACAATTTCACCTAATGTTTTAAAAACCTGTCCGATATAACCTGACACCATATCCGCTTTTAAATATTGCATGTTTGTAACAGCCCAGGAAATGCTGGAAGGGCTATGTATTGTATCCGCGTCTGTCAGCAGAAGAATCTCTCCCTTCGCGTGGGAAGAAAGCTGGTGCAGCGCGAAAGGTTTTCCGTACCAGTCATCGGGCAGGGGATCGCCTGTAAATGCCCTGATTTTTTGATCTTCTGACACATAACGCTCGAGGATTTTTGCCGTATTGTCCACAGAATTGTCATTCAGAACAAGAATCTCATAATTTTTGTATAACTGGTTTTTTAGCGAGTTTAGGCAGCGTTCTATGTTTTTCTCTTCGTTTCTCGCGGGGATTAATACGGAAACCAAAGGACCGTCAACTAATTCAGGCCCGTATGTAAAACGCCACATTTCATAATGATTAATAAGCGATAAAATAAAAAAATATGAAGCGACAATAATCAGCGCGTTATAGTAGTACGGGCTTAAAAGCAGCGCCAGATAGTTTAACATTGATTTACCCCAATTCTATAATTTTGCAAGGAGAGACTGCGCGTATTTGTTTGTAGGATACACTTCAAGTGATTTTTGCAGCCATTGCCGCGCCTGGGCGCTGTTTTTTTGCTGTAAATACGCGTAACCTATACCTATATAAACATTGAAAAAGTCATCTTTTTGCATATTGCTTTCATCGGGGATGGCGCTCATCATTTCTATTCCCCTGCGGTAATTGTTAAACGGAGAAGGAGCGTAAACCCAGCGCGCGGCGATCATAATCTGCGCCGCCGCGTTTCGTCTGTCTATTGTAAGGGCGTTTTTTGAATATCTTTCTACTTTTAGTCCGTTAGCCATGGCATAGGAGACGGAACGCACAGCGCATGATTGGGAAATATTTTCCGCTAACATCTGCCATGCTTCGGCGCTGTCCTGTAATTCCAGAGCCTTCTGTGCCCATATTATTCCTTCTTCAAAATGAGATGCTGCCTGATCTTTTTTTTCTTCATACTGATACGCCCTTCCCATCATATATTCGCAGCGTGAAAGCATTATATACTGCGCCGCTCCGGAAAGGGATGCCTTCGCCCTGTTTGATACATTGTTATATACAGGCATAATTTCATCCGCTGATAATTTTTGTTCATAGATCGCTTCCCGCAGCGGGATATACCACTCTGGCAATGACTGGCCAGAGACTGAAACTAAAGGAAAAAGCAATAAAAACGCAAGTACAATCATATTTACAATATATACTTTTTTGTTTTTTTATTCCATAAAAATTATATAAAAAAAATAATATATAAACATTAATCAGGTATTTTATATTGTTTTTTTCCGGTAATTGGGTTAATGTGTTTCCAATGTACGATTACAAAGAACAATGGAAAGAAATTATAACATCTGCGCTTAATGATATATTAAGCGAATCGGGAATTGAAACCCGGATAAACGCGTTTCAGGTGATTGCTGAAACTCCTCCAAACCCAGGTATGGGAGATATTGGTTTTCCCATGTTTGGTTTCTCGAAGATTCTGCGTAAAGGTCCGCCTCAAATTGCTCAGGTTATGGCGGCAAAGTTAAAAGAAACGATTGCATCAAGCGTTTGGAACGGAACCGCAGAAGCGCAGGGACCGTATTTGAATATCAGGCTGGATCGCGGCATAACGGCAAGGTCAATACTTAATGAGGTATTATCAATAAATAAAGAAACAGAATGCAGTTCTGTAGAGCCGGGTTTTTCATTCGGCAGACCTTCAACAATGAAAAATAAAAAAGTGATGGTAGAATTTTCCAGTCCCAATACCAATAAACCTCTGCACCTCGGCCACCTGCGCAATGACGCGCTTGGCGAAAGTGTTTCTCGTATTCTCGCAGCCTGCGGCGCCGAGGTGCGTAAAGTCTGCATCATCAATGATCGCGGTATTCATATATGCAAATCCATGCTTGCGTATAAAGAACACGGGAACGGCAGAACTCCTGAATCTGAAGGAATTAAAAGTGATCACTTTGTCGGTGACTGGTATGTGCACTTCAGCAAGGCTTTAAAAGCGGAAGTTGAAGAGTTGATCAATAAAGGGATTAAAAAAGAAGAAGCCGAAGCTCAGGCTCCGCTCATGAAAAGGGCTCAGGATTTATTACGCATGTGGGAAGCAGGCGACTTTGACACAACAGAACTATGGAAAAAGATGAACGGCTGGACAATCGACGGAATGAAAAAAACTTATGAGAGGACAGGCGTTTCTTTTGACAAGTATTATTTTGAAAGCGAAACATATATGCTCGGCAGGGAAGAAGTTTTAAAAGGTCTTGAAAACGGAATCTTTTACCGTCAGGAAGACGGAGCCGTAGCCGTGAATTTAGACGAGGAAAAACTTGATAAAAAGATTCTTCTTCGCAGCGACGGAACTTCGATTTACATTACCCAGGATTTCGGAACAGCGATCAGCCGTCATAAAGACTGGCCTTTTGATCAGTTGATCTATGTGGTCGGATCCGAACAGCAGTATCATTTTAAGGTGCTGTTTGTTCTTCTGGAAAAACTGGGCTATCCATGGGCGAAGAGCCTGTATCATCTTTCCTACGGCATGGTAAACCTGCCTGAAGGAAAAATGAAAAGCCGCGAAGGAACAGTTGTTGACGCTGACGATCTGATTGACTCACTGCGCGGCATGGCGTTAGCTGAAATCAGGGCCAAGGAAAGGGAAGATGAAGTCGGCGATCCTGGCGAAGTAGCGGAAAAGATCGCCCTTGGCGCGCTTCATTATTTTTTACTTCAGGTCAGCCCCGCAAAGGATATGCTTTTCGATCCAAAAGAATCGCTTTCCTTTACAGGAAACACGGGCCCTTACCTTCAGTACATGGGCGCGCGCATTTCTTCTATGCTTCGGAAAAATGATCAGATGACAAACAACAGGGAACATAGGACAGATAACATTGATTTTTCATTGCTTGTTTCCGATTCTGAGTGGGAGTTGATCAAATGTCTTGCCGCGTATCCTGCTGCGGTCGCTGAAGCCGGTGCATCCTTTGATCCTTCCCATCTTGCCGCCTATCTTTACGATCTTTCAAAATATTTCAGCCGCTTTTACCATGAATGCCCTGTTTTAAACTGTGATGATCAAACGCTTTCCAGGGCAAGACTTGAACTTTCCCGCGCGGTGATGCTTGTGTTAAAGGACGCATTTTATCTTGTTTGCATACCTTTTTTAAACGTTATGTGACGATTAATGGTTTAAGAACGCCAATGACACGGAACCATGATTAAAATACAGGTCTCCTTTGCCGTCTTCAGTCTGCAGAATACACCGTCCTGCGGGGTCTATTCCTTTAAAGGTTCCGCGGGCCAGAATGCGGCCCGGCACATCAATTGAATTATTTTCTTTTTTGTTTTCTGGTTCAAAAACAGCCGTTTTCGCGTTGATGCAGTCGGTCAGTGAATTCCATTCGGCGGCAAGAATCCTGCTGCCCTGAAAATACGCAGCGGTTGAGTTAAAACTTTTCTTAACAATTTCTGTTTGTTCCAGAATTTTTATGAGCGTTTCACGCCGTGAGAACTGCCTGCCTGTAATATCCGCGCAGCTTGCCGCCTTGAGCGAAGGAGAGGGATTGTTTACATTTACGCCGACGCCGCAGGACATCCATGTTATTAAATCTCCCTCCCCGGAAATTTCTGTTGTAATCCCGGCAATTTTTTTTCTGTTAATATAAATATCATTTGGCCAGCGCAGATAAGCCTGCGTTCCGCAGATTGATGAAACAGTGCGGACAACAGCAATTTGCATAACAAGGGAGAGCAGTGTATAGTCCGCTATTGTGAGGCGCGGACGCTCTAAAATTGTAAAAAAAAGTCCGCCCTGGCGTGAAACCCATGTCCTGCCGTTACGCCCCATGCCTGCGCTCTGTTTTTCGGCGGTAATGACAGTTCCGGCGTTTTCACCCCGCAGGGCCAGTTCCCTCGCGCGGTTCATGGTGCTGTCAGTGTTCAGATAATGATGGAATAACGCTTCCTTTTCGCCGAATTCCCAGGGATAAATAAAATCTTTTTCATTTTTTGGATCAAGGGAATAACCTGTTTCCCCTGTCTCAATTGAATAACCTGCTTCAACAAGGCTCTGAACATTCTTCCAGACCGCGACGCGGGATACTCCCATATCTTTTGCCAGTATGCTCCCGCTTACAGATGATCCCTGCTTTTCACGTAACAGGAAGAGCAGCTTGGCTTTGCTTGATTGACCGTCATCTATATTCATAGTATCTCCTTGCCTCCATTGCCTTTGCTTTCAGCGCGGCTTTTTCAAAACTCAATGAAATTAAAACAAATACTGACATTTTTATTTTATCCAGTCCCTGTTTGCCTCCCCGCGCCTTCCATGAAAGATTGAATGAAAACCAGATGGAAAAAATTTCCGGAATAAAACACAAAAACAGTGAGATGTTTTCCACAAATCCGCTCTGCTTTGATATCCGCTTTCCCGCAAATGGCAGGCGGGTAAATCCCAATCTTATGAATCGTTCTGTCATGTTTAAGCTATCCCTAATTTCCATGGAACTTGTGGTGCGGAATAATAACGCGGATAACTGCACAATTAACATCAGGCGAAGAGCGATGCGCAGGAATCCCGGGCGCGGAAGGAAGACAGTGGGCAATGAGTTATATTCAATGAGCGATGATAAATTTTTCCAGTTGTCAAAAATATTCGCAATTAGGGAGAGGGCGTACATTAAAGCCGCGTAATAGAATACAGGTTTCAGGTCTGTTAACTGTTCGCGTAATGTGAAATTGCACATAAAAGCTATAAATATAATCACGGCTATTCCGGCTCCAAGCCAAATTGAAGGCAAAGACATGCAGATTAGCGCAGCCGGCAGTAAAAGAAAAAGTTTTAATATCGCGGGAAGTTTATGCAGAGGCCCCTTTATTGTTTTATATCTGAACACAGCCTGCTCTCTATTTATAACCACAGAAGATCTCCAAGTTCCCGCGCGGGATTGCATAATGGATGATGAATGCCCCATTTTGAAAAAGGCGGATCTTCGCCTTTTATGCCCGGTTCAGGATTAAGGGAAAGAGCTTCTTTTGCGTTTCCGTCAAAAACTTTTTTCCCTTTGAATAAAACGATAAAGCGATTTGCCAGAGCCAGACATTTTTCAAGCTCGTGAGTAAGAATTATTAATGTTTTTCCGTCTGTTATAAGTTTCTGAAACAGGCGGTTTACCTGCGCTACGCCGGGAAAATCCATATTGGCATAAGGTTCATCAAAAATTATTATTTGAGCGTCCATGGCCAGAACTCCTGCAGCCGCGAGCCTTCGTTTTTCTCCTCCTGAAAGCGAGCGGGCGGGGAAGTCCTTTCTTTCGGCAAGACCTGTTTCGTTAAGCGCAAGATCGACGCGGGCGTGTATTTCTTCTTTTGACAATCCCATGTTGCGGGGACCGAAAGCAATGTCTTCCACTGGAGTCTCACCCAATATCTGCGCATCAGGTTCCTGAAAAACAAGCCCAATCCTGCCGGCTGTTTTTACGGTTCCCGAACTGGGATTTTCAAGACCGGCGATGATTGCCATTAATAGGCTCTTGCCTGATCCGTTTGCTCCGGCGATTATAACGCAGTCTCCGTTTCCGATGGATAAAGAAATATCATCCAAAGCGTAAAATTTTCCATCACGTGCCTGTTCATTATGAACTATATTTTCATCGTAAACGGGAAAAAATTTGGTTATGTTATTAAGCGTAATAATTTCATTATTCATTACAGTTGTATGTTTATTCCTCTGAATTAATATATCTTGCCGCGACAGGACGCAGCTTTAAAGCAAGCGGAATACTGACTGCGAATTTTATTATATCACCTGCAATAAACGGTAAAAAACCGGAAGCAAGAGCCGCCGTTAGCGGCATAGAATTTAGATACATCATATAAAATACACCTGACATCAGAATAATGATAAAACCCGCGAATGAAGCAATTCCAATACGGATGCAAAGAAAAAGTTTTACATTTTTTTCGCTTGTTTTTGGCAGTCCAGTAATTAACCCAGCGGCGAGGCTTGATAAAAAATAACCGATTATATATCCGCCCAAGGGAGTCAGAAAAACACCGGGGCCTCCGGGGATCACAAAAACCGGTATTCCAATTAACCCTGCGGCAATAAAAATGAGCGTCGCGATACTTCCATAAAAACTGCCCAGGACAGTTCCTGATAAAACAACAAAAAGATTTTTAAGTACGATAGGTACTCCGGCTGGTAATGGAATGATAAAAAAACCTGAAACCGCGATTAAAGCGGCAAAAACCGCCGCAAATACATATCTGTTACGTGTAATTTTATTATTCTTTCTCATGTTAACTCTCTGAGTATTTATAGTTAACATAGATTGAAATTTATTTCAATACTATGTAAACTGATTTTCTAAAAAAATTTGGAGGAAAAATGAATAAACGTGCATTAATAAGCGTATTTTATAAGGACGGTATCCTTGAACTTGCCTCATTTTTGAACAGTTCAGGATGGGAGATTATTTCAACAGGCGGCACTTCCAAACACCTGCAGGAAAATAATATTCCTGTTACGGATGTTTCATCTGTCACGGGTTTTCCGGAATGCCTTGACGGCCGTGTAAAAACTTTACATCCGGCGATTCACGCCGGTATCCTTGCGCGCCGTGATGTGCAGAGCCATACAGATACTTTAAATTCATTAAATATTAAAACAATTGATTTGGTATGCGTTAACCTCTATCCTTTTTTTGAGAAGGCGCAGGCTGGTTTGTCACAGGAAGAGACCATTGAATTCATTGACATAGGCGGACCGGGAATGCTTCGTTCATCAGCAAAAAATTACCGTGATGTTATCGTTCTTACAGACCCTCAGGATTATGCCGAAACCGTTAACTGCATTAAAGCGGATAATGTTCCGCTCGAATTTAAAAAACGCCTCGCCGGTAAAGTGTTTAATCTGACATCGGCTTATGATGCGGCAATCGCGCGTTATCTGTCAGACGAGGAATATCCCCGGTATCTTCCGCTGTCTCTGGCAAAAGGGCAGAGCCTGCGTTACGGTGAAAACGGCCACCAGTCGGCAGCGCTCTACCTTAATACCGATTACTCAGGCGTTTTAAGGGGGATGGAACAACTGCACGGAAAGGAACTTGGTTACAACAATATAAGGGATTTGGATATTGCATGGAAATCTGTATGCGCTTTCGGCCTAAACGCAGACGGAACGGTTCCCGCAGGCGAGGATGATGTGAAACGCCTTGTTCCCGATGCCGCCGAAGGAAGCCAAATTTGCTGCGCCGCTGTAAAACATAATACCCCCTGCGGTATTGCTCTTGGAGACGATCTGCCGGACGCGTTTAAGAAAGTATATAAATGCGATCCTGTTTCCATATTCGGCGGTATTGTTGCGTGTAATGTAAAAGTGGACGTGTTAACCGCGGCCAGGTTGGGCGAATTATTTCTTGAAATTGTCGCCGCTCCTGATTTTGATGATGATGCGCTGCAGATGCTTAAAAAGAAGAAGAACATGCGCATTTTAAAACTTAAAAAAGCTCCCGCTCAGACTCATGAGTATATAGCTGTAGATGGCGGCCTTTTAGTTCAGCAAAGCGACCGCACCCTGTTAGATAAATGGGAAGTAGTTACAAAGGCATCTCCTTCGCCGCGCGATATTAAAGATATGATCTTCGGCATGAGAGCTGTAACTTATGTTAAATCAAACGCTGTCATCATTGTAAAAGAGCAGTCCGCAACCGGTATCGGAGGCGGGCAGGTAAACCGTATCTGGCCTGTGACGCAGTCGCTTGAAAGAAGCTCAGAAATCATAAAAACAGCTTCAGAAGAAACAGCGGATACAGGCGGCAGCCCCTGGAGCGATAGCAAACCTGCGAGGGTTCTTGCCTCTGACGCTTTCTTTCCATTCCCTGACATTGTAGAGGCTGCTGCAGCGGCCGGAATTAGATCAATCGTCCAGCCCGGCGGCTCTGTAAACGATAAACTGTCAATAGAAGCCTGCGACAAATTGGGGATAGCGATGGTATTTACCGGAATTAGACATTTTAAACACTAAGTAATACATTGCTATTGCAGAACAGAAATGTATGCCTAAAAAATAAATTTTCAGGCATACATTTCTGATTACCGTATGATTTCTGTTATCTGCCAGTTTTTCTTTCTGTCGCGCGATAGAATTAGCACATCGCTGCGGGTGATTGGATCGGGCGTGTTTGGAATCCAAAGCAAATAATTTACGCGGTAATGTATTTGATTTTCTGTCTCACTGCCCGCGATATAGTTAATATTTAAATCCGTTATGCCGAAAACATCTTCAGCGGGTTCATCTCCTCCCTGCTGTTTCCAGGTTTCCGCGGAAATATATATTGAATTTGTTCTGTATTCATAAGACTGCCTTACCCTTTCGATTACAAATAAATTTAACGCTAAATTTATATCGCTCTTGTCCGCTCCCTTCAGGCATGCTTCCATATATACATGATCCAGCGAATTGAATGCATTGTAATAACCTTCAACGACAGCGCCGGAGTTCAATCCCGCTGTCGTCGGCCGGTCCATGCGGCTTTTTACCAGGCTTACGGCGAATATAATGCCGAGAATCAAAGCGGCGGCAATTCCTGTCAGAAAAAATTTGTTATATGCAACATAGCGGTTTGCTTTTACAGTAATATTTTTTAATTTAAGTTTCTTTTTATTTTTTTCCAGACGTGCTGTTTCCTCCGCTGTCAGTTCGCGGAACAGAGAAATGACAGGGACGACATTGCCTTCTTTATCCATCAGCAATGAAAGGAGTTTACTTAAGATTTCTGCGCCTGAACGGAGGAATTTGCCTGAATCTGAGCCTTTTTTAAAAGCTGGCAGCGAAAGGGAGTTGTGAATTAAACTGCTCAAATTTTCATCCAGGCCTCCTGCCGCCTGATTCAGCGGGATAAAAATTCCGTCTCTTATATCCTGGAAAAAATTTACTTTATCAGGGAAAGGGTGATTTCCGGTCAGTATCCTGTATAACATGGCTCCGGCGCAAAAAGCGGAGGCCTCTGAATTCATCAAATCCGGGCTTGAGTAAGTGTTTTGATCCGCTCCCTCTGCCATAAGACAGCGCTGTGATAAATTTGGCGGAGTAAAGAAAACGCTGCCTGCGGGATATTCCTCCGTATCTGTAAACGAGATAAACGCGGCTCCTGGATTGGGAGCGCCATTTTCTTTACCTAGCAGTAATTTCGCCCTAATCCAGAAAACTACCGCTTTCAGCGCAGTTTGCGTTGCGTTATCAGAAGAATTTGAATTATTGATAAGCAGATCCAGTCTTTCACCGGGAAAATACGGCCCCCATATCCTCATAAAACCGTTGATTTCCGCCACCCCCAATGACTTCCATGTTATATGCGAGCCATCGGGAAAAACAATAAAGCCGCTTTCTGTTAAGCTCATGGACATTTTTGCCCTGGCAAATGAGACCGGCTCCACTCCGGTATCAAAACAGAAAAACGGCTTTCCCTCTGTTTCAGAAATATGGATATTCTGCATTACTGTCTGGGTGAATACAGATACCTGAAATAATCCATATTGGTTGTAAGCGTTTTATCAAAATTCGGCATGGTTGTCCTGTAAGATTCAATCGCTCTCCAGAAATCAAAGAAATTTCTGTCAGTGTTGTAAGCATCCGCGTAAATACGCGCTGCTTCAGCGTCGGCGCTTCCTCTGATTATCTCCGCCTGTTCATAGGCGGCGGAAAGTATTGAACGCCTGTCATTGTCTAGCCTTCCCAGCCATTCAGCCTTGCGGCCTTCACCCTGGGAGCGGTAGAACATTGCTATCTGGTTACGTTCCCTGATCATGCGGGCATAGACGCTTGGCGTAAGTTCAGGGGAATAACTTATCTGGCGCGTTACAACATCAATCAGTTCAATGCCGTATTCCGGAACCATGCGTCTTGAACGCGTAAGGATTTCCCCTGCAAGCTGCCGCCGTCCGCGCGTGATAATATCATTGTTTGTGCCGGATTGTGTGGTAGTGACAATTATCTCGGTATCAAGTTCATCCAGCCCCAGCGCGTCCGTATCAGGAGTGCGCTCCAGAATTAAATTGGAATTTCTTACAGATTCACGCAGGGGGTTTTCCGCTACAACCGTGCGAACTTCGGAGTCGATTATCTCAGCAAGTTTTGAATACGCTGCTTCCACCCTGTTAATTGATTCGTAGAATTTTTTTGGATCATCTATGCGCCAGCGCGCGACAACGTCAACAAAGATAAACTGTCTTTCCGCTGTCGGCACAATTCTGGCCTCGCCGTCCCATGCCATAATTTTTTTAGGGTAACGGACCACTTCGTCAATAAATGGTATTTTTAATTTTAAGCCGGCATTTGTAACAACATTCGTTATTTTTCCGAACTGCACAATAACAGCCTGCTCGCCTTCATTCACAATATAGAAAGGTCCGGCTACAAAAATACCGATTAGAATAATCGCGATAATTATAATGGTAGTTAAAGCTTTTTTCATTATCTGTTCCCTCCCAGATTCATCAGAGGCAGGAAATTCTGCAGGTTACGGTCAATGATAACCATTTCTTTTTCATTCTTGAACACTTCTTCGATCATTTCATAATAAAGCCTCTGTCTTGTTACATCGGGAGAGCGGCGGTATTCATCATATACTGAATTAAAGCGGGCGACATCGCCCCTTGATCTGTTAACGCGCTCTGTAGCGTATCCTCTGGCCACCTGGATCATTCTTTCAGCTTCGCCCCTGGCTCTGGGGATCTCTTCGTTGTAAGCCTGCTGCCCTTCATTAATGAGCCTCTCTAAATCCTGCATGGCTTTATTTACATCTTCAAAGGCTTCCTGTACACCTGACGGGGGAGTAACATTCTGCAGCTTAACCGCTATTACATCAATGCCCAGTCCGTACCCGCGGAATGTCTCGTTCATAAACGCCAAACCGGCTTCTTCAATGGAACTGCGTTCAATTCCCATGATGTCCATAATTGCGCGGTCGCCTACAAGCATATTAATGGCCGAACGCGACACATCCCGTATTGTAGATGTCTTCTCATTCACATTAAAAGTCCATGCTTTTGGATCGACAACCCTGTACTGGATAATCCATTCCACATCAATAATATTGAGATCGCCTGTAAGCATAACAGACTCAGCAGTCTGACTGGAATATGACGGAAAATTTCCGCCCCTTGTTGTTGTGCGGAAACCAAATTCTTCGGTCTGTACTGTCCTGACATTTACCGTATAATTACGATCAATACCGAAAGGCAGTTTAACATGAAGCCCCGGATCCCTTGTATCGACATACTTGCCAAAGCGGGTTATTACCGCTTCTTCTGTCTGATCTACAATAAAAACACTGGTACTTAGTACAATAAGCAGCAGTATTCCCGATATTATAAGCACAACTTTGGTACGGCTTAACTTGCCCATTTTAGGCGGAGTGAAATTTAACATCAATGCCTCCTTGGGAAAGTATACTACATATAATTTATTTGTCCAAGACAATTGATGAATATAATGTCAGAATAATAATAATGAATAATTAATCATCATTAAGCCTTAAATTTTTGAATCTGAATATTGGGAATATAACCATAATGCTTATAATTTGCTGTCAGTAAAATTTCATTTTTATCAATGGCTGTTGCCGCAATAATAGCATCTGCCGCTTCTATGAAATGGCTTAAAAAATAATTTTCCACTAAATACATTGCATAAGAGGATATACTTTCATTGATTTGAATAATTTCTGTTGACCATTTTTTTATTTGCTTTTGAAGCGCCCATAATTCATTTTTGTTCTGCATTCCATGAATTAATTCCAGGTAATTAATAACCGAGATTTTAAAAGGAATGTTTGCTTCCACTGTTTTCTTTGCGTTTATATTTCCGCGTAAATACCAAATTAATACATCGGTATCAAATATCAAAATTTTCTTCCTTTTCTCATATCTCTTACATATTGCTCTACATTTTCCAAATCATTTCTGTTTTTCCAGATTCCGAATAAATCATTTTCTGTATCATCTGTACTTATTATTTCAGTTTTATTAATTGGAATAATTTTTGCACATGCTTTTCCTCTGTAGGTTATTGTTACATCCAATCCTTTGTTTACCTGCGTTATGATCCTGCCAGGCTGTACCCTTAATTGTTTTGTAGAAATTTCCATAAAAACCCCTTTATTCAGTATACACTATAAGTGTATACTGAATAGGTTAAAGAGTCAATGAAGAAAAACAAGCTGCATGACAGAATATAAATTCGCGAACACTATAAATGGTAATTATTTTAGGGACAGCTCGGCGTCTGTTTTTCTTAAATATTCAGGCCCTGAAAATAAATATACTGAATTGTCATTATCAAATAATTTATTATTTTTTGCGATGAGTATCAGTTCTTTCGCGTAACCGCGGATTTCACTGTCTGAAATTATGGAGGTTTTCAGCTCCTGCGGAAGAGCGTCATACAATAGCTGAGCGCCTGGGCCTGTAATAGCTGTTATTTTACCTTTATCAGCCTTTCTTATAATGTCAGTAATTTGCCCGGTAGTACCGTCAGCATCAGGCGTCAGCCGTTTATAACCATTAAAAAACGCGTAAAAAAATGCGCCTTTCCTTGCCTCTATAACAGTTAAAATAATCTCTTCTGATCGCTGATTATTATTATTATTATTTTCAATTTTTTCATTGCTCATTGTTGATTGCTCATTGTTAAAATTTATCTGTTTATTAATACCTGTTCTTTGAAAAGCAATGCAGTCCAGTGTTGGAACCGGAACAAAAGGGATGGAAAGAGAGAGGGCGAGTCCTTTGGCAATTGAGTAACCGATACGCAATCCTGTAAATGAGCCTGGGCCGCCCATACATAAAACGCCGTTCAGAGCCTGCGGTTTTAAAGAGGCTTTTTTCATCAGGCTGTCTATACAGTCCATTATAATTTCTGATTGCTTTGTTCCTGAGTCTTTCACTTCATAAATAATTTCATCGTTCCGCGCGACAGCGATGGAGAGGGTAGAGCAGGCTGCGTCTATTGCAAGTATGTTCATCACATTTGTTCCTTTACTTTTATCACTCTGGAAGCAGGCCCGGAAATTTCCAGAGTGATACTGATTATTTTATCAGGCAGTGATTTTTTAATGCGCTCGCTCCACTCAATTATTATTATGCCGCCTGAGTTGATTATTTCACTACCGCCTATTTGCTCAAAGTCTTCTTCGTTATCAAGACGGTATGCGTCAATGTGATAAAGGACAGGCTGGTTGGTATGCCATTTTTTTCCGGTAAGATTTGGCAATGAATATTCACTGATAATTGTGTATGTCGGGCTTGTAATTGTTTCACCAATTCCAAGGCCGCAGGCTATGCCCTTGGCAAGGCAGGTTTTTCCGCTTCCGAGCGTTCCCGAAAGGGCGACTATTGAACCATTTGTTAGTATACCAGCTATTTTTTTTCCTATATAAAAAGTTTCTTCTTCACTGTTGGAGATAAATTCTGTACCAGCGCCTCTTACGGAAATTTCCGGGGGATTCTCAGTCAGGGAGCCCGGCGGCGGAATCCAGTTCATCAATATATTTTTTTAATTCCTTGTTGACCGGTATTAATGGATAATCAATTTTATCTATAAAAGTAATCGCGATTTCTTTGGCGCCTGTAGGTTTATACTCCAGGGAAAAATCAATCCGGTAATTTTCGGTTTTACCTGTCATTTCTATTACTGCAACGCCAGTATATAATTTGCGGTAATAAATGGGGACGTCTTTTCTAATCATGTCCTTTATCGTAACTACTTTCATTTTTTTATCCTTTTATGTTTAATCATTAATAAACTCGTATACATAGGCGTTAATTAAATTCATGGACTTCCTGGAAGCTTTTAAAAATTTAATATGCAGTATTGTAGCCAAACCTGTACGGTTTGATCGCAATACCTGCCCTAAAGCCGCTACATTAGCCCTCCCCTGAGCAAATTCTATTTTTAGTTTCGCGCCAACCTGCACCTGAACTTTGGCTTTTAATGAACATCCTCCAACTGAAATGTCAGCAAACTTTCCAATAAACTTGTGTTTGTCAACTATCAAACGCTGCTTTCTTCCTTCACCTTCAACATATACTAAATTACAATTACAATCAATATCTGTTTGCCTTCGGCGGAAACGCCGTTGTGAAAGAAATCTCATTTGATTTGAATGGGTCAGTAATAAAGAAGGTATTCCATGCGAAGAGGAATAACCCGCTACCCGCGTGTCAAATGAAAACCCTTTATTGTTTTTCATGAATAACATAACATTCAGCTTGGCTCCCCTGTCCAGCTTAATCTGGGTTCCAAGCGGATTTTTAGGGTTTTCAACCACCAAATGCTCGTCTTTTGCCGATATTACTGTTACATTTAACTTTTCCTTTCCGTGGCTGATAACTAAAGTAGAATCTTCTTTTATCTGGCGGGTGGAAGATATGTCCGGGCTTACATTGCTTTCAAGCATATTTCTGGCGGAGAAGAGTGAAGACAGCTTGTGCTGCGCCTCATCGTCTGATTTTGAAGTTTGGTTTATTACCCTGTATGCCCGTCTGAAATGACGGTCCAAAAGCGCCGGAGAATTAATTGATTTGTCCGGTTCGGTTACTCCGTCTATCTTTAAGGCAAAATCTACCATTTTTCTCTGTTCCCGGTTTAAACCGATGCTTCTTGTTATCTGATGTAATTTTATACCCGCCAAAATATTGAATGATCCGCTTGTGCCGCTGTTGTTTTTTGCGGCCGCTACAGGAGATCTTTTTTTATATGAATTGTAAATAATTACGACAGCGATGATTACAACGATAGCAGACACAAATATAATTATATCTGTGGAAGTGAATGTAGGAGTCAGATCAAAATCCGAAACGTCGATTTGCAGGGGAGATATAGAAAAAACTTTCATTGGCTGCCTGCAGTGCCGCGTATATTTAACATGATGACTTTGTAAAGGTTTTGAAGCTGCGGCGCCATTTCGTACTCTGCCAGGTCTCCAACAAGAATTATATCCTGTCTTTCATAGGCCTGTAAAAGCTCTTTTGTCGCTTCACCGAAATCATTGATTAGCGCAAGGATGGATTTTTCTTTTGTCTCTTCAGAAGCATCTGACGATTCTTCCTTAAGTAAACCCTGATTTTTCAGTTGTTTGTAAATGCGGAAAATCTTTTCAGAGGCGCATGAAAAAAGCTGAATAGTTTCAGCCGCTCTTTTATCCTTGCCTGTCTGAATATCCAAAGGCAGATCAACAAGCCGGTTACAGGTTTCTATTAATAATGGTTCCAGATTTACAAGTTCCTGCGCGGGTTTATTAATTTCACGCAGCCTCTCTTCCGTAATGGACTGTAAGACGCGTGAATTTACGCTGCCGCCTGAAAATACATCTGCGCAAGATGAAAATAGAGCGCTCCACTGTTCACTGATAAATTTTGCCTGCGCACTTTTCTGCCATGTTTTAAAGAATTGAGTTTTTTCACCATAGTCCAGGCTTTCATATTTTTTTATATCATCAAGAAGAGTTAACAGGCAGGATGTGGCAAGTTCCGCTGTTGTTTTTGTGGATATATCCAGAATTTTTAGCGTCATAATATCCCTGGAAAAAGCATCTTCAATCATGGAAGCGCTAATTATTTCCCCGTCTATTGAAAGCTCGCTCATGCGGTGTCCCGAGTCAGTAAGCCATTGTTCCAGAGCGGCTAAAACCTCCCCGATTGTTTTTTCATTGTCTAAAGTAAAATTAAGCGGTTTACCATTAATTTTTATTTCCATAGTTTACCTGTTGTTGTTGCGATTTTGCTGATTGAAATTATCAAGAGAAGTCGCCATTGATTCCATCCGCGCGTAAGCTGATTCCATTCTGGCGTATTGAATTTTTAATTCCTGTTCTTTCGCGGCAAGCTGCTTTTCCATGGTATCAACGCGCTTTTGATCCTGAGAGATGCGTGAATCTATCGTGTTTGTTTTCAGCGTAATGATGCCGCCTGTGTCAACAAACGGTCTTACAAAAGTGTCAATATTAACCGCGATGCCGGTATCCGCGATCAAGTCGCCGTTTGTGTCGGATCCAAAAAGTTCCTTTATGGCCGGCACTTTGTTTTCCAATGCCGTATCAAGGGCTTTTTCATTTATTTCAAGATATCCGCGCAGCCTTGCAATATCATAACCGCCGCTTGTGCCGCTTCTGTCTGAAGCGTTGGTGCTGATGCCTATTTGAGCGAGTAAACTAAGATCCCGTTCCAGGCTGGTAGGGTAGGGCGCTGAAACAATTCTTTGCAGGTTATTTCTCAAATTACTTAATGTGGTATCTCCGCTGAAAGCGCCAAGCCTCAATCTCATTGCGGCGGCTTCTTCCGCGGATAAATATGTTAATTCATCTATAAGGCGGGTATCTCCGCGTATATCAGGCTGCCTGGCATCCGGTATGCTGGAGGCTGTGGTGCTGGTAAGTACATTTATCTCGGACAATAGTCTGTTATAATTTCCCACAAATGTAATAATGGCTTCCTTGATTCTTTCTGTGTCAGCCTTAATATTCAGTTCAACAGGCCTGTCAGAAATTCCCCTGACATTCAGGGTAAGGCCCGGGATAAGATCATTAATGCTGTTGGTTTGGCGGTATATTTCAATTCCTTCCATGGAGACAATCGAATCACGCGCTGTAGAAACAGCGTTTTTTGGTTTATAACCGCCGCTTAACGCAGTAGGATCAAGGATTTCAATATTGCTGATAAAAATATCGCGGTGGGTATTTGTATTTTCTATGTTCAGGAAAGCAACTGCTCTTCCCTGCGCGATACTGCCAATTGGGTACTGTCTTTGCGTAAATGAGCCGGTATCGGTTATTGGCGGCAGTTTTGCTGTACTGCCATCCGAAAATGTCAGGCTTAGAACAGCCATTTCGTCAATGCGCACCGGCTGCGGGGGTGCACTCCATTCAGGTTTTGGAAAGAGCGACGGATCATTTTCTATTGTAATGCCGCCGTATGTTACCGATCCTGACTGAACGGAGGGACCCGGCGGAGGCTGGGGGATTTCTATAATACCTGCTGCTTCAACCTTTGTGGATGTTTCCAGTTGAAGTAAAAATAACGAGTCCGCATTCAGGGATATTCCTATGGGCAGGGACACCGAAGATCGCGCGCCTGCCTGTAAAACGCCTTCGTTTATATTGATGTTTTCCGCACCAAGTTTTTTTTGCACTGAATTTTCTGCTATGCGGATTTCTTTTCTGGAATCATTTACCTGTTCCATCATGCCGATATTTACGGCCATTGTTGTCGTGTCATCCTGGAAACCGAGCCTGTTAGCGGCTCCTGTTATTTTCGATTCAAGCAGCAGGGATCTGGTTCCGGTCTGTATTGTTATCAGACTTGCCGAAACTTTATCGCGGCCTCTGCGGTTTACCAAATCAACAAAATCCCTTAAAGTACCGCCGCGGAAATCCATTGATATTTTCTCTTCGCCGACAGTGAAAGTATATGTGCCGCTTTCTATCCTCATTCTTTCATCAAGCGGTGAGGATAAAAAGCGATCCGCTTGAGCGGTTTGTTTAACTGTAAAAAAATATGATTGTTCGGAAGCCTCACGGGTCGCGGAGGCTGTGATCACCGATGAGTCTGTGGAGGAGGCAATTCTTTCATTAAACGGGTTTTGAAATGAGTATAGAAAACGCGCGCTGTCACGGACAGAACTTATGCGCCGTCCCAATTCCTGCCAGTATCCTTTTTGCGCCTGAAGATTTTCAATATTTCGCTGAACTCTGTCCTGGGGAACGCGTTCGACCCTCATCAGGTCTTCGATGAGCTGCTCTGAATTAAATCTGCTTCTAACCCCTGGTATATATACATCGGACATATGCCTGATTTTCTCCCAAAATCTGATTTCGCTGCACAGTAATTATGAAAAATTAAACCCGCTCATCAAACAAAAAACCGATAGTATCCCTGAGATTGTGATGCAATCTCTGCAGTTCTTCCGGCGGCAGCTCCTTGATCACCTTATCGGTCTCTTTATCTATGACCTTGACGATCACTTCATTTGAGTTATGATCAACCACAAACTGCAATTTTTTATTGAAGACAAGACCGATTCGCTGCAAGTCTGCGGCGGCGGAATTAATAACTTGAGGTTTTACTTTTTTTGGCTCTGGCTGGCTTGACGGCGCTTCCGTCCTTGCAGTCTGTCCGCGTAAACCGACAGGTAAAGGAACAGGCGGGACAGTGGATCCCATACTTGTTACAGTCATAATATACCTCCGTGTAAATTGAGTTTTACAACTCAGCAATCCGCCAATCCTTGGCAGAAGATTTATCCGGCCGCTTAATTTGTAAATAAAGCGGCCGGATGAACAGTGAAGGCGCGAACTCCGCTGTTTTCAATCTGACCGCCTGGTTTTAATCAGGCGGCCGATGAGCGAAAAAAAGACGACGTCCAGAAGTCTCTTTATCCGCTTAAAACTAAATAGCTTCCATCATTTTGATGGAACAGACCGGTATGTGTTGTTATGCAGTTCTACGAAAGAAGCGATAATACCGACTGTGTCCGCAAATTGGCCTGAGCCAACATCGCGGTTCCCGTCTGGGCCAAAATGGAATCTTTTGTATAGTCAACCATTTTGGATGCCATATTCACGTCCCGAATTCGGGATTCGGCGGCCTGAATGTTTTCTGCCGCAACAGCGATGCCCTGAGCGGCCATTTCGAAACGGTTCTGATAAGCGCCAAGATCGGCTCTTTGTTTTGAAATTGTTCTTAATGCATTGTCCAAAGTTCCGATTGCCATGTTTGCATCTTCGGGGGATGCAATGTTAAGCTTCCCTTCGTCCCCCTGAATGGATATCAAGCCAAGCGCTGAAGCGGTCATATCGGCTACATAGATTCTTGTGTTTTGATCCATGTTTGCACCGACCTGTAACTGCATCACTCTGCCTGTTGCCGAATCTCTCGCAAATCCTCCGGTTAACATGTTCATGCCGTTAAATTGCGCATGACTTGCTATACGATTTACTTCATCGACCATCTGCGACACTTCAACCTGGATCTGCATTCGATCCTCATCGGTATAAATGCCGTTGGCCGCTTGTACTGACAATTCCCGGAGACGGTGCAGAATGTCCTGGGTTCCCTGAAGATACCCTTCAGTCGCCTGAATAAAGGAAACACCGTTCTGAATATTGCGTTCAGCCTGCTGTAAACCACGAATCTGGCTCCGCATTTTTTCGGAGACTGCCAATCCAGATGCATCATCACCAGCGCGATTGATCCTTAAACCGGAGCTTAATTTCTCCATGTTCTTGGTCAAATCAGAGTGGGTTACGCCAAGCTGACGATCAGCATATATGGCGCTCATGTTGTGATTAATAATCATTATTACCCTCCATAGTTTTGCTAGCCCCGGCTATCCGTGCCA